>JAPYUI010000193.1 GCA_029936175.1 Kiritimatiellia bacterium
GCTTCCGGAAATCGAATTGCGAGCCACGCCTCCTGAACCTGCCACGCCGTAGGGCGATCGCTGAGAAAGTGCGTGAGGCGGGAAGGCTCGCATGAAGCGTTCTTCACGCATCCCGGCCCCGACTCCTGCTACATGTCGATGATGACCCCGATGCGGAAGAAGGGCGCACTCAACTCATTGTCACCGAACTTGCTGCCCGCAAAGGCGATCTCCCCCGGGAGGAGGTCCTGCTGATATCCAACGCCGCCGAACAGGTAGGTGTCCTCCGTGCAGTGCCACTCCAGGTCGGCCGCGAGGCTGAGCATAAAACTGGTTCCGACATCCATGCCGCCTGCCCGGATACGGTTGACGCCCTCCGAAGTATCGACGCTCACATCTGCCGTGGCCGTCGTGGCACCTACCGCGAAACGCCCCCCCGCGGCGAAGGTCAGGCTGAGGTACTCATTCACGATCGGCCGGTAAAGCACATGTGCCCCGATGGGGATGTAGGCAAAATTTCGCCGGACTACGAGTGTCTCACTGAAGCGAAGAATTTCACTCGGTCGGCGGGCGGGCGTCCATTCCTGCAAGCCGCCGACAAGGGCATAGCCAAGGGTGTCGCTGTGCCAGCGTTGCAACTCGGCCTCCAGCGCCCATGCTGAATCATAAAAATCCCAAGTGGGTGCATAAACCTGGTAGATAAACTTTAATTCCTGATCCACATAGCGTGCGGCATGAGTGGATGCGAGGGGGGTGAGCAGGCTCAGCAAGGTGATTGAAAGAAAGGCTCTCATCGGCGTTCTCCGGGTTCAACCAAGTCTACGAGGATGACGGTGCAGGTAAAGGGAATTACGTCAAATCACGCGTGGAGCTTTCGCACACGAACGGGTTCAAGCTGGTCTATACCCCGGTGTTCCCCGGCCGGTTCGGATTGCTCACCCGCTGCGTATTAACTCCAGGATCTGCTCCCGCCGCTCTTCCATGATTGCCTGCGTTTTTGCTTCCAGGTTCAGGCGGCACAGGGGTTCGGTGTTTGACATGCGGACGTTAAACCACCAGTCGTCAAACTCGATGCTTTGGCCGTCGAGTTGTGAAACTTGCCCACCCGGGAAGGCTTCCCGCAAACGCTGCATCAGTTCTTCAGCACCCTGGCTGATGCGGGAATTGATCTCGCCGCTCGCATGGTAGCGGTGGAGTGGTGCTACCCATTCGGAGAGTTGCCGCGCGGACGACGAGACGAGGTTGGCGATGAAGATCACGGCCAAGGCGGAGCTTTCCGCAGTGGAATTTTCCCGGAAATAATAATGTCCTGAAAGCTCGCCCGCGAATACCGCGTCGTGATCCCGCATCTGTTTCTTGATAAAGGCATGGCCCACCCGGCACATGACCGCCGTGCCGCCGCTTTCCTCGATGGCTTCTTTGACCGCCCAACTGCTACGGAGATCATACAGCACCGTCCCCTTTTCCTTTTTCAGCAAGGCTTGGGCGATCAGGGCCGTAATCAGGTCCATTGAAACGATTTCTCCCTTCTCGTCAACGAAACCCACCCGGTCCGCGTCGCCATCGAAGGCGATGCCAAAGTCGTATGCTCCCTCTCGGACCATCTGCTGCAAATCGGTATAGGTATCAGCGTCCAGGGGATTGGCCTCGTGGTTTGGAAAGGTCCCGTCCAGCTCGTCGAAAAGGGGGTCGCTGTCGAGCAGTCCATCCAGGACCTTGCCCTCATAAATGCCCATGGCATTGGCGTAGTCGATCGCGATCTTGAGCGGGCGTTGGATGTCGGCAAAGGAGCGGATGTGATCCCGGTACTCGGGGAGGATGTCATGGGTGCTGAGGGCTCCCGGCGTTTCGGCCAGCGGGTCGAAGGCCTCGTCCATCACGATTTGCTCGATCTCCTTGATGCCGGTGGCTCCGCTGATGGGGATAGCCATTTCACGGCAAAGCTTAAAGCCGTTGTATTCGCCAGGATTGTGGGAGGCCGTGATGATAATGCTCGCATCCGCCTCGAGCTGGGCGTTGGCGAAATAGCTCATGGGGGTAGATGCCAGTCCCAGGTCGACCACCTCCGCACCCTGGTCGGTCAAGCCACGGAATAGTTCGCGCTTCAGGGCTTCGGAATGGGGTCGCATATCCCGACCCACAACGACCTTTTTGCAGTTCAGGAAGGTGACAAAGGCGCGGCCGATCTTGTAGGCCAGTTCGTCGGAAAGGGCTTCCCCGTAAACACCACGGATATCATAGGCTTTAAAAATCGACATGAATGTACTCCGTATCAAGTGAAATAGAAGGATCTGCCATGGCGATGCAGTCCTTTCAAGTCTGGACCGGAATATAATCCTTTTTCATCACCCTCGCAATTGCCAGCCGGGATGGAATCCGATAGATACCACCGTACAAGATTAACTGGAGAAATTAGCAATGGGTATTGCAGCAAACATTACTGAGACTATCGGGGGAACCCCGCTGGTGAAATTGAACCGCGTAACCGATGGGGCCGCGGCTTCCGTCCTGGTGAAAATGGAATCTCACAACCCCTTGGGCAGCGTGAAGGATCGTATTGGCCAGGCCATGATTGCGGCCGGGGAAGCTTCGGGAAACATAAAAGGTGATACGGTCATCGTTGAACCGACCAGCGGAAACACCGGCATCGCCTTGGCCTTTGTCTGCGCAGCCAAGGGGTACAAGCTCAAGCTCTGCATGCCGGAAAGCATGTCCGTTGAGCGCCGCCAGTTGCTCCGGATTCTCGGTGCTGAATTGATTCTTACCCCGCCCGAAAAAGGGATGCCGGGTGCGATAGCGACAGCGGAGGAGCTGCTCCTCGAGACGCCGAATGCCTTTATGCCCTCACAATTCACGAACCCGGCGAATCCGGAGATCCACGCCGAGACCACGGCCGAGGAAATCTGGGCCGATACGGACGGAAAGGTCGACGCGATCGTGGCCGGAGTGGGAACCGGCGGTACCATCAGTGGGGTTTCGCGCCTCCTGAAAACACGCAATCCCGATTTCCATGCCGTTGCGGTGGAACCCAAGGCTTCGCCTGTGCTCGCGGGGGGTGATCCCGGTCCGCATAAGATCCAGGGCATCGGGGCCGGGTTTATCCCGGAGAACTACCATGCCGATTATGTCGATGAAGTCATGCATATTACCGAGGACCAAGCCGGGTCCATGGCGCGTCGCGTCGCTCGCGAAGAAGGCATCCTGCTCGGTATCAGCGCAGGGGGTAATATTCATGCCGCGGTCGAGTTTGCCAAGCGTCCGGAAAACGAGGGAAAGACCATCATCACCATCGGTTGTGATACCGGTGAACGCTACTTGTCGACCTGGCTCTTCCAGGAGTTTAACACCTGAGCTTTTGCTCGCCTGCAGGTTGTACTTGTATCCGGTGCAGCATGATCCCTTCTGCTCGCGTTCCAGTAAAGGGCCTCCGGGCCAATTGTCGTGAGTTCCTCGCATACGTGTTTGATCAGGCAAGGCTGGCTGCCGCCCGGGTTGGGAAGCCCATAGCCCCGCTCCCGTGATGCTGCGAAAGCTCCTAGCGCGTCTACTGGAAACCGTCGTGACGTTGTTCGCGATCGTGACGATTACCTTTTTCATTGTCGGGCTGGCTCCAGGCAATCCCTTTGAGCAGGAGCGGGCCCTCCCTGAATCCGTCATGAAGCAGGTGCAGGCACACTACGGTTTCGACCAGCCTTTGCCGGTTCGTTACCTGATGTATATGCGTGGCCTGGCTCACGGGGACCTGGGGCCGAGCCTGAAGTATCCCGGGCTCAGCGTGAATGAACTGTTCAAGGGCGCCATACCCGCTTCCCTGGAGCTGGGGGTATGGGCCCTGCTCTTCGCCATGATCACCGGGCTCATCAGCGGCCTGGTGGCAGCCTGGCGCCCGAATACCTGGTCCGACTATGTCCCGATGTCTTTTGCCATGGGGGGTATCTGCATTCCCAGTTTCGTACTCGGGCCCTTGTTGGCCCTGTTCTGCGGCATCGGCCTGGGCTGGTTCCGGGTGGCCGGTTGGGAATACCCCGAGGATCGGGTACTGCCAACGATCACGCTTGGCGCCATCTATGCCGCCTACATCGCCCGTCTTACCCGCGGCGGCATGCTGGAGGTGATGAACCAGGACTTTGTGCGAACCGCGCGGGCAAAAGGCCTGAAGGAAATCCGGGTCGTGCTCGGTCACGCGCTGCGGGTCGGGGTGCTTCCCGTGGTTTCCTTTATCGGTCCGGCCGCCGCAGGCTTGATCACCGGATCCTTCGTGGTGGAAACCATTTTCCGTATTCCCGGCCTGGGTACGATCATCGTCAACGCCGCACTCGCGCGTGATCTTTTCGTCATCCTGGGCGGGGTCATCCTCTATGGCACGATCCTTGTCCTGCTTAACCTCTTCGTGGACCTCCTCCTGATGGGCCTGGATCCCAAAATTCGAGGGAACCAGGCATGAGCCGATCCCCCTCTCCCTGGCGAAATGCCGGGCACCGGCTCTGCCGGAACAAGCTGGCGGTCTTCGGGATGATCGCCCTCGGCGTGATGATCCTGCTTTGCCTGCTCGCCCCCTGGCTGACGCCCTACGGCTACGAGGAGCAGAATCTTGAGCTCGGGGCCAGTGGCCCGAGTAGCACGCACTGGATGGGAACCGATTATTCGGGCCGGGACGTGTATACCCGGGTGCTGTACGGGGGACGCATTTCCTTTGCCGTGGCCCTTTGCGCCACGGCCGTATCCTTGTTAATCGGGGTGACCTGGGGGGCTGTCGCCGGTTATTTCGGTGGTACGCTGGACAGCCTGATGATGCGGATCGTAGACGTCATGTACGCCTTGCCCTATGTCCTGTTCGTAATCCTCATCGTGACCCTGTTCGGGCGCAACTTCATCCTCCTCTTCCTCGCTATCGGGGCCGTGGAGTGGCTGAGCATGGCGCGCATCGTTCGCGGCCAGGTGCTGGCGGTTAAGCAGCAGGATTTTGTCGAGGCCTGTCATGCATTGGGCGTTTCCCGCCGGCGTATCATTTTTAAACACATCCTGCCCAACGTACTCGGCCCGATCATCGTCTACATGACCCTCACCATTCCCACGGTCATGCTTCTGGAGGCCTTCCTCAGCTTTCTCGGCCTCGGCATCCCTGATCCCGACAGCTCATGGGGTAAGTTGATCAACTACGGGGCCAAGCACATGGAGGAATTTCCGAGTCTACTCATCTTTCCAGGCTTGGCCCTGTCCTTGACCCTGTTCTCGTTCAACTTCGTCGGGGATGGCCTCCGCGATGCGCTGGACCCCCGCTCGAGCAAGGATCAGTAAGGACGGGACCACACACCGCCGGTATGGTTCGTCCCTGAGGGGTGGGGACCCTGCTCGCTTGTCGCCGCGCCTTCGCACGAGCTATTTAAGGATCACGTTTCCCACGGCCTGCGCCAGGAGGATGCAGGCCGCTGCCGTCAGGTGATCGTGATCCAGAAAGGCCTCTTCGGGGTCCATTTGACCGAACAGGGACAGTAGATCCGTCGCGGAAATGCCGGCGGTTGTGCAGTGGTCAAGGATACGTTTTTGCGGCGCGGGAGGAGGTGCACCGTCCTCGAGTTGCAGGCGGAAGGGGAAGACGAGCACGAGCAGGGATACGCCGTCTGCGTCCAGTTCCTCTTTCAGTTGATCGAGTTCCTTGAACAGCAGGTCATAGGCGTTGGTCACCCTTGCGGGTTCGGGGCGCTCAAATAACTCCTCCACCTGTGCAATTTCCGCCGCCTCGGGTCGCACCACGGCGCGGACCATATTGAACCGACCGTAGGCAAGTTTCAGCCATGCTGGAGGTTCGGCCAGGTTGTTCTGCATTTCTGCAACATCATTTAAGCAGATACCCACGATGGCCAGGTCGGGTTCGTACTTCCGGCAAATGCGCTGCCAGGCGATATGTTGTTGGCGGGTGGACCAACCGGGCAGGGCCACGTTAAACACCTCGGCGTTGACATCCTGCTCCAGGTACCGTTGCAGTTGCCATGGGTAGGCCTGCTTGGGATGCAGCCCGTAGCCGTAGGTCACGCTGTCTCCCAGGCACACGATACGCGGGCGCTTTTCCGGATTCAGGACGGCGTGCGGGTAGTCACGCAATCCATCGTTGTTGATGAGTTCCTCCCGTGGACTGTAGAGGAAGAACTCGCCCTCGTACTCGCGTTCCCAATTGGCGATATCCTCATGAATATCCTTCCGGGCTCCGAGACCCGCCACGCGGCACCCGAGTTCCAGCAGGAAGAGGGTGCCAAAGAACACGCAAAGGGAGAAAAGGATTTTTCGCCATGGAACCATGTCTTCAAGATGACGTACATCCAGAGTAAACGCAATTCCCCTTTGCCCCCATGAACAATCTGGGTTAGGGTGAGCACCTGTTGAGAAAGGTCTTTTATCTATTTATACTCGGTGCGTTGCTTGCCGCCTGTTCACGCGATGTGGAACCGGTTGGCCCCGCGAAGCAACTTGTCGAGTGTCCGGTTCCCGAAAACCCCGATGCGGTCGTGCCGACCGATGACATCCCCTCTGATCGTCCGTACGAGAAACTGGAGCCGGGCTTTGCCGGATCGGACAGCTGCATTGAATGCCATAAACATGAACACCAGACCTGGCATGCCTCCTATCACCGGACCATGACCGCTGAACCAACTCCCGAAACCGTGAAGGGGAATTTTAACCAGCAGCAGGCCGAGGCCTATGGCGTCTCGTGTGAGATGACGCACGATGCACAAGGCTATTATGCAAAGATTTTTGACGCCACAAAAAGCCACAAGGTCCAGGTCGCGTTGATGACGGGTTCGCATCACATGCAGATGTACTGGTTTCCTGCGGGGGAACTGCGGAACCTCGCGATTTTGCCCGTGGTTTACCTGATCGAAGCCAAGCGCTGGATTCCCCGCGATGCGGTCTTCCTGGAACCGATGCGTTACGATCATGACTTCCAGGTTGCGCAGTGGAGTGGCATCTGTATTCGTTGTCACACGACGCAGCCGAACCCGGCATTTCAGTTGGCAGTCGGGCCAGGTGTTCGGCCCGCTAGCGGCCATGGATACCCACGTGGCGGAATTTGGGATCGCCTGTGAATCCTGTCACGGACCCGCTGCGGAGCATGTCCGCCTGCGCCTCGCGTCGGACGAGGCCCCGGAGCAGGATCCCATCGTGGTGCCGACCGAACTCGCGCCGAATCGTATGTCGGTCGTTTGTGGAAAGTGCCATGGCCTCTCCCTGCTGAACCCCGCAACCGAGCAACGATTTTACGAGCATGGGCGGGCACTCCGCCCGGGAATGGACCTGTCGGACGTCGGCTATACGATATGGGACCAGATGAACAACCGGGATCACCCCGAGGTCCTCAAGCGGAATGCCGAGCGACCGGAAACCGTTCCGATGTCTTTCTGGGGCGACGGGATGATCCGGGTCTCCGGCCGGGAATACAACGGCCTGATCAACTCGCCCTGTTTCCTTCACGACAATCCGGAGCAACAGATGAGCTGCATGTCCTGCCACATCCTGCACCAGGGGAAGAAGGATCCCCGAC
>JAPYUI010000194.1:0-3541 GCA_029936175.1 Kiritimatiellia bacterium
GCCTCGCTCGTGCGTTACCCCGATCCGGATATCGTCTCGCTCGACCCGAGTTTCGGAAAGTACAAACTGGGCAACACCGCCATCGAGCGGGTGGCGCACGGGTACCACTGGACCGAGGGCCCGGCGTGGAACGGTGTGGGGAAATACCTGGTCTGGAGCGACATCCCCTCCAATAAGCAGTTTCGTTACCTCGATGACGATGGACATGTCAGCCTGTTCCGCCATCCCTCGAACAACAGCAACGGCAATACCTTTGACTGGTCCGGCCGACAGATCTCCTGCGAGCACGGCACCCGTCGCGTGGTTCGGTACGAGTACAACGGAACCGTTACCGTGCTGGCTGACCGGTTTGAAGGCAAGGGGTTCAACGCGCCGAATGATGCGGTGGTCCATCCGAACGGGGACATCTGGTTCACCGACCCCGGCTACGGAAGCCTGATGAACTACGAGGGGAACCGGGCCGACACCGGCTCGGTTCAGCCCTACCGGAAAGAAGCGGTCTACCGTATCGACAGCAAGACGGGTGCGCTGCACAGGGTCACCGACGAGATTTACAAGCCCAATGGGCTCTGTTTTTCCCCGGATTACAAGAAACTCTACATCGCCGACACCGGTTCGTCCCATTACCCGGACGCGGAGAAGGAAATGAAGGTCTGGGACGTGGTCGACGCGGCGAAGCTCGCGAAGGGAAAGACTTTCGCCTCGATGAAGCTGGAGGTCGAAGGGGAGGTGCTGGCCGGGCAGGTCGATGGTATTCGCGCCGATACCGATGGCAATATCTGGGCCAGCGCGGGCTGGGTGGGCGAAGGCTACGACGGGGTACACATCTTCAACCCCGAGGGGCAACGTATCGGCCAGGTCAAGCTCCCGGAGATCTGCTCCAACCTTTGTTTTGGTGGGCCCAAGCGGAACCGGCTCTTCATGACCGCGAGCCAATCGGTTTACGCCGTGTACGTGGAGACCCAGGGCGCACATATCGCCTGATGGCAACCCCATGGTTGAATTCATCGGATACGCGGGCTCGCTGCTCGTAGCCGTTTCGCTCTTGATGAGCAGCATCTGGTACCTGCGCTGGATCAACCTCGCGGGGGCAATGGCCTTTACCGTCTACGGGGTATTGATCCCCGCCTGGCCGGTGGCTGCGGTCAACGGTTTCATTATCCTCATCGATGTCTATTACCTGGTGAAGATGTCCCGTGCGAAAGAGCATGTTGATCTCGTTCGGGCGGAACCCGACAGTGCCCTGCTCCTTCGCTTTTGTGATTACTATGGAGCCGACATCGCAACCTTTTTCCCCGACTTCAGCCCCGGGCAGCTCCGCGACGCAGCGGCCTGGTACGTCACCCGCGACCTCATGCCGGTCGGCCTGTTCAGCGTGAGGGGCGACGGGGAAGTCCTGATCGATTACGTCACCCCTTCGCATCGCGACCTGAAGAGTGCCCGTTTTTTATATGGCCGGGGGCTTGAAGAGCTTCGTTCCATTGGGATACAAACCCTGAGCGTCAACACCCGGAACGTGGCCCATGCCGTGTACCTGAAACGCATGGGGTATCAAGCCGATGCTGCGAATACGGAACGATTCACCCGGAACCTGTAGAACGATCATGAAAAGAACCCTGATGCTCCTGCTCTTGTTGCCGCTTTGCCTCACCCGGGCGGCGGAACCGAAAAAACCCTTCACCCAGCTCGATGTGAAGGATGGCCAGACCGTCCTTTTTCTCGGCGACAGTATCACGCACCAGTGTCTCTACACCCAGTACATCGAGGATTTCTTCTATACCCGCTTTCCCGATCGCCGGATCAATTTTGTCAACGCAGGGATCAGTGGGGACTGGGCGATCGACGCCCTCGAGCGCTGGACGGGTGACGTGGCGGTGCACAAGCCGGACTTCGTCACCGTGTTGCTCGGCATGAACGACGGATCCTACCAGGGCTACCGCCAGCCGCTTTTCGAGCAGTACGAGCGCGACATGAGCGAGATCATGGACCGGCTGGCGAAGATGGGGGCCACGGCCATTCTCATGGGGCCGAGCATGTACGACACCCGCGTCTCCCGCGAGAAGCCGCCGGGATGGGTGCTGGGTCATCCCGAGCGCACCGCCGAGGACGTGACGAACTACTATGCGCCCCTGCTGGCCTATTTCGGCGCATGGGTGCGCGACCAGGCACTGTACCGCGGCATGGGTTATGTCGATATGCTGACCATCATGAACAACATCACCCGCATCCAGCGCGTGGACGATCCGTCATTCACCATGATTCCCGATGCCGTGCACCCCAGCCCGGATGGCCAGGCCGTGATGGCCTTCGCGGTGCTCGACCAGATGCAGGTCAGGAAAAGCGTGTCCGCGATCAATGCCTTGAGGCCGAGGGGCACCTGGAAGGTCAATGCCGGGAAAGACGAGGTGAGTGCGATCGAGGGCGATGCAAACACCCTGGCCTTCAGCTTCAAAGCCGCGTCCCTGCCATGGGTGCTGCCCGAGGAGGCGCAGTCGGGCTATGGTTACGTCAAGGCCGGCCACAAGCTCAGCAACGAGCGGATTCGCGTCCAGGGTCTCGCGCCGGGCAAGTACCTGCTCAAGATCGACGGCACGCCGGTCGGCACCTATTCCCACAGCCAGCTGGGTGCCAAGGTCGAGCTCCAGTCCAATGCCAAGACCCCGCAGTACCAGCAGGCCCTCGAGGTCGCCCGGCTCAACAAGGCGCGAAATGTCCTGGTGAAGAAAATCCGCAATCGCTGGGGGCAACTGCGCAGCCGGTATCACCGGCCCTGGCGTGAAGGCGAAAAGCCCGGGGGCTACGAGGCCTTCAAGGCCAAGTTCGACACGGATATCGCCGCGCTGTTTGAACAGGTCAAGGCCGCCACCGACAAGATCTACGCTGCTAACCAGCCCGTTTCCCGTCGCTACGAGCTCAGCCCGGCCCCGTAGCCGCGTGTTCGTGTATCGAGGAGAAAACATGAACGGAAAATGTATCCTACTGCTTACCCTTTTAACCTGTAGCTGTGGCCCAAACCATCAGGCCACGGATTTTTTTGTCACGCACGACCCTTACCAATATTTCCTGAAAATAGCTGAAGAAAAAGCGTATGAGATCGTGCATTCAGCTGGTGTAGGAGGCGATTACAAGGATTATGAAATCGTTATAAAGAAGGGGGATAAGGAACTTCATAACAAGCTGTTGAGCGCGTATCGTGAATACCTTGAACGGGTCATGATGGAATCAGGTGTCAGGATCCTGCCACCCGGCGGGGGAGGTGGCAGCCCGGCCTTGGCCCAACCGGGTTCGAACCCTTCGCGTACCGGGATTGAAGGTAAGGGTACTGAGCCAATAGGTTTCGTGGTTAATTATCGTACACAGGGCCTCCGGAAAAGAACGGGCAATCTCCGTGTTTCCTCCTCCATCAACGCCGATGGACGCATAGAAATCAGTACTTTCTTAACCGAATCACCCGCACCGGCTCGTGGTTTTCGGCTACTGTCCCGGCGAGGACCCGCCACGGCTCCGCGACCTACGCAGCAGGCTACCACGGGGCCTGAAG
>JAPYUI010000194.1:3641-7476 GCA_029936175.1 Kiritimatiellia bacterium
GTGATCGAGGCCGGGCTTTTTGTCGACAGGGGGCGGGAACTGGATTAGACGTGTAACGTGAATGCAAGCCCCCTATTGACGTGCGTCTGCTGCCGGTCGCGACGTGATCCAAGTCCAGGGGTGGAACACCTTGCCCTATGCCCGAGCCCCTGAGGCCTGCCCATGCCTGCCAATCTCAAAAAAGCGCTTATCGGCCTCCTCGTGACCCTTGTTCTCCTCGTCTTGCTCGAGGGCTTGTGTAGCGTCGGCTGGGTTCTCGGCGATTACAGGTATTATAAGAAGAAGGTGCACGTGGCGACGGAGTTCAAGGAGGAGTTCCATTCCCGCCATGACCCGGAAATCGGCTGGGTACACATTCCCGGAAAGCAGCTCAAGGATTTCTATGGCCCGGGAAAGACGATCAGTATCAATGCCGATGGCCTACGCGGGCGGGAAGACTATGTCGGCAAGAAACCGGCCGGGAAAAAACGTGTACTCCTGCTCGGCGACTCCTTCACCATGGGCTACGGGGTCGACGACAGCCAGACCTTTACCGCCCACCTTCAGCAACTCCACCCGGGAATCCAGTTCGTGAACATGGGGCAGGGCGGCTACTCCCTCGGCCAGTGTTACCAGTGGTTCAAGCGCGAGGGGATGAAGCTGAAACCCGATGCGGTGGTGTTCAGTTTCATTGTCGACGACTTTTGGCGCATGGAGTCAACCCGGACCGGAAATGGCTTTGCCACCCCGGATTACCAGTTGAGCCCGGACGGCACCCTTCAGATCTCCGGCACGCCTCTTCCCGGGAAAATCGGCAAGGGCGAACCCCTGGTTGAAGTCGCGCAAAAGCGTAGATTCCTGCTGGATCGTATCAGCCTTGCCCGCACCATGGCTGCGCTTGTCGGCGCCCTGCCCGAGCCTCCGAAGCAAAAGAAACGGGCCGAGGTGTATGCGGTCGGCCAGGCCATCATCGACCGGTTGCGCCGGGATCTCGCCGCGCAGCATATCCCCCTCGTGCTGGTTTTGTTGCCCGAGTACAACGATCTCACGCAGGGGACTTTCCAGAATACGTATCATGAGGTTTCGCGGGCACTTACGGGGTACTGCCAGCCGCGCAATCAACCCTACGTCGATTTGTATCCGGCCTTTCAACAGGTGGGGCCACCTGCGGAGGGCTACTTCCTCCAGGAACAGTGGCGACACTACAGTGAATCCGGGAATGCCTTTGTCGCGAATCTCATCCACCAGTACTTGTCACATGCGCTCAATGAATACCTTACGCCGAATGGACAAGTCCCCGGGAAACCGTTAGATGTGCCCCATGAGTAAAAAATCGTGCACAGGGTACCTGTCGTTGACCGGGAACGATGTTCAAACACCTGCCCTTGAGCGGAAAGGCTTGGCCGGGGGTTCCCGTTCAAGGGAAAGGCCTTTTGGGTTTGTTTTTTTGCTGACGAGCTTGTTTATCGGCCTCTTTCCCGTCGCAGCCCAAGTGGAGGAACTCAAGGGAAAATATACATTTGCCGCAACCCGGATCGCCGACGAAGAGCTGGCGAGTATCGGCTCCCTGGGTCGCCAATACCTGAAGGCAGTAGAGGGGTTGCGGGATCGAATGCGTGCAGGCGGCAACCTGGACACCGTGCTCGTCCTCGACCGGGAAATCAGACGGTTTACGGTGGTCAAGGACGTCACCCCGGCGGTTGAGCCAACGAAAATTGAGGATCTCGACGCGATGATGCAGTCCTATCGTGTCTCCCGGAAAAAGATCCGTGTGGGCAACGCGAACAAGTTCCTGGGCATGACGGAGAATTATCTCAAGGTCCTGCGCACCCAGGAAATTGAACGGGTGAAGGCGGAAAAGACCGACGATGCCAAACTGCTTCGCGCCGAGCAGGTGCGGATCAAGCAGGATAGTCGGGTGCTGGCCGCACTTGACCTGGTGAAAGAGGCGCGCGCGGTGGCGGAGGCGCAGCGGCCGAGTAGGCCGGTTCCACAACAGGTGGTCAGGCCGGTCAAGGTGCCCAAGTATATGCAGAAGGGCCTGGTCTTGTACCTGCCCTTCGATGAACTGGGAGCCGTGCCACCCCAAGACCTTAGCGGAAAACCGGTGGAGGTGGATACCCGGCATGCGACCAAGGTGAATGAAGGTAAGTACAACACGGCCTACGCCTTCGATGGCAAGAAAGACTACCTCAAGGTCGCCCACGACGATCGCTTTAGTCTTCCCGGCGAAATGACCATTTCGATCTGGGTCAAGCTGGAAGACTGGGTCAACGGAGGCGGAATTATCAGTAAGGGCAGTGTCACGGGAGCGGGGGGGGCGTTTCTTGCGGACATCACCAGTGGGAAGTTCCGCTTTGTGCGCTGGAGGGCCGCGGGTGTTTTTGAAACGATTTCATCCTATCAGCTTCCGCAAAAAAATGTCTGGCAGCATCTCGCGTTGGTGAGCACGAAAGAGCGCTTGCAGATTTATGTGAACGGTTCGGTCGCCTCCACCAAGCCTGGCGGTGAGCTCTGGGCGACAAATACCAAGCCCATACTCATTGGCATGCGCCACTACAGTGACCAGGACGAGGATTATGCCTGGGGCATTAAGGGCCTGGTGGATGAGATCATGATGTACGATCGCGCATTGAATGGAAATGAAGTAAAGCATTTGTATGAAATGGGTTTGTAGTACGGGGATGAGCATCCTGCTGCTTACGTGTCTCTTGCCCCCGCTACCTAATGCTCCCCCTTGTTTGGCTGGCGACTGCTCCATGATGGAGATAAACGGGTTGTGAGGCGTAAAAGACTCAACGCGAAGGGTGTTTTTATGCAATTCGCGGGGTATGTTGTACTTACGGTGTTAACACTCTTTTTACTTAAAGACCAGTTGGGCTCAGCGAAGCAGGAGTTCCGCGTAAGGGCGACGATGCAGATCCTGTACGAGGGGATGCAGGCGTACTATCACGACGAGGAATCCTACGTGGAGATGGCGACTGCACCTGCAGCCGCCCTGGTACAGATCCTGATGGTCTCCGGACACCTGAAGCAGGCTCCGTTGAACCCGTATACGGATATGGCCTATGCGGCTTCCGACGCGGAGCATGACAAGATCCGCTACGAGGCCGCTCCCGATTTCAAATCCTTCACGTTAAAGGCGGAAAGGCAGGACTCCAGCGAGATATGGGTCGCAATGGAGTCCCCATCGTTGAGTCCACACGAATAATTGACGCATGCCTCGCATTTTCATTTCCTTGGCCCTCCTCCTGATCCTCCCCACGGCTTGGTCTGCCCGCGTTCTTCCCGAGCCGATGATTCGCCAGATGGCCAATGGATATGGTTTCGTGGCTGCCGAGGTTTTCCAGTACGTGGCCCAGCCGGAGCGGGGCGGCATTCGAATGCACCGGGTCACGTTTAAAATACAGGAAACATACGTGCAACCCCTGGAAGGGAAGGCGTTCAATTTCCGGCAGGGCAAGGTACTCATATTGTGGATAAGCGTAGGCTATGGTGGGATGTACGAGCCTGCAGACGCGGCAGGCCGGGCATTTCAGCGAGGGGTCAAGTATGTCTTGCCGATTAGGTACAACCCGGAAAAGGCCATCTATGAGCATGCTCCGGGAGCGGGCGGTTTCGTGCCGGTACCCCGCTTTACGTCGACCATGAGGCAGCGCGTTAAGGGGGTACATCAAATTGCGGTACAAGCGCGGGAAGAACGCCTCGTAACCTGCCATCGAATCGTCGCGCAGCCCTCGGAGGATATCTTTGTCCGGCGCCAGGTATTGGTCGAGATGGCGGCCCTAAAGGATCCATCCTCCATGAAGATACTGAAAAACATGTGGGAAACCCAGATGGCAGATCAGTCAGCGGC
>JAPYUI010000426.1 GCA_029936175.1 Kiritimatiellia bacterium
TCCGCTTTCAGCACCCGGCCCTTGACCATGTGCCCGACGGTTTGGTCCTCGTAACAAACCGCGAACTTCAGCCCGGCCTTCCTCAGGACCGGGACCAGGGAGAGGACGTTTCGATGGATCGCGGCATAATCATTAAAATCCTTGATGCCATACCAGTTGATCACGAGCCCGCCGATGCCGGCGAACTTCATCAACTGGACCTGGCACTCGAGCAACTCCGGATCGTGCGAATCGTAGGCTCCGAGCATCGGGTAGTCGTGGGAAGCCATGGATCTCCGGCCCTCTTTGTCCACCCTATCCGGGTCAAAATGATCCATCGTCCAGTGCCAACCCCAGGCCCCGCTGACGGGTTTCGAGGCAAACCAGGGCATGTAATGTACCAGGATGGTGGGTTTTGTCTCCCCGGTGGCAAGGGCTGTAGCAAGCATCCCCATGCTTGCCAGCATCCTGGCTCGGGCTTGTCGGGTTCGGGGCATGACGTACTCAAGCCTTTGGGGGCAGATCCGCAGCGGCAGCCAAGGGCCCGCGCCCACGCCTTATCGACGCGAGCAGCAGTGCACCCAGGCCCAGGAGGGCGGCCGAACTGGGCTCGGGAATGGCCGTACCCACGTTAAAGTAGGTAAACGAAACCGACCGGTCCGCCGGTGCCGTGCCGCCGCCATTTTTGAAAAACAAGCCGACCCGGCTGTTGTCCTGGCTGGAGTTGAACTGGGCGAGCTGGGTCCATGCATCCGGCACGGTCTGCCGGTAAAAAAACGTATACTGGTCGGAGGCCCCGTTTTCCATCACTTCAATCCGCATATGGATCTCGCTGACGTGACCGATGGCGGCCAGGGCATTGATGGTTTGCACCCCACTGTCACCGGCCTGGGTACCCCCGAAGCCCTGCACTTCAATACTGCGGTTGTCCCAGTCGTTGATGCCGTACCCGAAATCCATCCCACCGGTCGACCCGCCGGTGCCGTCCACATCCTGGTAAAACAAGAGGCCCGCCACGCGTTGCGCGGCATCGGGCGCGCCGTTGTAGCGCACGTGTGCTTCCGTGTACCAGGTTTCGCCCAGCCCGACGCTGGGCCGGGCGGTCCACGCGATCGGCGCATTGTTCCGGACGGTCCACAGGTCGGTATTGCCCATGGTGGTGAAATCGAGTTCCTGGTTCACGGTATCCAGGGAGACGGCGGCCAACCCGGCATTCGGAATATCCAGGTTCAAGCCGGCTGGCAGCACCCCCTCGTCAAAGGTGGTCATCAAGTCGGCGGATGCCGGAAGTTGGCTGAGCAGCAACAGGGCGATTAGATAGGGTCGAATCATCATCGGGAGGCTCCTTCCATATGGGAATGGGATTGTGCGGTAAAAAAACATATCATGGGACCAATTTCCAAGGCCACACAAACGCGTAACTATATGCTGCCTGGCAAACCCCACAGGCAAGACCAACCCACCCTAGGGCTTGAAGGTCACGCGGTAAAAAGCCCTTTGCATACCGGCGGGGAGCGGGTCCTCGTACTCCCCACTGGTCCCAACGGACAAGATCGTGTCGAGATCCATCCA
>JAPYUI010000195.1 GCA_029936175.1 Kiritimatiellia bacterium
CTGCTGGAACCCCGGCCCGTCACCTTCGAAAGCAGCACGACGGGAAAGTGCGTATTGTGATGCGTGCGTTTCATTTCATCAGGTTGTCGGGGTGTACCCTGCCCATGCACTATCTATAGTATATTCGCATCGATCCATCGAGAGAGACCCGAAATAAAAATCAGGGGAAAATCCATGCTTTATCTCCCATGTTTGTCCCGTGCTGGTGCCCAACACAGCCCAAGCCTTGGTAGCGTGGTCTATTTTGGATTGCGTGCTTGAAACGAACGAGCGTCCGGTCAAAACTGGTAAACGGGGCATTCGATGTATCCTAAGAAATCATCCATGTATATACGTTCTTGTAAGAGACAGTTGGGGCATGCATGCATGCGAAGCGGTTTCATGCTATCCCTTTTCCTTTTCTCCCCCGGCCTCTTGCATGCCCAGTTGATTACGGCGGAGGAACTCCTGGTTGAGATCGTCGCCACGAACGCGCCTCCCGGTCCGCTCAGCTTTATCACCAATCACGGTACCCTGGCCGGGGGCTTCGAGGCAACCGGGGGTGGATCCACGGTGCCGGAGATTATCCGTATCGGGGGAAGCAACGGGACGGCTTGTATCCGGCTCGATGGCTTCGATTTCATGCAGCATGTCGATGGCCCGGGCGGGGTCCTGCAGTTGGCCCATCCCGGGATTGTCGGCCCTGACCCAACCGCGAGTATCGAGGTCTGGGTGATCAACAACACGATCTGGTCCGAGGAAACCCTGCTGGCCTGGGGTCGTCGAGGGGGTGGTTGCGGGTCGAACATGGCCTTTAATTACGGGACGAACCCGAGTCATGGCTCCATCGGGCACTGGTGTGGCCAGGACCTGGGCTGGGGCCCGGTGGTCACGCCGCCGGCCCGACGCTGGCACCATCTTGTCTACAGTTTTGACGGGGCTACCCAGCGGGTCTACATGGACGGCGTACTGCAGGCGTCCGAGCTGCTGGGTGGCGGGGCCGTCAACACCCATACCAATACCCCCATCACCCTGGCTGCGCAGTTGAACGCGAATACAACGGTTAACAATGAGCTGGGTGGGTCGCTGTTGGTCGGAAAGATCCGGATTCACGATGGCGTGCTCAGCGATACGGATGTATTGGGGAACTACAATGCGGAGGCCGCGGATTTTGTTATCGCAGCACCGACAAACCTGGTGGCGGGTCCCGTGCATCGTTGGCGCTTCAGCAACCCGCTGGGCCCGGCTGTCGGTGCCCTGGTTCCGGACGAGGTCGGCGATGCAGATGCCGTGGTCCGTGGCTTCGGTGCACGCTTTACCGGGGGGAAGATCGAGCTGCCCGGCGGGGTCTCCGGTTCTGCAGCCTACATCGATCTCCCGAATGGAATCATCTCGACCAATGGTGCCGCGAAGGGTGGATCGGGCCAGGTGACGGTCGAGGGGTGGTATACCCATCGCGGCAACCACAACTGGAGCCGGATTTTCGACTTCGGCTCGACAACCAGCGGCGAACTGCCGGATGTCGGGGGGGCAGGCAACGGATTTGATGTCTTCCTGTTTTCGGCCCAGAACGGCGGGGACATGACGCGGAAGCGCTTGCAGTTTTTGAACAATGACCCCGTGGGAGGGGGGGCGGGCTTGAACCAGTACACCGACCTGAGGTCCTATGATGAGAACCAGGAATATCATTTCGCCATTACCTGGGATGAGTCCAGTGGCGATGTTCGCATCTACGAGAACGGGCTGGAGACGGCCGGGATGAACACGACCATGCAGATCGGCCAGTTGAACGACGTGAACAACTGGCTTGGACGATCGAACTGGACCTCGGATGGTAACCTGCAGGGTGATTTCGACGAGGTCCGGATTTACGACCGGGTCCTGTCGCCGGAAGAGGTGCAGGGCAGCTTTATTACCGGTCCGGACCTGGTCGATACCACCGGCCAGGGCCGGGGCGCCCTCCTGGCTATTCGGGCGGAGGTGGCGTTCACCAACCTGTTCCCCGGGACGACCGAGCAGGTGGCGATTTTTGCCGACTACGAGAACGCATCCAACATCAATGTCACGGCCTCGAATATCATTTATGCCGCCCAGGGCATCGGGGTGATCGAGGTGGACCCGGGCGGCCTGGTCCGTGCGCTGCAGCCGGGTTCGGAATATTTCGCGATCCAGTTCGAGACCGCGATCACCACCCTGACCCTCCAGGTCATTGAGCCTGCGGCGACCTTGATGCATCGCTACAGCTTTACGTCCAACCTGGTCGATTCCGTGGGCGGGGCCGATGCGGTTTCGCCGAATGGACACGCGTTCAGCGGTGACGCAATCGCCCTGGAGTCAACCCTGCAGCAATACCTGCACCTGCCTGCCGGCCTGATCGACGGGTACTATGCGCTGACGGTGGAAGCCTGGGCGAGTTTCGGGGTCAACCCGGTTTGGGCTCGGCTCTTTGATTTCGGCAGCCAGACTGCCAGTGGCGCGGGTCAGCGCTACGCGATGTTCAGCCCGCACGGGAACGGGGGGATCAGCCGGATTCAAATGACCAATGACGGTCCGGGGGGTGCTTTGCCGTTCGACCTGGATATGCCCTACACGCTGGATGGACGGACCCATGTCCACGTTGTCTGCGTGTTCCATCCCCGGGCACAGCGCATGCAGTTGTACCTGGACGGTTGCCTGGTGGCGGAGCGGAACGATGTCACCGATACCCTGGAAAGGATCGACAGTACCCTGCTCTGGATCGGGCGATCCCTCTACGGGACCGATCCGTACCTGCAGGCGTCCGTGGACGAGTTCCGGATCTACGACGGGGTCCTGGATGCGCTGGCTGTCGGGATCCATGGTGGCGCAGGTCCGGATGCCTTGCCGCCAGGCGACCCGGGACCCGTGGTGGCCCTCCACCTGGCGGCCGCCCCGACGATGAGCAACGAGGACATCCTGGTCCCGGACCTGTTCGTGGATTACGCGTCGGTCTCCAACGTGAATGCCTGTTCCCTGACCGGGGTGGTATACACCTCAAGTGATTCCTCGGTGGCGGTTTTCGACCCGGATGGCCGGGTGATCGGGTTGCTGGAAGGAACCACCACGCTAAGGGCCTCCCTCGGCGGCCAGGATTCCAACCCCGAGCTTGTCACAGTAACACGTGCACGTCCGCTCGACCTGGTGCACCGGTATCCCTTCACCGGCACCAGCGATGACGTGGTCGGGGGTGCCCACGGTGCGCTTACGAACTTCACCGGCACCAGTGCATACACCAATGGAACGTTGGTCCTGGGCAATGACGGGTCTCAGCGTTCGAACAGCGGTGGGGATTACGTGAACCTGCCCAACGGCATGATTTCCAGCCTGGGTACGAATGCGACCTTCGAGTGTTGGTTCACCTGGAACGGCCCGGGAGCTTCCAACTGGCAGCGCATTTTTGATTTCGGGCTCAGCGATGGCGGGGAGAATACAGCCCCGGGTGCCGCGAATGTGCCCTACATTTTCCTGACGCCCTACAGCGGTGGGAATACCATCTTCGGTTACCAGGTATCGCCGCCGAGACAGGAGCGCCGGATCACGTACAATGTTGCGCACGCGCTGGGCGGGGAAACGCATTCGGTGGTGGTCTGGGACGGGGAACGCGGGACGGTGTCCATGTACCTCGATGGCGTGTTTGCCGGGTCCGGCGCCTTGCATATGCAGCTTTCCGACTTGAACGACCTGAACAACTGGCTCGGCCGCTCGCAGTTCAATGACCCCTACCTGACCGGTGCGTACAATGAGTTCCGGATCTGGTCGGGCGCGATGACCGAGGCGGATGTACTGGCCAGTTTTGTCTCCGGTCCGGATGCACTGGATAGTGTTCCCGAAGTCAATCTGCGGGTCACCCGGACGACCGATGGGCGGGTGCGTGTGGCCTGGCCTTCCAGCCTGACCGGGTATACGCTCGAGGTCTCGGGCCACCCGGCAGGCCCCTTTGTTCCTGCGGCGGGCCTGGTGGAAACGACAGAGGGGTTGGAAACGGCCGCGTACGATGACGCGCCCGGGCCCTACCGGGTTTACCGTCTCCGGCTGAATTAAGTGCCGCTAAGGCATTCTGGTTTTGACATCATTGTGGCGATGGTTCAGCCTGCTCGGCAAGAAACGTATGGAGACTTTTTATGAAACGGTGTCTGGTAATGTTCATGACTTGTGCTGCGGTGATGGTCCAGGGGGAAATTAAAGTCGGCGATGCCGCCCCGGACTTTTCCATGGTGGGAAGTGACGGAAAGACCTACACCCGCGCTGACCTGAAGGGCGATGCCTTCGTGATTGCCTGGTTCCCCAAGGCGTTCACCGGCGGATGAACGAAACAGTGCCAGTCGCTCCGTGCGGGCGGCGATGCAATCCGTGCATTCAAGGTGAACTATTTCGCGGCCAGTTGCGATCCGGCGAAGAAGAACAAGGCCTTTGCCGGGGAGTTGGAATTGGATTACCCCATCCTGAGTGACCCGGATCAGCAGGCTTCGAAGGCTTTCGGGGTGTTAAATGCCGAGCGGGGTTTTTCTAATCGTTGGACCTATTATGTCGGGGCGGACGGCAAGGTGCTGGCCATCGACAAGAAGATCAACTTCGACACGGCGGGTGCGGATATCGCGGCCAGGTTGGCGGCGCTCGGGGTGGCCACCAGGTAAGTCTCTATTCCAGGGAAGTCGGATCGAGCTCTCCGGGAACCGGTCCGTTCTTGGCATAATAGCGACTCAAGGCGATTACCTGGCGTTGCATTTCGTCCCGCTTGATCCGCCCCCAGTCATGGATGGAGTTGAGCATATCAGGGTTATCGGGGGCCCTGCGCGGCAAAACCCGCGCGGCCTGGTAGGCTTCCAGGTCGCGACCGGCCTTGCTCACCAAGTCGGGGTCGTACGGTGAGGAGGCTCCGATAAATTTCAATAAGCCTTCATATTGATACTGCCATGCCCGTGCGCGTTGCGCCATTTCCATGCGCATGGTATCCGCCAGCGACGCAGCCTGTTCAGGCCTTACACCCAGGATGTCATTTAATAGTTGGTTCGGATCCTGGTCGGGTTTGACCGCCGCCCCGCCGCGGGTGGGTTGGCTGGTCATTCTTTCAAGCAAACGGACGCGCCTTTCGCGGTGGGGGCGAGACTCAACGAGCTGTGGTCCATCGTATGCGTGGTAGGTATGAGCCGCTGCGCCAAAGTCGTTCAGCTCGATGTGTTGAGCGGCCTCCCGATCCAATACGGAGAGAATCTGGTAGTTTACCCTGCTGCGTACCGCTTCTGCGTCGGCGAGCTCGTCCGCGACTTGTTGCCTGATCGGATCCTTTATGCCGCGCGCCAATATACGGTTGAGACGGTCGATCAGGTCGTTGTGTTTCTCCGGGGATGCCGACTTGAAGGCGATGGCCTCATTCAGTTGCGTGCGCGCTTGCCGGTTCTTTTTATAGTCCGCACTGTTGAGGATGCCCACCGCCAGGAGGGTGACGAGTGCGATACTTCCGGTGAAGGCCAGGCGACCGGGTAGGGTCTTCGGCAGGCGAAAGCCTTTTTGTGGCCGGTATTGGGTGGGATGCCACTCTTTACTGGCCTCATTTTTTCGCCCCGGCTCGCTGGCGGGAGTGCGTAAGCGTGCGCAGACATCTTCCCACTCTGCCGGGCGTCTATGGGTTTCGGGCGACTCCATACGGGTCAGGATCTCCGCCACGTGGGGGGCTAGACTTTCAGGGAGCGGGCCCGTGGTCGTATTGGTTAAGACCCTGAACACACTCACCAATCCCCGCATATCTTTTCGGACATCGATGCGACCCCGGGAGCTGCTTCCCGGGAAAAGATCCGCGATACCCAGATCGCGGATACGTGGTTGGTGGTCCTGGTCCATCATCACCTGGTCGGGTCCAAGTTCCTGGTGAGCCAGGCTTTTCCGGCGCCAGGCATAGGCCAGGGCATCTGCAAGACTTGTTAGCATATCCACGGCGTCTTCCAGGGGAGGGCATCCGTGTTCCGCAACGAAGGCCGGAAGCGTTTGCATCGGAGCTTCCTCATGGACGAGTACGCAGTTTTCGTCCGGCTGCTCCAGCTTGGACAGGCGAAAGATGCCGGGGTGTTGAAGCCCGAGTATTTTCTGCGCCCGGGCTTCGAGTTCCCAGTGTTCTTCTATCGGCGGGGTGAAATCCGCGAGAATAAAGTCGAGGATCACGCGCTGGTCGTCGGTGGTGCGCACAGCGAGAAACGATTGATAACGCTTGTTGGCGCTAATTTTATTGCCGGGACGGTAGCCGGGACAGGGGAAGGGGAACTGGATTGCGGTACCCGGTTCTTCGATAGAACTGATCATAAAGGGCTTTCGTCTAAACGGTTATTATTTGTTGGGTCAGGCGAATACCTGGGTGTCTGGATTATCGGTATAGTTTAATAATGCATACGACGGGTCCAGGCAAAGGGCCTTCACAGCTAATATCGTACCATGATGACCCCTAAATCGTTTAGTGGGGGGAGCGATTATTCCTATTTTTCCTGTATAATCAGGTTTTTCGTGCGGAAAAACGCTATAGGGGATGAAGCTTACGAATGAATGGGTCGTACCGTACTGATTTTGAGAGGGCTTTTGGGTCGTATTCCGGGGTCGGGAGATTTGCTCGGTATTTTTCGCTATTCCCGGTTGACTTCGTTTTGAATTTCACTACCTTCCGCGTTTCTTTGCAAGGTTCCGGGCTGCTTGATAAAGCGCTCGGACATGCTGAGTAGAAAGTGGATTTTGACAGTTGACATTAAAATCAACTGGCCCGATACACAAGGCCCCGTGCGGGAAATCGTGCGGGAAATCTTGTGTGGAAGCAGGGTGCCACCTCGGTTGTTTGGGTCTCGAATATTAATCGAACTAAACAGCGGGGAAGCTATGTGTCCACGCGTTGTTCTTTGAAATGATAGCAGGTTAGATTACTTCGATTCAGAAGTGATGTGATTTGTGGAAGCTTGTGCGAGTTAATTTTGGCTCGCAAATACCCTAAAGCGTTTTGGTTAAGGGCCTCGGCCCGAGACTGAATAGCTTTGAGTAGGAACGAACCAACCCTATTTCGATTGGAGAGTTTGATCCTGGCTCAGAACGAACGCTGGCGGCGTGGATTAGGCATGCAAGTCGAGCGAGACCTTGTAGACGGATTCTTCGGATGAAGACTACAAGTGAGAGCGGCGAACGGGTGAGGAATACTTGAGTAACTTGCCCTCTAGTTCGGGATAGCCATCGGAAACGATGGGTAATACCGAATGTGATCGTCCCGTGCATACGGGATTGTTCAAAGGGGAGGACTCCTTCGGGATCTTCTCGCTAGAGGATAGGCTCAAGCCCTATCAGCTTGTTGGTGAGGTAATGGCTCACCAAGGCTTAGACGGGTAGCTGGTCTGAGAGGATGGTCAGCCACACTGGGACTGAGACACTGCCCAGACTCCTACGGGAGGCTGCAGTCGAGAA
>JAPYUI010000196.1:0-3633 GCA_029936175.1 Kiritimatiellia bacterium
TGATTCCTCTTCGGCGATTCAACCCACGGACCTGATTCACCATGTTATCCGCTTTTGTTAATAGCCTGAAGGTGCCGGAGCTTCGGCAACGGATCTTTTTCACCCTTTCCCTGATCTTCATCTGCCGCATCGTTGCCACCATCCCGGCACCGGGGATCAATCCCAAGGCCCTGGCAGCCCTGATGGACCAGTTGGCGCAAGGTTCGGCTGGCGGTGTGATGGGACTCTTCAACCTTTTCAGTGGTGGCGCACTGGAAAACTTTGCCGTCGGCGCACTGGGTATCATGCCTTACATCAGTGCTTCAATTATCCTGCAGCTGATGACGGCCGTCGTCCCCACCTTGGAACGGCTGTCGCGTGAAGGCGATGTCGGTCGCCAGAAGATCACCCAGTACACCCGTTATTTAACCATCATTTTGTGTATCGTCCAGGGATGGGTCATGGCCGCGGCCCTTGAGAATCCTGCGCGCTTTGCCGACTTGGGCGCGGCCATTGTTCCGCATCCCGGGGTGGGCTTTAAGCTGATGGCGGTCCTGTCCCTGACCAGTGCCTCCATGCTGCTCATGTGGCTGGGTGAGCAGATCACCGATCGTGGTATCGGAAACGGTATATCGCTGATTATCACCATCAGTATTATTTCGTCGCTCCCGCAGGCGATCAAAACCCTGTACGGAATGTTCACGGCACCCGAGGGTGCCACCGCGAATTTCAATATTTTCCATCTTGTTGCACTCCTGCTTACCTTCTTCCTGGTCACGGCAGGGACCGTGGCGATTACCCAGGCGGTCCGCAAAATACCCGTGCGCTACGCCAAGCGCGTGGTGGGTAACAAGGTGTATGGCGATCAGTCCACGTACATGCCCCTGCGGGTGAACTACTCGGGTGTGATGCCGATTATCTTTGCCCAGGCCATCCTCATGGTTCCCGGGATTGCCCTCAGCGTGATCAAGGCTCCCTGGGCCCAAAAAATGGTGGCCAATTTTCAGCCGGGTGCGCCCTCGTATATCCTGGTATATGGCCTGATGATCCTTTTCTTCTCTTATTTCTGGGTGGCGACTCAATTCAACCCCATTCAGATCGCGGATGATCTCAAGCGGAACGGGGGATACGTCCCCGGTATTCGCCCGGGTAAACCCACGGCCGAGTTCCTGGATCGTACCATGACTCGCCTGACCCTGGCCGGGGCCCTCGCACTGACATTCATTGCTGTTTTCCCGATGTTGCTGAATCGCCAATTCCAGATTGACTTTCTGGTCGCCAGCTTTTTTGGCGGGACCAGCCTGCTGATCATGGTGGGCGTTATGCTGGATACCATGAGGCAGATTGAATCGCACTTGTTGAATCGTCATTACGATGGATTCCTCAAGAAAGGTAAGCTCAAGCGGTAACGCGATGCAGGCGGCTGTCCTGTTAGGTGCTCCGGGCTCAGGCAAGGGCACCATTGCTGCGGCAGTTGCCCGGGAATCGGACTTTCGACACATCTCTACCGGCTATGCAATTCGGCAGGAGATGGAAAGTCCTCATTCGGAGATTGGGATTGCAGCTCGTTCCTACATGGAGCGTAGCGAGTATGTCCCGGATGAACTTGCCTTGGCCTTGGTTAAGGGCATATTGGTTGAGGCTGGACGTGGAGCGAAAATCCTTTTTGACGGGTTCCCTCGTACCGAAACACAGGCTCGGCGATTGGACTCGCTGTTGCGTGACTTAGGTGGGCGCTTGGCAGGGGCATTTTTGTTGCAGGCTGATGAAGCAGTGCTGGTTGAGCGCCTGCAGGGCCGCAGGAGTTGCGAGGGTTGTGGAACGGTGTTCAACCGGGTCTGGAACCCGCCGACGGTTGCAGGCATTTGTGATGCCTGCAGTGGTGCCCTGGTGCAGCGGGTAGATGATTTTGAAGAGAATGTAGCAAAGCGCTTGAAACTGCACGAAGAAGCCGCACACGGGTTGATTCGGTGGTATGACGAATCGGGCCGCCTGACGTGGATTGATGCGACGCAGGACCCCGAAGTTTCAGCGGGTCAAATCCTGGCCGTGGTGAAGACATGATCATTATTAAAAACGATGAAGAGCTGGATCTAATGCGCCAGGCCGGAAGGGTTGCGGCGAAGATCAAGCACGCCATGGCCGATATGGTTACCCCCGGAATCACCACCAAGGAATTGGATATGTTCGCCCGCGATATGATGCGGGAAATGGGGGCCAAGAGTGCTTTTAAGGGCTACCGGGGCTTTCCGGCCTATACCTGTATTTCCGTCAACGAAGTGGTCGTGCACGGCATCCCCGACGGGCGTCGGATCATGAAAGGCGATATTGTCAGTATTGATGTCGGCGTGCATTACGATGGCTTCGTTGGCGACAATGCCACCACCGTGATGGTCGGGGTGGACGACCCGGAGATTGTTCGCCTCGTCCAGGTGGCCGAGCAAGCTCTCGAGGAGGGTATCGCCAAAGCCGTCGCCGGCGGTCGACTTACCGATATCTGCCACGCCGTAGAAAGCGTCGTGGTGGCAAACGGCTATTCCGTCGTCCGCGATTTCGTTGGTCACGGCTTGGGCCGACAAATGCACGAAGACCCCCAGATTCCGAATTATGGACCACCAGGAAAGGGCCCTAAACTCAAGCGCGGCATGACGTTAGCCATCGAACCCATGGTCAATATGGGCATGGCCGGGGTGCAGCTCCTGGATGATGGCTGGACCGTGGTAACATCCGATCGTTTGCCCTCCGTGCACGTGGAGCACTCCGTGGCTGTCATGGATGGTCATGCCGAGATTCTGACCGTACTGGACAATGGTTAAAAAGGAAGAAATTTTACTCGACGCTGTGCTGGTGGATGAGCTAGGTTCCTCAACTTTTCGTGCAGAATTGAGTAATGGGCACGATTTCGTGGCCTTTTGCAGGGGTCTGAACCATGATAAAGGGCGGGATTTGGGTGCAGGCCATACGGTGAAGGTCCGTATGTCCCCCTATGATATGTCAAAGGGGTGCATCCTGTTTGCTGAATCGCCCGATACAAGGTGAGATCATGAAGGTAAGAAGTTCCGTCAAGAGAATGTGTGATAAGTGTCGGGTTATCCGACGCAAGGGCATCGTGCGTGTGATTTGTACGAATCCGCGTCACAAGCAACGTCAGGGTTGATTGAAGGAGTACGATATATGCCAAGAGTAATGGGTATAGACATCCCGGGTCGCAAGCGAATCGAATATTCGCTGCAGTATATTTATGGAATCGGTCCAAAGCGTGCCGCGGAAATTGTGGAGAAAGCACAGGTTTCCGTCGGAACGAAAGCGGACGATTTGACCGCCGAAGAGATCAGCCGCATCGCCGGTATAATCAATGAAGATTATGTGGTGGAAGGTGACCTGCGCCGTGAAGTGCAGGCCAATGTGCGTCGTCTCATCAGTATCGGTAGCTACCGAGGAATCCGGCATCGCCGAGGCCTTCCGGTTCGCGGACAGCGGACCAGCACGAATGCCCGCACGCGGAAAGGTCCGCGCCGTACAGCTGGTGCTGTCCGTGGTGCAGCACGCGCCAAGTAGGTTAATTTTTTAACGGAATCGAAATACCATGATGTCTGACGAAGAAGATAAGGCGCCAGAAGAGGAAGCGCCCGCCCCTGTCGAGGAAGCGCCCGC
>JAPYUI010000196.1:3733-5717 GCA_029936175.1 Kiritimatiellia bacterium
GCCCCTGCCGAGGAAGCGCCTGCCCCTGCCGAGGAAGCGCCCGCCCCTGCCGAGGAAGCGCCTGCTGCCGGGAAAGGCGAAGGCAAGAAAGACAAAAAAGCCGGCAAGAAAACCAAGGCTAAAGCTGAAGAGGGTGAAGAAGCTGAAGAGGATGAAAAGAAGCCCGAACGTCCGAAGACCGGACGTGAGCTCCTCGCCGAAGGCACCGAGCTGGTCAAGATACGCAAGGTGAAGGGCTCCAAGAACGTTCCCGTTGGGATCGCCCATATCAAGGCCACTTTTAACAACACCGTGGTCAGTATTTCGGATCCGTCCGGAAACGTCATCAGCTGGTGCAGTGCCGGTCGGGTTGGCTTTAAAGGTTCCCGAAAGAGCACGGCTTACGCGGCTACGCTGGTTGCCCAGGACGCAGCTAAAGTCGCCATGGGCCACGGCATGAAAGAAGTGGCTGTACGTGTCCAGGGCCCCGGTGCCGGTCGCGAATCCGCGATTCGCGCCCTGCAATCCAGTGGCCTGACGGTCAGCACGATTAAGGATATTACCCCGGTTCCGCACAATGGCTGTCGCCCCAAGAAGCGCCGCCGCGTGTAAGCATACCCATAAACCATTTAAACCACGATTTTTACCACCTAACGGAGGAATGAACTATGGCCATTAGACTTGGACGATTTGAAATGCCCAAACGGGTAATCAACGACGAGGAGTTGTCCGAAGGTAACTACGGTCGCTACTACGCCGAACCCTTTGAGGCAGGCTACGGACGCACGATCGGGAACTCCTTGCGGCGTGTGCTCCTGTCATCGCTTGAAGGCGCGGCGATCTCTGCTGTTCGTATCGATGGTGCACTGCACGAATTCTGCACCCTTCCCGGGGTGGTGGAGGACGTGACCGATATCGTGCTCAACCTCAAGAAGGTGCTGCTCAAGGCCTACACCCGCGACACCAAGCGTATCCAGATTCGTGTCGAAGGCCCCGGCGAAGTCACTGCGGGCGATTTTGATACCGACGGCTCCATCGAGATATTGAACCCCGACCACCACATCTGCACGCTCGACACCGACGGGAAGTTTGAAGCCGACTGCGAAGTGAAGATCGGTCGTGGTTATTGCCCGGCGGAGTGGAACAAGGAGGAAGAGCAGGAAATCGGCATCATCCCGATCGACTGCCTGTTCTCCCCGGTCACCCGCGTGAACTACTCGGTGGAAAATACCCGCGTGGGCCGTCGTACCGATTACGACAAGCTCATCCTTGACATCCACACGGACGGCCGGGTCAACCCGGACGACGCGCTGACCATGTCCGCTGCGATTCTGCGTCACCACCTCGACGTCTTCGTGAACTACGACAAGGACCTCGTGGAATTCGAGGAAAGCGAAAAGCAGATCGACCAGGAACGTGAAGAGCTCCGCAAGAAGCTCAATATCAGCGTCAACGAAATCGAACTCAGCGTCCGCGCCGCCAACTGCCTCAACAACGCCAACATCACGACGGTGGGCGAGCTGTGCCAGAAGACGGAAGCCGAAATGCTCAAGTACCGAAACTTCGGCAAAAAGTCGCTTAACGAGATAAAGGCCAAGCTCTCCGAGTTGGGATTGTCGCTTGGCATGACTATTGACATCGACCTCCTCCAGGCCGCTGGCCGCGAGTAACGCATTGTTTTGCAGGGGATATCATGCGACATAGAAAACGTAAAATCAGCAAACTTGGCCGTGACGCCGCCCATCGCAAGTCGATGCTTGGCAACCAGGTCGTCAGCTTGATCAATCACAAGCGAATCACAACGACCCTGGCCAAGGCAAAGGCCACCCAGCGCCTTGCCGAGAAGATGGTCACCCTCGGCAAGCGCGGTGATCTGCATGCCCGGCGTCTCGCCGTGGCTCGCCTTCGCAGCAAGGACGCGGTTAGCGAGTTGTTCTCGGTTGTCGCCCCGGTGTTCCAGGATCGCCAGGGGGGCTACACGCGGATCGTAAAGCTCGGCAAGCGC
>JAPYUI010000196.1:5817-7393 GCA_029936175.1 Kiritimatiellia bacterium
CCACGACCGGAAAAACGCTGATAATCCTTCCCATGATAAGGAAATTGTCCCAGATTTTTCCGACCGAAGGAAGATGACCATGGACCCGGCAGACCGCGCTTATTTCTTTGACGAGGGCATTCGCTTCGAATGCACCCGGTGCGGGGCCTGTTGCACCGGTGCGGCAGGCCAGGTCCTGGTGTCGGAGGTTGAAATTGAGGCCATTGCCACTACCCTGGGCCAGGAAATCCCCGCATTCCGCAAAGCATTTTTACGGAAGCTGCCCGATGGGGTGAGTTTACGTGAGAAAACGAACGGAGATTGTGTATTTTATTCAGCCGGATCCTGTACCATTCACCGGGTGAAGCCTGGCCAATGCCGGACCTACCCGTTCTGGGTGAAAAACCTGCGGAATGGAGGGGCCTGGGAGAAGACCCGTCGAAACTGTGAGGGCATCGGTCGCGGGCACCTGCATACGAAGAACGAGATCCTGGAAGTCCTCGCGGAAGACCTGGAGCCGGACTTGGAGACCTGAGTGCATAAATTTCAAATAGTCATGGGTAAGTTGCTGACCCTCGCGGGTGCGTTGGGGGTTATATTTTTCGGGTTCTACATCGCCCGTGCTCCGGTCCTGTGGCCTCCCTTCCTGTTGGCCCTCGCGTCCCTGGGCGTGGGGCTTAACTGGGTGATTAAAGCCAGTAAGGCCGACGGACTGCAGATGAAACGCAAACGTGAGCAATTTGCCCTGATGTTGGCCCGTGACCGGGGCGGACGGGTTACCGTGCTGGAGCTGGCCACGGCTTCGAGTTGGTCGTTCCAGGAGTGCAAAGAGCTGCTGGATCGCCTGGTGATCGACGATGTGGCGGATGTCAATGTTACCGCAGGTGGTGAGATGGTGTACGTGTTCAGGGGCTTGCTGAGCACCGAGGAGAAGGAAAGCGCCCAGGACCCCCTGTCCTTTGAGGTGGAGGAATAGACCCATGATTTCCCGCCGGAGATTCATGAAGCAGTCGAGCCTCACCGCTCTGGCATTTTCCGGGTTGCAGGATGCCTGCCAGGCAAAGGCGGGGTCCCCCGACCTGGTCGATCCGGGCTTTGGTCCCCTGGTGACGGACCCGAACCGGGTCATCGACTTGCCGAAGGGTTTTTCGTACAGGGTGATCGCACGCGTTGGCCAGAAGATGGATGACGGGTACGTCGTTCCGGATAAGCCGGACGGCATGGCGACCTTTCCCGGCCCGGCGGGCACCACGATTCTCATAAAAAACCATGAGGTGAATAATAAGATGTCGACGGCTAACCTGGAGCAGATCCGGCGTCTTCCCCAGGACAAGGTATACGACTCAGGTGGTGGTAAAACGCCCAGCCCGGGCGGCACCACGACGTTGGTCTATGACACCGAGCACCAGGAGGTGATCAAGCAGTATTTCTCCCTCGCGGGTACTGATCGGAATTGCGCTGGTGGGCCGACGCCCTGGGGGACCTGGATTTCCTGCGAGGAATCAGTTGCGAAGAAGGGCTCCCGGAAGGAGAAGTCCCGTCTCATCACCTTTGAAAAGGATCACGGGTACAATTTTGAGGTGCCCGCGGTGGTTGA
>JAPYUI010000427.1 GCA_029936175.1 Kiritimatiellia bacterium
TATACCTTGTACGACCTCGAAGGGTTGGCGTTGGCCGATGGTGAGGCGGCGGCGTTGACGCTCCGCATCATCGGCGCGAGGGCGTATGCGGGCTTCGCCTTGGACGGCAAGGTATTTGTTCTGGGGCGCCACGGACATCGCAACAAAAAGCGGGATGATGGGAGCGGCATCAACCCCTTCCGAACGCCCGACTACATGATGTACATCGCAAAGGTTTCACGGGAATTGGGGCCGGAGACGATCATCATAGCCCGATCCGGTGAGCGCATTGAGTGGTTCGCCTGCGGTAGAAGGGGCCACTACACGATTCAAGGCCTGGGTGCGTCTCCAAGGCTCAGCCTGTTCGCGCGCGGGCAATCGATGATAAGCCAGTTTCGCAAAGGAACGCTGACGAAAGAAGGCCTGGCGAAACTGCGCGGCTATATTCGGGCGCCGCACCATCCGCACGGTCGCCCCAACACGCCTGGATTTCCCGGCATACGCACAAATGACGAGCAGGCCTTAGCCCGTGCGTTGTCAGCCGACTTGAAGGCCCCCCTGTCCACGGCCGAGGTAGAGGCGATGGCGACCCATGTTGCCGGCTACAACGCCCACGGTTTCGGCACACACGCCGACCCTATCTTCTCCCTGCCGAAATGGGCCGTACCGGCGAGGATCTTTCTGGTCACACGACGTAAGGATGTACTGGATCACCTGGTTCGCATCGCCGACCCGGCCATCCTCATGCGCAACGGCTTTGAGGTGGATGGGGTCAAGTACGGCGTTCGATTCGGCGGTGAATTCGACCGGCACCTGAACCTGCATGACTTCTGTGTTTTCCCCGAAGGCGGATTCAACTCGGAAGCGGACCTGGACGGCAGGTATTTCAATGAAACACACGCGTATGTCCGGGATGAAATCTCTCGCACCACGGATGCCGCCAACGCGAGAATGATCACGCCGTCACTGGCGGCATACTGCATTTCGCTGCATCCCGAACTATGGGGAGCGAAGGTACCGGATGGCGACCCGTGCCGACTCGGTGCGACCTATCGTCAACGGGCAGAGCGATACGTCAGGGAGCTGGCCCTGAACTACACCGACTACAAGGACCACAAACTATACAACTTTCAGACCGATTTCATCTGGGACAACTATAAGGATTTCCACCTGGACAAGAATCGCTACCTCGCCGAACGGGAGGCCTGGGAGCAACAGCGGAGGGCCATCAAGGGCGATGAAGCGTTGGCCGATTTCCTGAAAGCTCACCCCATGCCCAGGCCGAAAGAGCGGCGCGCTGGGATCAATCGTTTCGTCGCCGCCACGTCGTGCGCAGGCTTTGCCGCCCAGGCCGCCGAAACCTTTGGGGACACGAGATCAGCCAAAGCCATCGACGCGTGTGCGGAGAAGATTCTTACATGTTGGTTCAACACCTATCAGTTTTATGCGCCGGGCCATGATGGGCAGTATTTGAAGGAGCCGGATAAGTGGTACCGCGCCTGGGGGTACCAACCCAACTGTGTGAATCCGATGGCCAGGGATTACGATACGAACACCCCGC
>JAPYUI010000428.1 GCA_029936175.1 Kiritimatiellia bacterium
GGCTGCCGAGTTTAGCAGCAACTGGAAGGTTTCCGATCGCCCCTGGATCGGCCCCGACTATTGGGCCGGACCGCTCCAGGACTGGCGACTCGCGGGTGAGCGACTGGAATGCTTTGTCAGCGGGGGAAACCGCCTGGTCTTCCTGACCACGCACGAGGTGGAGGAAACGGGTGATGGATTCGAGTTGAGCGTACAACTCGGTCGCATCGGTGCGGACAAGGCCCCCGCAAAGGAAAAAGGATGGGCGGGCTTTCGCGTCGGCATACAGGGCACCCTACCCGACTATCGAAACGCGGCGATTTCTGGCAAGGGCACCGATGCAGGCCTGCAGACCGGGGGGAAGCTTTTTATTGGCAACCGGGTTTCATCGGACCGGGTCGATCCCACGGGCTCCGTACGCTTGAAGCTTTCGGTAGAGGGTGGACTGGCCCGGCTTACGGCAACGGACCAACAGGGGGCATCGGCCCGGGTCGAGGCCCCGCTGAAACAGGTTGCCGGGCACGTCGCCCTGGTCTGCCACCGAAACAGCCCGCCGAATCCGAAGGCCAAGCGTTCATCCGGTGGGGGCAGCAATCGCGGCGGGGATGTCCGCTTCTGGTTCGACGACTGGACGCTCAGCGGAGCGCAGGTCAAGGCCTACCCGGAGCGGGCCTGGGGCCCGATCCTGTGGACACAGTACACCTTGAGCAAGGGCGTGATGAAAATGAACGCGCAGCTGGCGCCGCTGGGCGCGAAGGGACCCCGGGAAGCCCTCCTCCGCTATGGTGAGCAGGTGGCCCGGGCCGCCATCGACCCCCTCTCCTGCACCGCGACCTTCCGGGTGGAGAAGTGGCAGGATGGAAAGGACCACGACTTTAGCGTCAGCCTGCCCGGCACGGATGCGAGCTGGACCGGAACCGTCCGCAAGGACCCGGTTGACCAGGACACCCTCGTGCTGGCCGGCTTTACCGGCAACACGGACTACATCTTCCCCGACGCCCACCTGGTCGGGAACGTGGCCAGGCAAAACCCCGATGTCCTCTTCTTCAGTGGTGACCAGCTCTACGAGAGCGTCGGGGGCTACGGTGTGCAACGCACCTGGAGTGCCCCCCTTGAGACCGTGGTCCTGGATTACCTGCGCAAGTGGTACCTGTTCGGCTGGGCGTGGAAGGAAGAACTCCGGGATCGCCCCAGCCTGTGCTTCCCGGACGACCACGATGTTTACCAGGGCAACATCTGGGGTGCCGGGGGCATCGAATCCAAGATGCGGGGCGGCTTTGCCGATGGCGGCTACGGGATGGCCGCAGCATGGGTCAACGCGGTGCAGCGAACCCAATGTGCACACATGCCCGACCCCTATGACCCGACACCGATCGCACAGGACATCTCGGTATACTACGGCGATTTTAATTACGGCCGGGTCAGCTTTGCCATGCTCGAGGACCGAAAATTCAAGAGCGGGCCGGCCACGGCCCTGCCCAACAAAGGGGGACGGCCCGATCACGTTCGACCAAATGATGTCGACGCCAAGACCTGGGACCCGTACAGCATCGATGCCCC
>JAPYUI010000429.1 GCA_029936175.1 Kiritimatiellia bacterium
CATGGCGGTCCGGATGGAAACGCCGGATAACAAACCCGTTGAAGCGAATCAAAGCGAGCCCGCCAAACAACCCGAGCAACTGGATCTCACGCGCGTCGAAGAGCTTGCATCGACCAAGGAAGAGGCCCAATCCAGCGAAGCCGAGGTGCATTTCGCACCGCCGGTGATCCCGGACACGACCAGCCGCTTTAAGCCGGATGCCACCGCACCGACGGTACCCATGATGGAGATCCCGGATATTGACCTGCAAGGCGATCTTCCTGCGATGGAATTCGTCAACAACCCGGAACACATGGAGTCCCGTAAGCCGCAGCCCGTTCCGGAGCCAATGAAAGCCGCGGCCGCCGTTCAACCCAAGGCCCTTGAAGTGGCCTACACGCCCATCGAGGCCCTCGTGGAGGATGTTGCTCAACCGGTGCCGCCAGCCCTTACCGTCACCCAGGTCGTCACGCAAAGCACCCTTTCCAGCAGCGCCTCCACCTCGGAACTCGTGGCCGATGCACCCCGTGCAGAGATCCCGTCCACCCAACCCGTATTTGAAGCCCTGGAGTTGGCCAGCGAACGAACGCTCGAAGCCCCGACAACAAGCGCGCAGGCGGCACCGCCGGAAGAACAGGTGATCCACCAGGCGGAGACGGGCGAGCTGGAACCCCGGCTCCTCCTGCCATTCACCGGAAGTCCCCTCGCCTTGGATTCAGCGATCCGGTCGGCCCCCTTGCCGGTACCCGAGCCACTCAGTGGCACCCTGTTATCCCTGAAGGACGAGATTCCCGAGCCCCTGGATAGCGAGGGCGAAGAAACCGAATGGGCTTCGGACTTGCCGGAATTCGAACTGGGCGGAACCGTGAGCATGGAATCGAAACCCATGGAACACATGACCTACGCCTTGCGCGATCCGGCGCTTCGGGAAGACTTCATTGAGGACCTGGGCGGCAGCGACCAGACCGAGGAAGCCATCAATCGCGCCTTGCAGTTCCTCGCCCAGGCCCAGGAAGCGGACGGCCATTGGAATATCCATCGATGGGGTGGGGAGCAGGGGCATGATGTGGCCGCGACGGGGTTGGCCCTGCTTTGCTTCATGGGACATGGTGCCAAGCATACCGAAAAGGGTCGCTACCACGACATCGCGTCACGGGCGGTAAGGTGGCTGTGCGATCAATTGGATAACAAGGGCCGCTTCAAAGCCAAGGACATGTACGACCAGGGCATCGCCAGTATCGCTATCGCGGAAGCCTACGCCCTGACCAGAGACCCGGAACTGCTCCCCCACGTGGAGAGCGTGGTGGACTATATCATCCGCGCCCAGCACCCGAAGACAGGCGGATGGCGTTATCAACCCGGCGATCCCGGAGATACGTCCGTAGTCGGCTGGCAGGTCATGGCCCTGAAAAGCGCCCGACTCGGGGAGGTCAAGATCGAGGACGGGGTCTTCAAGCGTGCTTCCCGGTGGCTCAAGCAGGTGGGCGGCGGGAAGCATGGCGGATACTACGGCTACGAAAACAAGAGCCCGAAACCACCGATGGTCGCCGAGGGCATGTT
>JAPYUI010000197.1:0-1769 GCA_029936175.1 Kiritimatiellia bacterium
TCCTTGTCGTAGAGACCGATGTCGATGCCCTGGCCACCACTGGTCTGCCGGCAATGTACCGCGACCGTGTTTGAACCCGGCTTGAGCACGGCCGGATCCAGCTTCACGGAGAGGTAGTTCCCCGTATGCCCCCTCAGTTGGCGCACCACGCGACCATTGATATAGACCTCCGCATCCTCGTCGTGAATAACGCTCAAGTAGAGGGATGCCGGGGCCGTGTCGACGCTGATCGTCTTCCGCAACCATATATCCGGGGTATTCCACGTCGTCCGCGGTGTTATACCCGGGGTATTGCCCGTTCCGAATGGACCGGCCCCGGCTTTCCAGGCACGGTCATCAAACGCGGGGCGATACCAATCCGCCCCGGGGCGCTTGGTGGTATAGGCCCAGGTAGTGCCTTCCACCCGGGAGTCAGGGAGCAGTTCAGCGCGGTGGCTTTCGACCGGAAGCGAAAGATAGTGCTCCTTTCCCTTGCTCACCAGGCTGACCTTGAATGCCGGTGTACCCACCTGGTTGAAATATTCAAAACGAATGGGGACCAGGCCCCGCTTCAGTTGAATACGGGCCGTTTTCACCGTACCCATGGGGTGCAGCCCATCGTGCTCAACCACCGTCCTGCCGTTTACAATCAGGCGGGATCCATCCTTGGAATCGACCGCAAATCCATATTCACCATCGCCCTGGACCACCAACTGGCCCTCGAAGACCAAGCCGATCGCGTCCTTGCGCGTAGCCACGCCGAGATCAAAGAAATTGTGCTCCAGGTGCCCGGTGTTCTCCGCACGCAAGGCGTCAAAATCCGGCAATTTACTGAAGGTGTCGCGATAGAAGCTGTAACGCACATTAACCATGTCCGACAAGTTGAGCTCGGCATCCGGGTTCGCCCGGGTGTAATCCTTTACAAAGTGCCGCTTAAGCGCGTGTAGCTTGAACTGTATATCGTCGGCCTTCCGGGCTTGCTCGGCCTGTTTCTTTGCAAAGGCCTCCAGGTCCGGCTGCCCCATGACCTTGACCACGTTCCCCTTGCCCTTGCTGTAGTCCGTGATGTTCTGGAAGAAGGAAAGGAAGCTGTAGTAATCCTCGTGCGGAAAGGGATCGATCTTGTGTGCGTGGCAACGCGCACAGCCTATCGTCATCCCGAGAAAGGTTTCTCCCGTTGTCGAAACGATCCCGTCAAGCACGTCATAGCGATTGAGGTCCCGGTCAGCCGGTTCGTCATCCCACACCCCCAGGCGATAATAACCGGTGGCGATCATCTGTTCGCCTCCCGGGTTATCGATCTCGTCGCCCGCGAGCTGCTCCATGATGAACTGGTCGTACGGCTTGTCCTGGTTAAAGGCTGAAATCACGTAGTCACGGTAGCGCCAGATGTGCGGCTTGGTGCCGTCGCGCTCATAGCCATTGGATTCCGCGAAGCGCACCAGGTCGAGCCAGTGCCGACCCCACTTTTCCCCGTACTGCGGGCGATCCAGCAGGTCGTCGATGACCTTCTCCCACGCATCAGGGGACTTGTCCGCGATGAAAGCAGCAACCTCCGCGGGATCCGGCGGCAAGCCGGTCAGGTTGTACGAGGCCCGCCGAATCAAGGCCGCCCGGGTCGCGGGCCGGTTGGGCGTCAAGCCATGGCCCTCGAGTTGATGCGCGATAAAGGCATCGATGGGGTTCCCCTGCCAACGGGCATTCTTCGGCCTCGGGACGGTGGGTTGGCTGATTTTGCGATAGGCCCACCAGTTCCGATTGGCATCGTTCACCTCGTTCTCAGCCGTCGA
>JAPYUI010000197.1:1869-7364 GCA_029936175.1 Kiritimatiellia bacterium
TGCTGTTCAATAATCGGCAGGACCTGGCTGTCGTAGAAGGCAACCCGGTCCCGCTCGGCCAGTTCGGCATGTACCGCCACGGAAAAACCCGCGAGGAAAATCAATCGAATCTGCTTCATCATCACAAGGTTACTCACTTACGCAACATTTCCAACCGAACGCTGGAGGCGCACGCTTATTCTGTCAGCATGGACCTTCACCAGGCGACCCCATTCATCAAAATTCGAGGCCGGCAAACGATTTGCCGGCGCGGTAATCCAGATCGCCGCCACCGGGTAACTGTTGACGTCGACGATAGCCGCGGCCACGCAATGCTGCCCTTCCATTTCCTCCGCATGATCCCAACCGTAGGTCGCGGTCCGGACCTCGGACAAGTGTTTACGAAAGGCCTTCTTGTCCGTCAAGGTATTCGGGGTAAAGCGCTTCATCGGAAGCTCTTCGATCAGTTCATTCGCCTCGTTCTCGGGCAGGGCGGCGATCATGGCTTTCCCCGGGGCAGCGGTGTGCAGCGGGAAACGCGTTCCCCGCTCGACCACAAAACGAAAATTATGCATGCCCGGTACCTGCTCCAGCACCACGCCCTCGTTGCCGATCAGTGTCCCGAAAAGAATCGATTCCTTGGTCGCGTCACGCAAGTCCCGCATGACGTCCATCGACATCTCGACCAGGTTCCGTTCGGCAAGGGAAGAATGGCAGATGGACAGAAACTTCCTCCCCAGGTAAAAGCGCTTGGTCTTCTCGTCTCGCTCCACGTAGCCGCGGGCGGTGAGCGTCATCATGATCCGGTAGACGCTGTTCTGGGGAAAAGAGAGATCCCTGGAAATCTCAGACAAGGACATCCCCGTCGCCCGATCGCTCATCAATTCGATGATTGTCAAAGCCCGGTCCAGATTCGGCACTTGATGGTTGGATACACTCATGAACGGTTTGAATCACTACTCTATATATGGGCGAGGGTCGACATATAGAATAAAGAATACTCTGGGTACGTGGGGCCGCATCCAGATTTGACGTAAATCCGGGAGCAAGCGAAGAAAAATGCGTTGCGCGCGCGGGAGCGAGGGAGTCGACCTGGAAACACGCAGATGCCAGGCCGATCGGTCGCAGGAGCGAATACCCTGCTGTCTCCCGGACGGGTTCAGCGGGCTTGTCGGCAACGGAAGCCTAGTTGCGGTGGCGGTACGTAATCCGACCCTTGGTCAGGTCGTAGGGGGACATTTCCACGGTGACCTTGTCGCCGGTGGTGATCCGGATCCAGTTTTTCCGCATTTTCCCGGAAATGTGGGCAAGAACCTCGAGGTCCCCCTCAAGCTTCACCTTGTACATGGTAGCTGGCAGCACCTTGCTAACCACGCCGTCCACCTGAATCAGATCATCCTTGTTATTCGCCATAAGTGGCAGGCTTTTAACGCGAATATGGTCGATTGCAACGAAATTTATTGCCGACCCGCTGCGCAGCCGAGGGGAAGATGCCGCTCAGGCCCGCTAGAAGGACCGGGCAGCTAGAATAGCAGGGGGAAGCGGCGATCCTGCTGAATCGCCTCGAGATAGGGCTTATTGCCGTCGATCCACTTCGGCAAACGTCCGGGATGACTCTTGGCCAGACGTTCCAGAATCGGCCAGGCCTGGTCCAGTTGGCCCGCACCGGCCTGGGCCGCAGCCAAGGCAAAGAGTGCGGTCGGGTTTCCCGGATCCAGCTTCACCGCCTGCCGGAAAGACTTGGTCGCTTCCACATACAAGCCGGACTGGAGGAGAATATATCCCACATTGGCCCAAACCTGTGACACCTCCGGAACGGTCTGCACCAGGGTCCGCATGATATCCAGGGCTTCCTGCGCTTTGTCCATTTCGAGGTAACACCGGGACATGTTCTGGTACATGTGTACCGAGCTCACCCCATATTCCTTGGCCAGGTCGTAAAACACCAGGGCTTCCCCCCATTGGCGACCCCGGTACGCCAGCTCCGCCTGGTTGAGCGCGTCGTGGACCGTGGGCAGGTTTTCGTGTGTGCCGGGTCCCAGGGTATGGTGACACAAGAGCTGCAGGCCGTCTTTCCCCATCACACGGATCAACCCGGCCGCGTCATTAGCCACCCAACCCGCGAGCATGCGTTTTTCCGGGAGGGAACAGAACAGCCAGAAACGTTCCTGTACCAGCTCAACCCGGGGCTCAAGATCGCGGGCAATGGACAGGCACAACAAGGTAAATCGCGCTTCGAGTGCTTCGGGATTCACCTTCAGGATACCTTCGCAAACCTGTTCAGCATCCTCAAACCGTCTCTGGTGGAGGAGGATATGTGCCCGGCCCGCCTGCATCAGAAGGTCCCTGGGCCGCTCCTTCAGGTACTGGCGAAAGTATAATTCGGCCTTCGGGTAGTCTTTCATCACCGCAGCAAGGCTCGCCGCATTTCTCAAGGAATCCAGGTCGCCCGGCTTGTACGCCAACCGATTCTCGATGATTTCCATGGCCATGAACCAGTCTTCGGCATTCACCTTGGTTGCCAACATACGCTGGCTGAACTCCCGGAAGAACGCGGTTTCCTCAAGCGGTCGAAAGCGCCGGTCGGCAAAAAGGGGTTTTGCAAGGGTGAATTCGGGCAGGGCACCCTTCGAGCGTTCCAGGCGGGAAAAGGCCTTTAACGGATGGCTCCGGTACAAACCCAGGCCGTCCACCGCCATCCCGTCGACGTACAGCCCATCGTCGAGCTCAGCGATGCCGGTGCCCACGAGGAAAACAAACATCCCCACAGCAGCTTTGATTATCCTCCGGTCCATACGGGTATTATGCGCTGGAGAGGCGCGTTTGCAAAGCCCCGATGTGGGTATCGCTCAGGGCGGATACCACCCAATCCGCCTGGCTAAGCGCCGTCGGCGGGTGGCTGTTGCTCACCGCAAGCACCCGGCACCCGGCCTCGATTGCGGATCGGATCCCCGCAGGGGTATCTTCAATCGCAATAACCGCACCCGGATTCGGCAAACCCAGCCGCTCCAGGGCCAGGCAATAAGATTCGGGATCGGGCTTGCTCCGGCTAACCTGCTCGGCAGTTACCAGCGCGTCAAAACAGTCACGTAAATCAAAGCGATCCAGCATCGGAAGAATATCGAGCTCCAGGGCCCCCGAGCACAATCCCAGTGGCAAGGAAGCCGCCACTTCACGAATCAGGGCTTCCACCCCGGGATAGGGCGCCAAGTCCGCCGCAGCAGCCAGGGCGGGAAAATGCTTCGCTTTCGCAGCGATCAGGGCGGAGCGCCGCTCCGCATCCAACTCCTGGCCATTCCGGGTAAAAACGGTGTCGAAAGCTTCCCGGTCATCCATGCCCATGTAGATCTCCCGGTAATCCTCCCAGGAAAATGAAAAGCCTTCCGGCTCCAGTATATCGACGAATGCCCGGTAATGCAGGGGCTCCGTGTCTACGATGACCCCATCAAAATCAAAAATTACCCCTGCCAGTTTCATTGTAGGACCTTTTCCAACATGCGACCCGCTTCTTTCACGTTCCAGGGCGCATGGTCGCTTGTTTTCAAACGAGCCATCGCCTCCAAGCGACAACGATACCCGCGGGGTGCCACTTTGACCATACGCAAAGAAAAGACAGCGACAACCCGGCGCACGCCACGGTTTACTTCATCGCTTTTTGCAGCGCCTTGACCTTGTCGGTCTTTTCCCAGGTGAAGGAGACCTGGTCCTTGGCCGAGGTCTTGCCGAAATGACCGTAGGCCGAGGTCTGCTCGTATATCGGGCGCAGGAGCTTGAGCTGCTTGACAATCTCCGCCGGCTTTAAGCCAAAGACCTTGCGCACGGCGGCAGAGATTTCTGCATCACTGTGGGTGCCGCTTCCGAAGGTGTCCACGAGCACGGAAACCGGTTCCGGGAACCCAATCGCATAGGCGAGCTGGACTTCTGCGCGCCGTGCCAGCTTTGCGGCGACGATGTTCTTCGCCACGTAACGGGCCATGTAAGCCGCGCTGCGGTCCACCTTGGACGGATCTTTCCCGGAGAAGGCACCGCCCCCGTGACGGCCCATGCCGCCGTAGGTATCGACGATGATCTTTCGGCCGGTCAGGCCGCAATCACCCATCGGCCCACCGATAACGAACTTGCCGGTCGGGTTAACCAGAAAACGGGTTTTTTTGTCGATTAAGCGGGCCGGGATGACCTTCTTGATGACTTCGTTGATGATATCCTTCTCCAACCTGGCGTGGCTGACCTTGTCATCGTGCTGCGAAGAGACCACCACGGTCGGAATATAAACCGGCTTGCCCTTCGCATCGTATTCGACCGTGACCTGTGATTTGCCATCCGGACGCAGGTAGCCGAGCCTGCCGTTCTTGCGCACCCGGGTGAGCTGGGCGGTGAGCTTGTGCGAAAGCGCGATCGGCAGGGGCATCAACTCGCGCGTCTCGTTACAGGCATAACCGAACATCATGCCCTGGTCGCCGGCGCCCTGCTCCTTGAACTTCCCTTTCCCCACCGTCACGCCCTGGGAAATATCCGGGGACTGGCGGTCGAGGGAAACAAGCACTGCACAGGTGGCACAATCAAAACCCTTATCGGAATGATCATAACCGATGTCTTTAATCTTACGACGAACGATATCGGCGTAATCAATGCGCGCATTGGTCGTGATTTCGCCGGCAAGGACGACCATACCCGTGGTAATCATGGTCTCGCATGCGACACGACTACGCGGATCCTGCTCGAGCAGCGCATCGAGGATGGAATCCGATATGCCGTCGGCCATTTTGTCGGGATGTCCTTCGGTTACAGACTCGGAGGTAAATAAGCGGGATTCGTCGGCCATGGATGCATTCCTTGTGTTCAGTATGACAGGATGGTCAAAAGAGCGGATTTTTGCCGAATCCAAAGAGAAAGATCAAGGCCTAAGGAGGGTTTTCCCCGGTTTCCCAGTCGTACGACCTCCTTTCGGAGGCCGGGTACCGGCTAGGGCCGCCTTTTCCATATTTCGCAGGTAAAGGCGTAGGCATGCCGATCATCCGCCGTATGTTTGTCGCTGGAAACCCGCTCCCATTGATCCCAGTTAATCTCGGGAAAGACCGTATCTCCTTCAATCTCCGCGTGGACCCGGGTGAGGTACATCACGTCGGCGATGGGCAGGGCATCCGCGTACAGGCGGGCACCGCCGATGATGACCACCTCGTCCGCCCGGCCCGCCAGCTCCACCGCTCCCTGCAGGTTAAACGCCATCTCCACCCCGGCCACGGGGCTGGACGGGCTGCGCGTAACCACGATGTTCTTGCGCCCCGGGAGGGGCTTGCTGCCAATGGATTCCCAGGTCCGTCGCCCCATGATCACCGGCTTGCCCAGCGTGTTCTGCTTGAACCACTTGAAATCGTCGGGCAGGTGCCAGGGCAACTCGTTGTCTTTACCGATGGTGCCATTCTCGGCCAGGGCGGCAATGAGGGAGAGTTTCATAAGGTACAGGTCATACGGGCTGGACACGCACCGGTCAAGTGGCTTTGCCGGGAGCAAATACC
>JAPYUI010000198.1 GCA_029936175.1 Kiritimatiellia bacterium
CAACATCCTTCTCCTGCATCACATACTCCTTGCCTTCCACCCGCAGCTTCCCGGCTGCCCTGATTTCCGCCTCGGTCTTATAGGCCACCATATCGTCTATAGAGTAGACCTCTGCCCGGATGAATCCACGCTCAAAATCACCATGAATGACCCCGGCTGCCTGCGGCGCCCGGGTACCCATGCGAATCGGCCAGGCGCGGATCTCCTTGGGCCCCGCGGTGTAGTAACTCTGCAGGCCGAGCAGGTGATAGGCAGCCCGAACGACCTTGTCCAGCGCGGCCTCCTCCATGCCGAGCGACTCCAGCATCTCCATCCGATCTTCGGGTTCCAATTCGGATAACTCCGATTCAATTTTGGCGCAGACCGTAATGACTTCTCCGCCGTGCGTCGCCGCATAGGCTTTCACGGCTTCCACGTGGGCACTGGACCCGGCCTCCAGATCGGCCTCGTCGACATTGGTGATGAAAAGAACCTGTTTCGCAGTCAGCATGCCAAAACTTTTCAATATTTTCACTTCTTCCGGATCGCTGAAGCCGAGGCTGCGAATGGGCTTGCCCTCCTGCAAGGCAGCCACACATTGCTCCAGCAGCTTAGCGCGTACCTGCGCATCCTTGTCCCCGCTGCGCGCGATTTTCGCCGTTTTATACAATGCTGCTTCGGCCGCCTCGAGGTCCGCGAGCAGCAACTCGGTCTCAATGGTTTCGATATCGCGAATCGGATCGATGCCGCCGTCGACGTGCGTGATATTTTCGTCCTCAAAACATCGCACCACCTGTAACACGGCATCCACTTCTCGGATATGGCTGAGGAACTTATTGCCCAGGCCCTCGCCCTTACTCGCACCGCGGACCAGGCCTGCAATATCCACGATCCGCACGATAGAGGGGAGAAGTCGCTCCGTTGGGATAAACCGATTGATCAAATGCAGGTTGGGATCCGGCACCTTGACCACCCCCGTATTGGGTTCGATGGTGCAAAATGGATAGTTGCTGGCTTCCGCCCCCGCTTCCGTGAGGGCGTTGAACAACGTGCTTTTTCCCACATTGGGGAGACCTACAATGCCTGCTTCCATGGCGGGGAAGTAGTACGAATAAATAAGGAATGCAAGTACCAGTTGTTGTGTGTCCCATGACCGGGCTGGGTCCTCGTCCAGGTTTCAACCCAACGGGCCAAAAGAACAAGGCCCGGAGCACATGATCCCCTGAATCCCTCTACATATCGGCGACCCAACGGCGTTCGCCCGTGGTATTATGCGTGGCCGCTACATCGTCTGCAAGGTAGCCGTCATAAAACAGCTGTTTGATCGCATTGCAGTGAACCGGCCCGTACTTCTGTCCATGGACCAACGGCACCATCCAATTCATCCCGAGGTTGTCGATCTCGGAAGCCCGCACCCAATCTTCCTGGTTGGTGGAGATTGTATATTCAGGGGCAATCCGGAAATCCCCGGCCTGCTCGATGAGTTCCTCAAAGTTAAACGGCCCGTAAACATCGCCATCAGGGAGCTTCACATACCATTCAAGATCCTTCTCAAAATTCGTGACAACAGGCTTTTTATCCGTTCTTTCATCGGGGAGGTTCAGGCTGCCCACAATCACAAAATCCATATTACAGGCCATGCAGCTGACATGCTTCGACCCTGGAATGGCTCGCATCCAGGGCTTCCGCGGGATCCGGGCGACCGAAGATTTCCGACAACGTGGGCAACCGGAAAATTTCCCATACAGGATGTTCATACGATTTCCAAGGGATCCCGGTCTGCCTTGGCGATGCTGATTTTCACCCCTTTCAGGCCCGCCGCCTGCAGGCGTTTCCGGTAGAAAGGCAGATAGCCGCGCTCGGTGTTCGTGTGTTCACAAAGGATAACACTGGTTCCCGCCTCGTTTGCGGCAAGCACATCGTGATGGCGCATTTCCCCCGTCAGGTACACATCCGCCTGTGTCCCCGCAAGCACCGAGCCTCCCGCGCCGGCGCAGAGATGTATCGTCCGCACCTTGCTGCCCGACTGGCGATGCCGGTCCGCGCGCGCCACGCGGATTCGTTGCAGCCCGAGATGGGTACGAATCCGCCTCTGCAGGGTGACCAGGCTGATGGCTTTTTCGAGCTGCAGGCGACGCCCCACCCCTGGATGGCCGGGCTCGGAAGGCGCAACCGGCCCCCGCGCGCCCGCGCCCAATCCATCGGCCAGCCAGTCATTTATCCCGCCATCCACGTTGTCCAGGGCGGTATGCGGAGCATAAATCGGGATACCCCGTCGCGCCGCCTCGAGCAGGACCCGGCTTTTGGCATCCGCCTGGGTAATCCGTTTCTGCGGGGCAAACAAGGGCGGGTGGTAGGCGACGACCAGGTCGACCTTGAGGCGTACCGCCTCCGCCATGACCGCTTCGGTCAGGTCGATCGTCAGCAGGATGTGCGAAACCTTGCCCGTGGTCCTGGGCTCCAACACCAGACCCACGTTGTCCCAGTCCCCGGCAAACTCAAGGGGCGACACTTGTTGCAGCAACTGATAAATATTCGAGTACGAAAGCAAAGCACCTTGGTTATAGCGAAAACCAATCTACAGTAACCAGTTAAAAATCGCATACTGCTCTCCATTTAGTTTGTTGGACTCAAGGCCTTGGCACTGTATATAATAACAGATTCTTTATGAAAAACAGCTGGAAGCGCAGCAACTGAAACATGCTCCCCTTTACAAGAAAAATTCTGGAGGACTGGGCCGGAAAGCAGATCTATCGCGATGGCGTTCGGGTCTTTGAAGACGGCCGTGTTGAAGAGGTCGACTACCAGGACCGAATGCTCAGCGGGCTGATTTCCAACACGCCTCGCCCCATTAAATCTGCTTGCCAAATCCTCGCCGACGGATCGGCCGAACCCCTCTGCCCCTGCCGCTTGAGCCGGGAACAGGGCTTTATCTGTCCCCATATCGTAGCGCTCGGCCTGGAGATACTGAACATCGAGAACGACCCGGAGCGGAAGGCCAAGCTCGAGGCCGAACGCCGTCGCGCGGACCGATTGGCCGCCTACGATGACTCCGCCTACATCCAACGGGTGCCCAAAGGAACCCAAGGTGCAGCCGATGCGACGATCGAGCTTCACTTGCCAAATGACTGGGAGGCCGGCATTGAGGACGGCTTGATTCCCCTCACCGTGACCGCAGCCGTCGGGACCGAAGCGGGGCCCATCGACCAGCTCCCCAACGACCTGCCTTTTTGCTTCAGCGAACAGGATGAGAACCTGTTGTTCGTCCTGGAGGACATCTCCGAAGGCCCGGTTCGCTCGGAACTCCAGGTCGGCATACAGGACTTCATGAACCTGCTGGATATCGCGGCCGGAAAACATATCCAGCTGGCGGACGGATGCGAAGCCCTGGTCAATTCAGCCCGGATGCCCGCCAGGCTTCTCCTCGATCTCGATCGTGAGAACGGCGAGCTGATTCTCATCCTCAACACGCCCCTGCCCTCCCTGAAAGCAGGCGAATTCCCCACCTTTCTGGTGAAGGGCAAGCAGGCATGGGCGTACGGGGGGAAAGAATTCTGGCCCCTGGCGAACACCCTGCCCGAGCCCCTGCATGCCATCTACCAGAAGCCTATGTTCGTCGAACGCAAGGCCGTGCCGCGCTTTTTAAAGATTGAGCTGCCCGCACTACAGGAGATCGTCGATATCGAAACCGAGTTGTCGGAAGATCTTTTCCTTCTCGAACCCGCGACACCGGAGGTCCGCCTACTCGTCCGCGGCAGTCCCGCATCCCTCTCCGCGGTGTTATATGCCCGATACGGCGAATTGGAATTCGTGGCCAACAAACCGGACCCCGCCGGGGATTTCGCCTTGCCGAATCCGGATGACCTGATGGGCTACCACGTGCGCAACCTCCCCGCGGAATATGCCGCACTGGAGCGGCTATACGCTGTCGGGTTCGGGGGCGAGGTCGGTGATGACATGCATGCGATTGTGCACCAGCGAAACGTGATGGTGTTCTGCGGAACCCACTTGCCCAGCCTGCGACGAAAAGGGTGGAAGGTAGACCTGCAAGGACGAATCACCCGCTTCCTGGACGAGGTCGAATACGCCACGCCCGTGATCGAAGTGCAGCAACCAACCTCCGGAAGTGACTGGTTTGAAGTCGGCTTTGAGTTCGAAGTCGGCAACGAAAGCCTGTCTCGGTCGGATATCCAGCGCGCGATCCTCAAGGGTGAATCGCACGTGGAACGCAAAGGCAAGACCGTACTTTTCGACGGCGATGCGGTTCGCTCGATGAATACGGTCTTTTCTGACGCTGTCACGTCCGAGGGCAGCCGGGGCGGCACCTTCCGGATGAGTACGATAAACACCGCCTACGTGCAATCCGCGCTGGACAGCCTCGACGGCGTGGATATCGAGGCCCCAAAGGCCTGGCTGAAGACGGCGGAACAGCAAAATCGCTCGATGGAACTGGAGCCGGTAAAGCTGGAAGAACCCTTGAAGTCAACCTTGCGCGATTACCAGAACACCGGCGTAAGCTGGCTGCGTTTTCTCGAGACCAACCACTTCTGCGGCATCCTCGCCGACGAGATGGGCCTGGGGAAAACCGTGCAAGCCCTGGCCTGGCTGCAACTCAAGCGGGTCCACCCGGAGGCGGCGGGGAAACCGACCCTCATCGTCTGCCCAACATCCCTGGTGGAGAACTGGGTGGATGAGGGCAAAAAATTCACCCCGGACCTGGTGTTTTTAAACCTGACCGGAACCGACCGGGAAAAACGCTATGATGAAATCGGGAAGGTCGACGTGGTGGTCACCTCCTATGCCATCATGCGCCGGGACATCGAAAAACTCGGCACGATTACCTTTGCCATCGTTGCCTTGGACGAGGCTCAATACATCAAGAACCGGTCCACGCAGAATGCCGTCGCCGCGAAGAAGTTGCTCGGGCACAACCGACTGGTCATCACGGGGACGCCGGTAGAAAACTCGGTCGCAGATATATGGTCAATCATGGACTTCCTCATGCCCGGTTACCTCGGCGGGCACGAGCACTTCCGGGCGAATTACGAAATCCCCATCGGGAACGGCGGGGAACCCGCCGAGGATGCCCAGCGTCGCCTGCGGAAGAAGCTGCATCCCTTTCTGCTGCGCCGGCTGAAAAAAGACGTGGCCAAGGACCTGCCGCCTAAAATTGAAAAGGTCACCACCTGCCTTCTCACCAGGGACCAGACCATGGTCTACCAGGAACTGGTGAAGCAATCGCGGAAAAAGCTGACGGACATGGTCGAGGCACAAGGCTTTGCCAAGTCGCGCATGGAAGTCTTCAAGACCCTGCTGCGTTTGCGGCAGGTCTGCTGCCACCTCGATCTACTCAAGCTGCCCGAACTGAAGGCCAAGGCGCCCTCGGGAAAGATGGACCTGTTCTTCGAGCTCCTGGAAGAGGCCATGGACGGTGGTCATCGCGTGCTCGTCTTCAGCCAGTTCACCACCATGCTCGGCATTTTGCGTGAAGAATTGGAGCGACGCGAGATCCGCTACTGCTACCTCGACGGCTCCACCAGGAACCGCATGGCCGAGGTGCGTGAATTTAACACCAATGTAGAGATCCCCGCCTTCCTCATCAGCCTGAAAGCGGGCGGAGTTGGCTTAAACCTGACCGGCGCGGACATGGTCATCCACTACGACCCCTGGTGGAATCCCGCGGTGGAAAACCAGGCCTCCGATCGCGCTTACCGGATCGGTCAAAAGCGCACCGTCCTGGTGCAGAAGCTGATCACGAAAGGCACGGTGGAGGAAAAGGTCCTCGCCATGCAGCAGAAGAAAAAAGCCGTGATCGATGCCACGATTGAATCCGATGAAGAGTTGATGGGTAAAATGGACTGGGATGACGTCCAGGAGCTACTGGACCTGTAATGACATTTTGAGCCAGAAAGTTATGCTTCTACTTGGCAGATGATCAACCCTGATCCCGTGGAGCCGTTCTCCGCTTGAAATAAGTACACAACCGTTCTAAACCATAGACATGGAAACCGTACACGTAGCACTCGGCGATCGTTCATACGACATCGTCATCGGTGAAGGCCTGCTGAAAACAGCAGGAGAACGCTGCAAGGAACTCGGGCTCGGTCCCGCCTGCCTGTTGGTGACGGATTCCAATGTGTCGCCCCTGTACGGGAACGAACTGATCGGCAACCTGAGACAGTCCGGCTTCCGCACAAGCATCGCGGACGTCCCCGCGGGCGAACAATCCAAGTCCGTCGAACAGCTTGGACGGCTCTGGGGAGAAGCGATTGATGCCGGGCTGGATCGCGCCTCGTTTGTCGTGGCCCTGGGGGGCGGTGTTGTCGGGGATCTCTCCGGATTTGTCGCGGCCAGCGTCTTGCGAGGCATCCAGATGGTCCAGGTGCCCACCTCCCTGCTCGCAATGGTCGACAGTGCCGTCGGCGGTAAAACCGGGATCAACCTGTCCCAGGGAAAAAATCTCATAGGGGCTTTCCTGCAACCCGCGCTGGTGCTCACAGACCTGGAGGTATTGCAAACGCTCCCCCGCCGGGAATTCAATGCAGGCATGGCCGAGATCATCAAGTACGGGGTGATTTACGACCCGGAGCTCTTTGCTTATATCGAAATGCATATCGAAGCCATCCAGGCGATGGACGTCCAGGCCCTGACCCATCTCATCAAGCGCTCCTGTGAGATTAAGGCCGCGGTGGTCGAAGAGGACGAACGGGAGCATGGCCTCCGTGCGATCCTGAACTACGGACACACCCTGGGACACGCAATTGAGCAGGTTACCGAATACGGCACCTACCTCCACGGGGAAGCGATTTCCATCGGCATGGTGTACGCCTCCCTCCTCTCCGAAACCGTCTGTGGTCTTGAGCCCGAGCTCACCCGGCGTCAACGCGCGCTCTTTGAAGCCTTCGACCTTCCCGTCGCCGCAGCCGAGCTGGACTGGGCCTCCCTGCGCGCGGCCATGAGCGTGGATAAAAAGGCGGCCAACACCGTTCCCCGTTATGTGCTGGCCCACGAACTGGGCAAGGTCGGCCTGCCACTTGAGGTCGCGGATACGGCACTAAACGAAGCCTGGATAGCGCTTTCTTAAGTGACGTATACCTAAGGGTTTACGGGGAAGGCAAACAGGGGTCCCCCAGCTTTTCTATCCATTCGACCCTTTACATTCGTGCCATATGCTCCTATTCAATGCCGCCTTTCCAAATTACTGTCCGGACCTGAGCAAAACAAAGCATTATAGATGTAACTCCTTATGGGTAAGTCACTTGTAATTGTAGAATCACCGGCGAAAGCCAAGACGATCAACAAATACCTGGGCAAGGATTTTGTGGTCAAATCCAGTGTCGGTCACATTCGCGACCTGCCCACCGGAAAGAACA
>JAPYUI010000199.1:0-5132 GCA_029936175.1 Kiritimatiellia bacterium
CTTCGGCGCGCCATCCGATCCGCCGACGAGGATCTGGTCCTGGCCCGGCACCTGGACGACGGAGGTGAGTCCGCCCTTGAGGGCTCCCGGGGTAATCGAGGTGACATTATCGATAAAGCGCTGGGTGTCGACCTTGTAGAGCTTGGTGGTCATGTCGCGCCCGACCGAGACGATGTGGTTGCCATCCTTGGAAAAGCAGGTGTCGAAAGCCCAGTCCGCGTGTGCATTCTGGAAGAAGACGATCTTGCCGCTTTTGGCATCGATGGCCCGCACCGTGTTGTCCGTCGCGCCGAAGGCCACGATGGAGCCGTCGGGGGACCAGCTCGCCCCGTAGAGGGTGTCGTAGGTCACGGGTACCGAGTGGGCGAGGGTGTGCTTTTCCATGTCCCAGATCTGTACTTCGCCCATGCGCCCCGGGAGCCCCCCGGTCACCGCAAGGTGTTTGCCATCCGGCGAGAAATCCACCGACTCGATCCTTTCCGACAAGCCGATCAAGCGGGCGACGAGGCGGCTGCCATCCGCCTTGAAGAGCAGGACCTCGTGAAAGCCGGACAGGGCAAGCAGTTGGCCGTCCGGCGAAAAGTCCACCGAGGTGACAATCGGCGGGCGCGTGTACTGCGGCGGATTTTCCGGTCCGTATTTCTCGCGCGCGTTCGTCGGGGTGTCGTCGATGGCGCCCTGGGCAATCCATTGGCGGATGAGGCCGATCTCGGTCTCGTGTAGGGGCTTGTCCTTCCGGGGCATTTCCGATTCGCCTTTTTCCGGGGTGATGAGGGCGAGCAGGGCGCTCTTGTCCGGTTGCTTCGCAACGATGGCCGGATCCCCGCTGTCGCCGCCTGCCAGCATCCGGTCAAAAATCGTCATGACATACTTGCCCTTGGATTTAGCCGGTTGGTGGCAACCGTGGCATTTCGCCTGGAAGATCGGCCGGATCTGGTGATAATAGCTGGTAGGTTTTCCCGATTCGGCAAAGCTGGCGGGACCGAGCAGGGCAAGCAGGACTTGAATGTATCTCTTCATGATGGAAAGCCGTGCTTTACGTTCGACGAGTTCAGGGCTTTTCGCTATACGGAATAGCTTACCTATAACAAACGAGGACCAGATGTACGAACTGACCGGCAAAATAAAAGTGATTTTTGATACGCAGACCTTTCCCAGCGGCTTCACCAAGCGTGAATTCGTGGTTACCATGGAGGATAAGTACCCCCAGGACATCAAATTAACCCTGATGAAGGACAAAACCGAGCTGATTGAGCCCTTTGACGAGGGGGATGATGTTACGGCCAGTTTTGACCTGCGCGGCAACGAGTACAAGGAAAAGTACTACGTCGACTTGAATGCCTGGAAGATCCAAAAAGCTGAGGGGTCGGGTTCCGGGTCGGGTTCCGGGTCGGGTTCTGAAAGCGCATCTGCGGCAGATGAAGAACCCGATGCCGAAGGGGATTTCCCTTTTTGAGCGGCCTGCCGTGCTTTCGCTTCCCTCTCGACCTTAATAATTGACCGGACGGGCTATCCCCGCCGGCCCGTTTATTTTTCTTCAGGTGCGGGGGGTACAGGTTTTTCAGGTGCGGGGGCCGCGGCACGTTTCTGGGGTTCAACCAGGTCCACCACTTCAGCGCCATCCTGTAATTTCTTCAGGTAGGCCGCCGCCGCGTCCTGTTGACGTCGATTCTTCATCGCATTCAGGATGGTTTCTTTGGCGCCATCAAAATCGCGCGTGGCTACAGGCACTTTTGCATCGATGCGGTAGATGAAGAAACCGGAGGGGGCATTTACCACTTCGGAATAGTTATTCGTCTGGAGGCCGAAAAGCATTTCCTCCAGTTGCTCGGATCCCGTGGATCCGCGGTAGACTTTGACTTGTCCCCCGGTTGTTTTGCCCGGGAGCTGGGAGTACTTCTCCATCAGTGCCTCAAAATCCCCCCCTGCTTTCAATTGCTTCAGGACCTCTTCCGAGGCGGCGAGATTTTGTGCAATCGCATCGGGCGTGTCGGCCTGTTTCTTCGGAATCCCGATCAGGCGTGCTTCGATATGTTCAGGAATGACAAACTGCTTCGGGTTTTCGTCGTAAAAGGCCCTGGCCTCCTCAACCGTGGCCTCAGCACTTGGGGGTACCTTGATTTTGACCAATTTATCAATTTTCATTCGACTTTCATGCGACTTACGGAAATCGGCCATCTCGACCTTGGCTTTCCCGAGTTGGTCTTCGAGCTTGCTGCCTTCCGGGAGATCCTCTCGGATTTTACCCAGCTGCGCCGTCCACTCGTCTTCGCTGATGGTAATTCCCTCTTTCTCCACTTCGCTTTCAAGTAGTGCGTTGATGATAAGGGTGTCCTTGGCCCGTTGCACAATTTGCCCGCTCCGCTGCATGATTTGCTCCCGCGAAAGGCGCTGACCGGCGGCTGCGGCAATCATGTTGGCCTGGTACATGACCTGGCCCTGGGTGATTTTCTTCCCGTTGACGGATAGCACGGCCTTGTTCGGGTCGGCTTGGCCGGGGGTGGGGATCGGGTTGTTAAAGATCTCCTTGATGGTCGAGATATCAATAGCTGGATTCTGTTCGGGTTTCTTCTGCTTTACGCAGCCGAGGATCCCAAAAGAAAGCAGGGCACAAAGGACGAGTTTGGATAAAATAGTCACGCGCATTCGATAAATCCCGGTTTGCTGCCTATAGAACGATGTTTCATCGCTTCGATTTCGAACATGGGGAAGTACAGTGCCTTTTCACTCCAAAACTGTCAAACACTGATCTTCTGTCCTTGCGCTTAGGCCTTCAGGTCGCCAAATATCCAGGTTTTCCGTAGACATTGTTAGCCAGAAGACGATTTTGGAACAAAATAATTCGTTGACATGTTCGAAACCAGATACCTATCATCAAACCTGACATATATTGGTTCTCCCAGCGGGCACAATTTGCCCTAACGTGCCTGTTATAACGCTTTAAGACGAATATTTTGCGGTCGGTGGCTGCGTGTGCTATCGGCGAGAAAACCCATTTATTAATAGGAACACCCATGGCCGATGAAGACGAGATGTTGGATAGCCCGACCGACTTGGTAATTGACGAGGCCTCGCGCGCAAACACCAACACGAGCATTTTACTAATGATGATTGCGGGTGTTCTGGGCACGGCCATCCTCGGGGGCATCTTCAAGCTTTTTCAGGGCACCAAGCTGGACTACTTTTACAACGTGATTTGGGAGCGTGGGCCCATCCAGCTCTTTGAACTGCTGTTCGGTTTCATGATCGTGGGACACATGATGCAGAAATCGCGCCTGTTGCGTGCCCAGAAGAGGCCCCTGGTCAATTCGCCCATCGATCCGACCATCGACCTCGGTTATGACGAAGAGGTGACTGAGCTTCGGCAGGAAATGCGTCGGCAGAAAAATTACGAGGATTCTATTCTCCTCACGCGAATCGACCGCGTGCTCAACCAGTGGTTGGGCAGTCGCGATGTCGGCCTGGTATCCAACTGGTCCTCGCTCGAGGGTGACCGCGTATTCGACTCTTCCAGCCAGAGCCATATCATTCCGCAGTTGCTGCTTACCATGATTCCCATGCTTGGCTTTATCGGCACGGTACTCGGTCTCGGGCAGGCGGTAGCCGGTTTCTCGGACTTCCTCTCCGGCACGGTTGCCCTTGACCAGATCAAGGTCGCCCTTCGGGACGTAACCGGCAGCCTGGGTACGGCCTTTGATACAACGCTGCTTGCGCTCGTTCTGTCGGTGGTTCTTTCGATTCCCCTGACCGCGATGATCCGTCGCGAAAACGAGCTCCTGACCGAGATTGATACCATGGTGGATGACATGGTCATCTCCCGCCTGCCGCCGCCCGAGCCGGCGTCGATCAAGATTGAAAATCTCGAGGACTCGATCGACGCGGCCTTTCGCCGGTACATTCCCGATCCGGACCGATACGATGAAGTCTTCTCCCGGGCCATCGATAAAGCAGCCGATACGGTTCAGGAAAAGTTCAACCACCTGACCAACACCTACGAGGATGCCCTTGCGGAGGTTACCAAGCGTCTTGCCGGCAGCCTGGGCGATGTAATCGGCCAGGTGGAGGCCTCCATGACGCGCGTGGTGGAAGATGTGCGGACCACGGACGAGGCCATGGTTTCGTCCCGCCAGAAAATCGCCCAGGAGGAAACCAACCGCGTCAACGAGTTGCTCAGTGATTTCCAGGACCGGGCCAGCGAGGTAGCCGTCGCTTACCAGGACCGGGCCGAGTCACTCGAGAATGCCACCCGGGAAGGGATGGACAAGTCCGTGGGTGCCGCAACCCAGTTGGCCGCCAAGCTGGATGAGGTCCGGGCACTTTCCGCCCAGATCGACCAGATTCTTCACCTCCAGGAATCGGTCGAGAAGAGCCTTGAAGGGCTCGCGGTGTCCGAGGAGTTCCGGAAGACTCTCAGCGATCTTCGTGGACACCTGGAAAGCACGGATGAATTCTGTGCCCAGATGGCCAAGCCCCGCGTGATCACCCTCACCGAGGAGCTACTGGGAGACGATTCAGCCTGAATCGCGGCCGGGTGACGGAACGGAATGGGTAAGCGGAGAAAGATGCAAGCGGACGACCGCGGTAGCGGTACCGACATCATGACCTCCCTGATCGGTTGCCTGATCCTCATTCTCCTTGGCATCCTGATCATCATTTTCGTCGCCCAGGTACTCGTGGTCATTACCGAGCCTGACAACAAGGACATCGTTTCCGTGGTTGAAAGCAGGGTGGATGGATTTCGTGAGTCCAAGGCCTTCCCCGATGGTAACCTGGTAAAAGAACCGACGTATATTGATGTGCACCAGAACATGGTCGTCATTCATCCCGGCCAGACGGAGATTCCTCAGCGTGAGCTGTTTCTACCCAAGAACCGGCTGACGGACATCCTGGATGAGATTCGAAAGGATGCGGAGAACCAGTACGTGATCCTGCTGGTTCGCCCGCGGGCTGCCAAGCTCCAGCGCTACCTGAGAGACCAGGTGATTTCCCAGTACAATCTCGATATCGGCATTGAATTATTTGAATCTGCCCGCCCGGTTGAGCACGTGAGCTCGACCCGGAAGTTGTTGCAAGCGCAAAAAGAAGCTATCGCCGAAGGGGCGGCAGAGTCGAATTTGGATGGTGAAGGCGAA
>JAPYUI010000199.1:5232-7345 GCA_029936175.1 Kiritimatiellia bacterium
GCAGGTGATGGCAAAAAGGGGGCAGCGCCCGCAGGTGATGGCGAAAAAGGGGCAGCACCCGCAGGTGATGGCAAAAAGGGGGCAGCGCCCGGGGATGTGAAAGCGGGGGGCACCCCCTGACCGGGGTGGTATGCCATGGGACGTAAGAAGCAGGTTGCACCCAAGACCAGTGAAGAGGCATTCAACGATATCCTGACCTGTCTCGCCGGAATCTTGATCCTCATCATCATTCTCGTGGTCCTCGATTCCAAGCAGACCCAGATCCTGATACCGACCCCCATCGAACAGGAATCGGACTACGAACCGGTCTACCTGGAAGTCAGTGCCAAGGGCGAAATTTTCAGCATCCCGGTACGGGAGTTGGATGCCCTGGCCATGAGGAAAATTGCGGATGTCGCTACGGCCACGAATGCCGACCAGTACAAGATGCTCCAGCAGCTCAGCTCCGAGAGCAACCGGGTCGGAAACGCTGATTACGAGGTGGATCTCCTTTCCAAGCTCACCGGGAATATACTACTCCGCTCACGGCCGGATGCCGTGGGCAATATCATGCCCACGAACATTACGGACGGCACCGAGTTGGAGTGGTACAACAGCGTATTGAACTCAATCAACAAGAGCAACCAGTACATCTCCTTCATCGTCCGCTCCTCGGATGACAGCTACCGCTCGTTTAAAAAGGCCCGCGCGCTTGCCTGGCTGAGCGGGGTGCGCGTCGCTTACGGTCTGTTGGAAAATTCTGAGCCGATCGAATTTGGTTTTGGCGGCAGTACATTGAACGTTCAATAGCCCTAAGCGATAGCCCGTATCTTGCGGGTTCGTCTCGCCGGGTTGCCTCGGGCATGGAAACTCAGGCCATCTCGCGGCAACCGGCATCCGCCCAGCGGCGCATGAAGTCGACCAGCTCCTCGCGTTTTGCCGAGCGCGCTTTACGCACGTAGAAGCCGGATGTACAGACCCCGCTGATGAGACAGCCCTCGGCCGATAGTTGGGAAAGCATCCCCACGCAGAACCCGGCATTAAAGTTGTCGCCCGCCCCCGTGGTCAACTGGGGGCTTGGCGTAAATGGCCCGTCGATCAAGGAACTTCCTTCGCTCCGTGTCGCCACCGCCGCGCGGTGGGTCGGGTGAATCACCACCATCTCGATGTCGAGCTGCCGCCGCAGGCCTTCGGCCCGGTCGGCCAGGTCCGTGGGGTTTTTTCCAAGTACCACTTCCGCCACCTGGATGGACTCCTTCTCGTTCATCCCGAAGGTGACATCGGCCACTTCCTGCATGGCTGAAATGATCCCGGTAACCGCTGCAATTTCGTCACGGGGGCGCTTGGCCGGGTCGGCCAGGTCGATGAAGATGAGTGGGCGTTCGTCGCGATCGCGCATGATACGGATGAATTCGCGGTACATTTCATTCATGTGGGGAAGCATGGTCCAGTTGTTCAGGACCAGGAGCTTGACCTCGTGCAGCCGTTTGCGCAGCTGGGGCTCCGGTAGTTCCGCCAACAGTTTCGCCCAGCATACATCGTGCAGGGAGATGCCCTTTCCCATCATGATTTTTCCATCATTAAACTCGAGCGCATAGGTGTACCCCGGGTCGGCAATCGAGGTGACCGAGGCACAGTCGGAGGCCAGGCGGTTGTACACGGGATGAATCACCTTGTCGCCCAGGGCCCCGATGTAGTGCACGGGATATCCGTGGGCGACGATCGCGTTGGCCGCAATCGGGCCATTTCCGCCCAGCTTGACCTGGCGCGGTACCAGTTCAAAATTGGTGCTCAAGCCCGCCGCGTTCAGCACCTTCTCCCCGAACTCCGTGATCGTCTCGAGGGCATCGTATTTTTCGTGCGAAAAGCGCTTGCCGACGACCGACATGATCTCATCCACGAAGCCATCAAACCCGGCCAGCACGGACTGATCGGGTGGGGCTTGCTCGATCAGGTCCGCCATTTCACGGACCGCTTGAGGAACTGGGGCGTTCATGCAGAGGTCTCGTTGGTCGCCTCGATGGCGGTCGCGAGTTGCTGGATTACGGGCTCGATCCGGGGCTCTGATCCCACGCTGATGCGGACCAGGAAGCGCTCGAGCCGGTGTTCAGCGAGGTAGGCCTCGCTTCGCGGG
>JAPYUI010000200.1:0-1189 GCA_029936175.1 Kiritimatiellia bacterium
CTTCCCGCTGACCGTTCGCCCGGTGAAATCGGTGGACAAAATCGGCGTGGCGAAAACCGGTGGACACCACATGATTGCCCCGGCGGTCAAGTGGGCCAGGAGGAAAGTAACGATCTTGGTGTTTGTACCCATGTTTTGATCTAGCCACATTCTTTCATCCCGTGTCCAAGGAAAACTGCCCGACCCCAGGGGGAATAGGCCTCTTTGGTGGCTTCCCAAAAGCCCCGGATCGGTGTATGTAAGTCCATATGTACAAGTCCCTTAACCTGCTTTGGTTTTTCCTTGCCCCCTTCACCTCCGGCCAGGTGATCATCAATGAAATCCTCTATGATTCGGAGCCCAACACCCTCCGCAACGAGTTTGTCGAGCTGACGAATACCGGGTCGGAATCCGTGGATCTCTCGAACTGGTATTTCTCGGGGATTGATTTTGTCTTTCCCCCCGGGACGCTACTCCCTGCCCATGGCTTCGTCGTGGTCGCGGCCGACACGAATGCCTTTGACGAGGTGGATCTTTCGGGGGATATCGTCGACCTGGCTGACCTGGTTGGCGGGGGCAACGGGAGCCTGCCCGGTACCGGGTCCGCCACCGGGATCAATGCCGCCAATGGGGCCCTTGTTTCAAGCGCCGGGGGTAACTTTACTCCGCTGGACCCGGTGGGATATTACCCGGTAGCCCATGCGACGATTGACGGGGTCTTCGTGCCCAACGGCCCGCTCGGTCCCCAGGCGGTCGACTCCGGCGGGCATTCCTTCAACTTCACCGGGTTTGCGGGAGGCGAACCGAGCTGGGGGCATTTCGTCAATGGCGTGGGGCCGATCGGGAACCCCTCGAGCCAGGGGGGACTGACCGAGGCATTCGACAGCGATGCGGAGAATCATTCCATGATTTCCGCCCACGCGCAAAAGGGGATCACCTTCGACCTCGACGCGATTGAGCAGTTGTATGACGGGCGCCAGGCAACGAACTTCACCTGCATCGCGGGTGACAGCCGATCCAAGGCGGGGGGCTCGATCGATTACCTGGTGCTGGTTGACGGGGTCCAGAAAGCGTCCGGGGACCACCTGGTGAACACCGAGGAAGCCGTGAGCATCTCCCTCGCGAACGGCGATCGTTTCCTCACCCTGGTTGCGGCGAATTCAGCGAACGGCAATGGTTCCGACCACAGTTATTTCGGCGACCCCTTCGT
>JAPYUI010000200.1:1289-7344 GCA_029936175.1 Kiritimatiellia bacterium
CGCACCGGACCCTGGTGCGTTATCGTATCGAGGTGGAAGATGCCGGGAGCCAGTCCGTACGTGTCCCGTACGCGGACGACCCAAATGTGAACTTCGCCTACTTCTCCTACGATGGCGTGCCGGCCTATACCGTGGAAACCCGGACCGTCCAGGCGGGTGGGGTTCCGTACACCTACCCGGAAGCGGCCATGAACAGCGTGCCCGTGTATTTCCTCCTATGTGACTCGGCGGATTTTGACACCTGCGTGGCATTCAACGGGTCGGACCAGATACCAAAAAACAATTACGATGCGCGTTCAGCCTTTAACTGGACGGGAACCTACATCTACGAGGGGGTGGTGTACGATAACATGCGGTACCGGCTGCGTCAGCGCAACGCGCGCTACAGCGGATCGGGTAAGCGCAGTTTTCGCTTCCGGTTCAACAAGGGTAATTACATCCAGTTGCATGACCTGGATGGCAAGCCCTATCCCACGAGGTGGCGAACGATGAATTCCCAGAAATGCCGGGGGTCGCGCGGGAACTACAACTTTGGCCTCGTGGATATATCCTCGGCCATCCTGTGGAACGTTTTCGATGTGCCGTCCCCCCACGCGCACCTGTATCACTGGCGGGTGATCAAGGGGGCCGAGGAGGCCCCGACGGGTGCGGATGGCCAGCATTACGGGGACTTCTTTGGGTATTATTTCGCCATGGAGGATTACGATGTGCGCTTCCTCGAGGCGCACGGCATGGAGAAGGGCAACCTCTACAAGTTAATGTCCTACCAGACCGAGGGCAGCACGATACGCCGGTACCAGGAGGGCCAGGCGGTATCGGATGGATCCGATTACGAGAACATTATTTTCAACCTCCGCCCCGACAAGTCGGATGCCTGGCTGGATGAGCACGTGGACTATGAACACTGGAACCGGTACCACGCGGTGATCGAGGCGGTCCGCAGTTTTGACGTGTCACCCAACACGGGCGAGCACCTCAAGAACCGGGCCTTCTATTTTATTCCCCGGGAAGGGACCCCGTACGGCTTGCTGCGCACCCTGTCCTGGGACGCGGACACCTCCTGGGGTCCGAACTGGAACAAGGGGGAGGATTTCCCCAAGCAGGCCATTTTTGCAAACGGGGGCCGACCGGAGTACCTCAAGCGCTATCGTAACACCATTCGCGAATTCCGCGACCTGATCTGGCAACCGGACCAGATCGACCCCCTGCTCGACAACCTGGCCGCCCGACTGGAAGCCCTGGTGCCGGCGGACCGCGATCGCTGGCTGAATGCGCCAGCCTCCGCGGGCAGTGAAAACACCGGCGCGATCGCCCCGAAGGTTGCGGACATGAAAAAGTATGCCTGGGATGGCGGGAGCTGGGTCGGCGACAGTGCGGTGCCCCGGCCGGATGGTACGGACGATCACCTGGACGACCTGGGTGCGGACAGTGCCATTCCCTTTACCCCGGTTCTCAGCTACATCGGCCCGGTCGGCTATCCCGTCAACGAGTTACAGTTCCAGTCCAGTGCCTTTGGCGATCCCCAGGGAGCGGGAAGCTTCGGCGCGATCGAGTGGCGCATCGGCCGGGCCTGGAATCCGGCGGATCCCCTGCACGACCCGGAGACGCTCATGGTCTTTGAATACAACGCCATTTGGGAGTCGGGTATTGTCAGCCAGGAAGTGATGAGCATTGCGATTCCCTCCGATGCTTTGCAGACCGGCTTGACCTATCGTGCACGTGTTCGCGTACAGGATGATACCGGTCGCTGGAGCCACTGGTCGGCCCCGTCCGAGTTCGCCCCGGGTGGGGCGAGCAACCTGGTTGCCCTGCAGGATCACCTGCGCCTGAGCGAGTTGATGTTCAACGCCCCGGCCGGCAGCCCCTTTGACTTCCTTGAATTCCACAACACCAGCAGCACCCTGGACCTCGCCCTGGATGGCGTGGCTATCGAGGGGGGAATCGCCTTTAGCTTCCCGACCGGGACGACCTTGCCCGCCGGTGGATACCTCGTCGTGGCGAAGAGCGACTCGAACACCTTCGCGTCCGTCTATGGCGTGATCCCTTCACCCGTGCTCGGCCCCTACAGCCAGAACCTGTCCAACGGGGGGGATACGGTTCGTGTGCTGCCTCCCGGGGGTGGGGCACCCCTGATCGCGTTCACCTACAACGATGGCTGGGGCTGGCCGCTCGCCGCCGACGGAGCGGGACATTCGCTGGTCCCGGTCCTCCAGGGCGACCAGCAGGACGGCAGGCTGGATCACCCGGTCAACTGGATCGCGAGCGTGAACGTGAACGGATCGCCCGGCGTGTCCGAACCGCCGCCAGGCGGCGGCATGGTGATCAACGAGTTCGCCGCACACACCGATTTTGCGGATCCGGGTTTTCCCGGGCACGACTCCAACGACTGGATTGAGCTGTATAACCCGAGCCCACTGCCGGTGAACCTGGGCGGGTATTACTTGAGCGACGATCCCGCCTCGCCCGACAAGTGGGCCCTTCCCGGCGGTGCCCTGGGCCCGGGTGCGCACCTGAGTTTTGACGAGGTCACGGGTTTTCACCAGGTGCTGACCAACGGTTTCGGGCTGAACAAGGCCGGGGAAGCGATTTACCTGTCTCACCTGCCGGGCGGCACAAACCGGACTGTCGACGCGGTGCGGTTCAAGGCGCAGGAAAACGGCCGTTCCTTCGGGCGTTACCCGGATGGGGCCGCCTGGTGGTATGCCATGCCGCCCACCCGGGATGCGTCGAACCAGCTGGACGGTCCCCCGGAGCTTGTGATCCGCGAATTGATGTTCGCGCCGGTCGGGTCGAACACCCTGGAGTACGTCGAGCTCTTCAATCCACGTGCAACACCCGTCGCACTCTGGAACAGCAATGGGGTCTGGCGCATGGATGGCGGAATCGATTATGATTTCCCGGCTGCAACCACGGTTCCCGGGCTTTCGTACCTCGTGCTGGTGAATTTTTCACCGACGAACAACCCCTTGCTCGCCGAATTCCAGGCGGCCTACAGCCAGACGAATTCCGCGTTGCTGCTCGGGCCCTACGGGGGCAGCCTGTCCGGCCTCGGCGAGCGCATTGCGATCGAAAAACCCCAGGCGCCGGATCTTCCCGGGGACCCCATCGACTGGGTCGTGGTTGACGAGTTCCTGTACTACAATGGATTTCCCTGGCCGGATGATGCGGCGGAGACCGGCCGCTCGATGCACCGCCTGGCGCTCGGGCAAAGCGGCCATAACCCGGAAAACTGGTTGAGCGCGGGGGCCTCCCCCGGGCTTCGCTACGATCCGCCCTCCCTGTTCGTATATCCCGCGACCCTGGACCTGGAGTGGATGGCGGAGCCCGGCGCCATCTACACGGTCGAGGCGACAGATGATGTAGCCAACGGGACATGGGTCCAGATCGGGCAGGTAAATACGGCCGGGATGACCCAGTTCCCGGATGCGAGCCAGGCTTCCATGGACCGACGATATTATCGCCTGCGCCTGATTCCCTGACCCGTCTGCGGAAGACCGGCCGGGTGGGTGCGCTCGCCGTAGCGCCTTGAACCCCGATCACCCGGGCAGGAACGGGGCGAGCTCGTCCTCGTAGTGCGTACCGGTCGCATCGTTCAGCCAGTTGAGATAGGTGCTGTGCTCCAGCAGCCGATCGAGGCTATAGGAAAATCCGGCGTCCTCGACAACATGGACCTGTTCGTGCAGTGATTCACCCTTGATCATGCAGGTTTGGGGTGCCGGTCCCACGTGCAGGATGGGTGATTGTCCGGCCAGGTATTCCAGGATCGCGGTTTTCTCCCCCCGGCCCCCATCGTTGAAGTCGTCGAACACGATAGCGCCACCTTCTGCAACCAGGGGGTAGAATAGCGGGAAACAATCGTTCGTGCTGTTGTACAAGTCGCAGTCGATATGCAGCAGGGAAATCTCGCCCGTGTAGCTGGAAAGGAAGGGCCCTACCGTATCGTTGAACCAGCCGCGATGAACCGTGATGATGTCCTGCAGTCCCTGTTCCTCCACCGTCCGCACCAGTTCATCGTATTCACTTTTGAAGACCCCTTTCTTGTAGCCCTTGTCATGGGTGGCGTCCGGTTCGGGCAGGCCTTCGAAACTGTCAAAGAGGTGAACCTGTTTGTCAATACCCAGGGTTTTCAGTGCGCGCGCCATCAACAGGCCTGATCCACCCTTGAAGGATCCGCACTCGACCAGGTCCCCCTGCACGTCCTGTACCCGCACGAGTTCGTCGATCAGCCAGCCCAGGCGGAAAGGGTCTATCAGGGTCTTGTCCTGGATGCTTTGCCAATGCTCCCGGATGAATCCAGGGAGTGATTGGGAAAAGGGGAAAGCGGTTTCGTCCACCAGTTCTTCGACGACGCTTGGCCGCATCAGGGCCATGAAGGTGCGGGCCCAGGGGGCTTCCAGGCTGCGATGAAAGGTTTCGTTCTCGATAATCTTGGCCTGTGCCATCCACATTCCTTTGATGAAAAACGGGTCGCAGGTCAAACGAGGAGCGCGACCGGGGGCATTTTTGTAGCCCCGAGCGGTTTAATTACGCCACTTCACATCGGGCCACAGGGGGGTATCGTTCCCGGTCGCTTTCCCCGGTGTCGAGCGACCCTTCACCACGATGTCCGTCATTTTCTTTGCCAGGGCCCGCGCGACCTCCGGGTGATCCGCCACCCGGTTGTGTTCCTCGCCCGGGTCCGCGACCAGGTCGTAGAGTTCGTGCTTTGCCTTTTTCGCCGGCATGACCAGCTTCCACCTGCCCTCGCGGATGGCAAAGCGGCCGCCGGCCCCGTGATGGATCATCGGCACGCGCTCCCGCGTTGCCCCGGGGTCGATGAGCGAGGGGTAAAAGCTTTCGCTGTCCTCGCCGGCGTCGTGCGGGAGTTTCACCTTCAGCATCTCCGCGAAGGTCGCGAGCAGGTCGGTCTGGCATACCGGCCGGTCGCAGGTGCGGCCGGGTTGTTGTATGCCCGCGGGCCAGCGGACCAGGAAAGGCACCCGGTGGCCGCCCTCGTAAATCGACCGCTTGCCTTCCTTGAAGATCCCCGAGCTGTCGTGTTGATATCGCTTGATCCGTTCTTTCCAGGTCGTCTCCGGCCCGTTATCGCTGGTGAAAACGACCAGGGTGTTGGCTGCAAGCCCGGCCGTGTCGAGGAAGTGGAGGAGGCGTCCCACGTGATGGTCCGTCTCGATCATGAATGACCCGTACGCGCCCGCCTTGCCCTTGTCCCGGAACTCCGGCAGGGGAATCACCGGCTTGTGCGGCGAGGTGTACGGCACGTAAAGAAAGAACGGTTTGCCCTTCCGCACCGCTTCCGCCTGCCCGGCCAGCCATTTCAATGCCTGGGTGGTAAAACGATCGAGGCACTCGCTGTCTACAAAGTCCGCGGCGACTTCAAGCCCTTTTCCCTTGAGGCTCATTTTTCTGCCCCCCGATTCCTCGGGATCCGGTGCTTCTCTTGGGCTTTCCTGGTAGGGGGGCATGATGCGGTAATCGGAGATGGCGATCCTGCTCGGTTTCTTGGAGGTGAATAAGGTGGGCGGCACCTTGGCAAAACGCCCCTCAAACCACGCAAGCACCCCGTAGTTCATTGAGGCGGGAATGCCCCAGTAATAATCAAACCCTTTATCCAGGGGCATGTCCTTTACCGGCTGCGTCCAGTCCCGATGGCCTTTCGTGCCGGGGAAATCCATCCCCAGGTGCCATTTGCCCACCATCGCGGTGGCGTACCCGTTGGCGCGCAGCAGGGAGGCCAGGGTCATGCGCCCATCCGCAATGAGACAGGTGCCCTCCGCACCCATCACCCCGCGTTTCAAGGTTGTCCGCCAGGAATAACGCCCGGTAAGGAGCCCATACCGTGAGGGGGTGCAAACCGTGTCGGGCGAATGCCCATCCGTGAAGCGGATGCCCTCCCGGGCCAACCGGTCGAGATGCGGGGTCTGGAACTTGGCCTGGGGGTTCTGGATGCTCAGGTCCCCGTAACCCTGGTCATCCGTATAGATGACCAGGATGTTGGGATTTGCGGCATATACGGCCTGGGCGATGAGCAAAACAACCGGGAGCACTTTCATGG
>JAPYUI010000430.1 GCA_029936175.1 Kiritimatiellia bacterium
GTGCTTCGCAAGGTTGCCGAGTTGCAGGATGCCGGATTGCGAGGACGTGACATCGGGGTTATCGCGCCGTACGCCGCGCAGGTTCGGTGGTTGCGGCAGAATTCGCCGGACGAACGAGTCGAGATCGACACGGTCGACGGGTTTCAGGGACGAGAGAAAGAAGCGGCGATCATCTCACTCGTTCGTTCGAACCCGGAAGGCGAAATCGGATTCCTTGCCGATGCACGGCGGATGAACGTTGCGCTGACTCGCGCCCGGCGAAAGCTCATCGTCATCGGCGACAGCGCGACAGTTGGCGGCAACGATTTCTTCGCGGAGCTGCTCGAATATTTCGAGTTAATCGGTGCGTACCACACGGTCTGGGAAGAGAGCATCTGATACGCATTCCAGTTTGAAGCAGCGCGCATTCTCTTGCGCTTTCGCAGACCCCCCATCATAACACCGCCATCCTGAAATCATGGAGGTGGGTATGCGGGTTGAGTTGCATTTGTCGTTGTCGGAATTGACTGCGTTGGAGCGGTGTGAAAAGAGTGCAGAGCGGGCTCGTCGAATGCGTATCGTGATTCTGGCGATGAGTGGCTGGACGGCTCCTGCGGTCGCGATGGCCACCGGTTTGTCGCGTCGTGTCTGCCAGGAATGGGTGGCTCGGTTTAATGAGTCGGGCCTGAGCGGTCTGGAGGATCGCCGCGGACGTGCATCACGATCCTCACTGACGCCCGAGCAGGAAGTCGCCGTCCGCCAGCGCATTGAATCCGGGCCGACGGAAGTCGACCAAGTGTGTTCACTGCGAGGCAAAGATTTCCAGCGAATCCTGGCGGAAGAGTTCGGCGTGCAACGATCGCTGACTGCGGTTTACAACCTGCTGCATTCGCTGGGGTATTCGTATCTGCGTCCTCGACCGATCCATCGCAAGTCCGATCCCGCTGCCATAGAAGAGTTTAAGCAGCAGTGGCCGGAGAAGCTGAAGTCGATTGCTGCCAGTCACCCCGACAAACAGTTGCAGGTCTACTTTCAGGACGAGTCACGTTTCGGCCAGCAGGGAACCACGACCAGCGTGTGGGCGAAAAAGGGTTCACGACCTACGGCGATCCGGCAAACCGAGTACCAGTATCTGTGGGTCATCGGAGCCGTCTGTCCTCGGACCGGACACGCCGAAGGGCTGATCAGTCCGCAACTGAATACGGAAATCATCAACCTCTTCCTGGCTCAGTTCTCACGTACGATTCCGCCTGACGAACACGCCGTGATGATCTGGGACGGAGCCGGTTTTCACCGCAGTCACTCGCTGTCCGTTCCCGGCAATATCACGCTGGTGCAACTGCCACCGTACAGTCCAGAGTTAAACCCCATCGAAAATCTGTGGCACTATCTTAAAAGCCACCACTGGAGTAATCGAGCCTACGACAACTACGACGCCCTCGAGGAAGCGACCATGACCGCCTGGAAACAATCAGTCCTGGACACCGAACTCATGAAAACCGTCTGCAACGCTCCCTATCTAAAAACGCGCTGATTCAATCCGGGATGCGTAT
>JAPYUI010000431.1 GCA_029936175.1 Kiritimatiellia bacterium
GCCGCTTGGCCGCCGCTTTCTTGGCCGTGGCTTTCCCGTCCGGGTCGTAGTTGGGGTTGGGCTTCGGGTAGAGTGCGCCGGTTTCCTTGACGAAGCCGTCGATGAGGGCCTGCAGTTCCTTCACCTTTTCCGACATCTTGCCGGCGAGGTTGCGGGTTTCCCCGATATCCTTCTTCAAGTCGTAAAGTTCGACCAAGTCCGGGTAACCCGGAAACTGCTCGAAGCGCCGGATCAGCTTGTAGTTCCCCTGGCGCACGGAAACGGCTCCCTTGAGATGCGGGAACCAAGTGAAGTAGGCCTTGCGCTTGATAGAACCCTTGCCCTCGAGCACGGGGAGAATGGACTCGCCGTCGATCAGGTGGCCCTTGGGCGTCGGCAGGCCGAGGGCATCGAGCAGGGTGGGGTACACGTCGATTGCGGCGACCACGGCGTCGCTGGTGGATCCCGCCTCGATCTGCCCGGGCCAGCGGACCATGAGGGGCACGCGTTGCCCGCCCTCGTAGATGCGCGCTTTGCCCTCGCGAAGCGGGGCGTTGTTGGTCGGCGGCTCGGGGCCGGCCCACTTTTGCCAATCCTCGAGCTGGGCATATCGGGGATGCCCCGGCTTGATCTTGGCGATCTTGTGGTCATCGGGAACGTTGCTATGAACGTTGCCGCCGTTGTCCGAGTAGAAGATGAAGATCGTGTTTTGGGTCAGCCCGAGCTCGTCGAGCCGGGCCAAGACCCGCCCGAGGCTTTCGTCGATACTTTGGATCATGGAGGCCATGATGGGGTTGCGCTGCTCACCCCGTGGGTCTTTCTTCTTGGCGAATTTTGCGGTGTATGCCTCCTTGTGCCCCCACGGCCCGTGGACCCCGTAGTGCCAGAGGTTGAGATAAAAGGGCTTGTCCTTGTTTGCCTCGATGAAGGCGATCGACTCGTCGGTCAGCCGGTCGGTGATATATTCCCCCTCCGGGCCGTCGGTGATGGTGCCCCCCGGGCTCTTGGGGCTGGGCTCGGCGTCCAGGGTGACGTCGTAGGGGGAGAAGTAGTTCCCCCGTGGCGGGCCCGGGCTGGGCTGGGCATGGAAGGCGACCTGGAAACCGTAATTATCGGGCCAGTGCTTGCGGGCCAGGCCGAGGTGCCATTTGCCGAAGTGGCCGGTGGAATAACCGGCCTTGGCGAGCACCTCGGGCAAGGTGACCAGGGTGGGGTCGAGGTAGTTCTTGCTGGCGGCATAGAGGAAGGGCTTGTCAGGCGGAGCTCCCTTGGGGTAGCGCGAGGTGCCCTCGGGGCGGGCGGGCTGGTGCCCGCTGGCGGTGGTGATGCCGTGCCTGGACGGGTACTGTCCGCTGAGAATGGAAGCCCTTGTCGGTGAGCAAAGCGGATGGGCGTAGGCGTCGGTGAAGAGCATCGACTGCTTGGCCAGCTTGTCCATGTGGGGCGTCTCGTAGTATTTCGAGCCATAGACCCCGCAATCCATCCACCCCATGTCATCCACGAGGAAGAGCACGACGTTGGGCTTGTCCGCGGCTTGAAGCG
>JAPYUI010000432.1 GCA_029936175.1 Kiritimatiellia bacterium
CATGCCGAGGGAAAAGAACCGCCGTTGATTGATATGCAGGCGATGCGCGATGCGCATACGCTGGACGTGGACGTGGTGCAGGACTGGCATGTCGTCCAAGGGGAGGTGGCTACCCGGCAGAAGGTCGTCACCATCCATGTGGGGGATCTCCTGCCCGACCGGGCGTACCGGGTGCCGGTGCGGATGATCGTCCCCCTGGATCAAAAGGCCCGGGGTTTTCATCTCACGGGGGGGCACCGGATGGATTCCATCATGCGGGATGCGCGCTTACGTGGCGTGGATACAACCCTGGTCCGGGGTGGTGTCGGCCTGGTGCACACTCTGGTGCAGGTTTTGCAACAGTCCGGGCAAGCAGCCTTGGGTGCGGATGCTGAACGGCGCTTTGTCGAGACCCTGAACCCACATTATTCCATCCAGTATTGGGGCTGGCCGGCAACCTTGATGCGTGCGGTGACCGCGGCCTATGCGGAGACCGGGCATTTCGAACCGGGAAAGGTGGCCCTGTCGGGTGGTTCCAAGAATGGCGCATCGCCGTCCGCAGCCCTACTCCACGATACGCGAATGACCGCGGTACATGCCGGGGTCTCCCCGATCTGGGAGTCTCCCCTGCGCCTGTGCGACCGTGCGGCATGGGATGCGCTGGAGGCCTACAACAAGGCCTATGCCAAGCAGTCGGGACAGGCGGATGATCCCCGCATGCTGCACCATCCCTTCCTGGGGGGAACCTTTGGACCGATCTACAACCGGCAGGCCCTTGCCGCCGGGCATAGCTGGGAAGATCTCCGGCGCCTGGCTCTTCGCATGAAGGACCAGGTTTTTATCTCCCAGCATCTCCAGGCCTTAAGGGCTCGAAAAGTCGACCTGTGTTTTCATCCCGGAACCCACGACTTTGTCGCCTTCGACCTCGCCTGGGGTGGCGCGCATTACCCTGATATCCCCCTGTATCTAAAGGCCAACAGTGGTCATGGACAGCGGAACCCGCATCCTGCAAGTTCAAAGGGGGAGGCGAACTTGCCGGCCTTCCTCGTGCAGCACTTTTTTGAGGGGGTGGAGCCGATGTTGGCGTCGCCGCTGGTGGAAACGAGCGTGAATGAATCCCGCTTGCTGGTCACCGTGACCTTCAAGTCGGGCGACCAGGCGGAAAACGGCCGTCTCTGGTGGATGTTTGACCGCGGACCCGATGGCAGTGCCGCCTATATCCGGGACTTGTTCCCGGATGACCAGTGGAAAGACATGCACTACGATGAGGCCCGGAAAGCCTGGACTGCGGAGATCAGCCTGGGAACAGCCGATGCATCGCGGGTGGATTTTTTCACTACGCATCGGAAAACCCTTACGTATCAGTCGCGGGACTACCGGACCTACCGGTCGAGTCCGTATACGCGGGTGGACCTGAAGCGGGTGGGGAAATAGCCGGTCGCCCCCTGGACGGTGAAGCCGCGAGCCCGGCGGCGTTTCGTCAGAAGGGTCGGGCCTCGACGAAGGCCGCATCCGTGTTCGTCGCGTCGAACAACTGGTCGT
>JAPYUI010000201.1 GCA_029936175.1 Kiritimatiellia bacterium
CGTTACGGAGACGAAAGTGATCAGCCATCTTCCGGAGATTTATCATGGCTGGCCGACCCTGACCCGCCGCGCCAATGGCCAACTCCTCGTCGTCTGCTCCGGAGGCCGGGAACAGCATGTCTGTCCCTTCGGCCGCGTCGACTTGATGCGTTCCGACGACGATGGCGGTACCTGGACCTTCCCCCGCACGCTGCTCGACGGGCCGATTGACGACCGGGACGCTGGCGTGCTGGAAACGGCGAAGGGGAGCATCCTGGTGACGACCTTCACTTCGCTCGCATACGAAAAATCGATTCCCGGGAAAGGCGACCGGCGCACCCGGTGGCTCGCGGTGCACAACCGAATTTCCGCCGAAGCGAGGAAAGCCGAACTCGGCCAGTGGATGATTCGTTCAACCGATGGTGGCGTAACCTGGTCGGCGCGCTATCCCAGCATCGTCAACAGCCCGCACGGTCCGATCCAATTGAAAGACGGTCGTCTGCTCTACGCCGGGAAGAAGCTGTATACGGGCAACCATGAGATCGGCGTCTGTGAATCGACCGACGATGGAAAGACATGGACGTGGCTCGCCCCTATCCCGACGCGGGACGGCGACAATCACAAGGACTACCACGAACTCCACGCCGTGGAGACCGCCGACGGAACACTCATTGTCCAGATTCGAAATCACAACGCGGCGAACAAGCATGAGACCCTCCAGTCGGAATCCGAGGATGGAGGAAAGACCTGGAGCACGCCCCGCCCGATCGGCGTCTGGGGGCTGCCTTCCTTTCTGACTCGTCTCCGGGACGACCGCCTGCTCATGACCTACGGACACCGGCGAAAGCCGTTCGGGAACCAGGCCCGTGTCAGTGAGGACCACGGCAAGACGTGGTCGGAAGCGATCGTGATCTCAGGCGATGGAGCAGGCGGCGACCTGGGTTACCCGAGCACCGTCCAACTCGACGATGGATCGCTTGTCTCTGTGTGGTACGAAAAACTCCCCGGATCTGCTCGTGCAGTGCTTCGGCAAGCGAGGTGGACACTGGAAAGCTGATCCGCTTGCATTAAATTGACAGCGCAAAGGAAAACACTCATGGCTCGAACAGGAATCATCTTGGTGTGGCTTGGTTTGGCCGCATGTCTTACTACCCATTCAAACGCGGCGGATACGGGGGCCGAGCCCAAAGAGGTCCGTATCGCCCACGAGATCCGTGAGATAGAAGGCTGGCGTGTGCGTGTGGATGTGAGCCTGCTCCAAGGCGAGCACAAAGCGACTGGCGACCTGGCTCTCAAGATCCTCGGCCAGCGTCTGCACCGGATCACGATGCGCATCCCGGCCGGTCCGGTGACGAAGATGCAGGAGGTGCCGGTCTACCTGGACCGCGCTCACCCACTGGGCGGCGCACACTTTCATCCGAGCGGCGGCTGGCTCCAGCGCCACGGTTACGATCCCGCCATGGCCAGGTCTGTGCACTTGACCAGCGCCAAGGGGCTGATCGACGCGGCGAGGCGTGCCCGTGGAGGCTGCGTGGTCCTGCATGAATTGGCGCACGCTTACCACTTTCGCGTGTTGGGTTTTGACGACAAGGACATCATCGCGGGCCAGAAACAGTTTAAGCTGAGCGGCAAGTTCGAGATGGTGCCATATGCCGGAGGCCAGAAGCGCCCGCACTACGGCTTGATGAATCCCATGGAGTACTTCGCAGAGATGACCGAGGCGTTCTTCGTGGTCAACGACTTCTATCCGTTCGTACGCGCTGAACTGGCCGTGAGCGACCCGTACACGTATAAACTGATCGGACGCATCTGGGGCGAGAACACCAAACTCCCCGGGAAACGCCGACTCGACCGGCAGGACCTGATGATCCTGGCCACCGTCAAATTCGATCGCGGCATGTACGACGGAGCGTTGGAATATCTGGACCAAGCCGAGCAGCAAAGCCCGGGCAACGAGCGCGTCGCAAGTCTTCGGAAGAAGATAGAATCTGCCAAGGCCGGGGGTGAGTCCAGGTAATGTCGGTAGTCATCCGAACCAAGTGTTGGATGCCAAACTGAATGAATGGTATTTGCCCAAAAGGGCTAAGGCTCTTTAAGGGAATTGCCATCATGAAGAAAATGATCCTATCAAAACGTTTTGAGTAGAAAGGAGTGTATCGTTTTATGAATATCCGGGAGCTCCACTTCGAGAGGCCGGTGTTTCGTCTCGTCCGGAAGTTTTTTTACCCTTTCGCATCCGGAACGAGGAGAAGTACCCCCAGGCCCAGTCGAAACAATCATGCGGCGAAACCGGGCTTCCATGGCCAAATGGCTACCGCTGCACTGCTCATGTGGATGTACAACCCTGCGACCTGCCAGGGGCAGGCCCAGCGCACGAATGGCAAGGGTTTCACCCACGAAAAACCGCCCTTTACCGACTACTGCCAACGACTCGAACAGGAAGTACAGGGCAGAAAACACGGCTTTCTCGCCGGAAACGTCACCTACTATGTCGGTGGTTTTCACGCCAGTTGGAAATTGATCGAAGACGAGACGATCGGCCTGACCCATCCCTTTCACCACGATCTCCGGAGCCGGGGTGTTGGCCTGCTCGAAAGCAAACTATCCGGCACGGAGCATACCGGAACCGGTAACGATTACCGTGGATGGGAATTTTATAAGGATACCCGGGTGCTCTATGGCAACGTCGTCATCGACGGGAAAACCTATAAACACCCCAGGCCCAAAAGCATGCGGTGGCGCCCTGACAAAATGATATGCGAATACGAGGTGGGTGGCGTCACGCTCAGGGAAGAAAAGTTTATTGCAGCCAATGATGCAGCAGCCTCGATCATCACCGCATCGAGGCCCGTGAAACTCTCGTTTTCCGGCCACAGTTTCCATCATCGAAACAGTGTTTCATCGTCGGCCTCGATCAAACTGGACTCCCGGAATAATGCCCTGGTTATTTCCGAGGGAGGAACGGTGAAATCCCAACCGGACCCGGATGGGGATGAGCGGGTTGGCCCGTGTCTTTATACCGGCATGACAACCGTGTTGAGCGCTTCACGCGATGTGGCTGGATCGTTCACCTCCAGGCAGGATGAACGCGGTGTACAGCACTATACGTTTTCCGTTCCCTGCGATCGAGCGGGAACGGTTGTTTCCTGGGCCATGCACGATGATGCCAAGGTTGCTGTCAACGCCGCACGGGCAATAATCCGGAACCACGCATCGTGGCTTTCCGCGAAAACCACGGGGATGAATCGGCAACTCAACGAGGAAATCCCCTGGTTTCGTTGCCCGGACGAGCGCTTTGTCGACATCTACTATTACCTCTGGTCGCTATACCTGATGTACTACATTGATGTCGGCAAGGGATGGGAGATGGAAAACCATACCCAGACCGCCGTGAATAATTTCCTCGGCATCCACCGATACGACGCCGCTTTCCAAATCAAGGTCGGCGCATGGACGACCGACAAGCCCAGGTATGCCTACGGGAACATCCTCACCTGGAAACACCTTAGCCGGAATAATCGCTACCGCGAATGGCCCAACGGCCTGCGGATGCTTTCTGACAACAAGGGGACTTCGTGGCACAGCGGCGCTTACGGGGCGGAAACCTCCGAGCACGTCCTCGGGGCCTGGCAGGTTTACGAGCACACCGGGGATCTTTCTTTTCTCAAGGAATGCTACGAGGACCATTTTGAAAAACTATTCAAAAAAAAGATTTCAGGTTTTGCCATGAACCAATTCGAGGTCGCCGAAACACTCGAAAAAATGGCCCGACTCACCGGCAACGCATCCGATGTGGCGCATTGGCAAAGGGTGATCAGGCGGGAACCGGAAGATATCCGTCGCATATTTGAGCAACGCTGGGAAGCCCACGGGGTTTCCAACTACTTCGCCGCCCCAAAGAACGGCATGCTTATGACCACCGGATTCTGGGCCATGCGGTCTCCTTACTTCCCGCACGACTATGCAAAACCGATGGTCGATGCCTGGGCCCTCGATAGTGACAAGGGATTCCACGGAGCCTTTTTTCCCCTGGCCATGTCCAGGCAGTCGATGAAAACCTTCAAGACCGCTGTCGATCACTCCTTTGCGTACACGCCCGACACCGCCTATTACACCCTCGACGGCATATTCCGCCAGGGACTGCTTGAGGAGGCTGCTGAACTGACGCTCAACCACCTCGAGAACTACCATTACCACGATGAATGGCAAATCCCGGTGGCGCCGGAAGCCTACCGGCGGGACCGCACGCTTTTCGGCGACCAATACTCCAACTTCAACGCCGGCAAAATCCTCCTCTACCTCGAGGGCTTGGGCGGATTGCGGTATTCCATCCCCGACAACAAATGTACGATTCGCCCGGCCTTGCCTGAATCCTGGGAATGGATGGAAATTCGATTTCCCCTTGCGGATCAATGGACAAGGATCCGCTATACCCGCGGTGGCGTGCAGGTGAGCGGATGCCCGCTCGCGATTTCCATCGCTCCAGTAGAGTCGAAGGCCGGGCGCTAGGGACCCCGGTCAAGCGGATGGATGCCTATGCCAGCCTCCATCGAAAAAATCTGTAGGCCGGACAGGCAGACCACGCTCCTTACGAAGCTCGATATTTTAGGTTATGAAATTTTTCCTTGAACCGCTGCGGCGGCTCCCCTTGGCCATGCTTGCCCACCCAAAATCGCCTCAGGGGGAAGAGATGACGCCGTGCGGCAAGGCCGAGGTCTCAAGGCCCATCAAAAGGTGCTCGCCTTTCCCTTGTTACGCGGATCGTGAGCGGCTTCGAAGCGGCCATTTTCCAGGCTAACGGCCTGGGTGGAGCCCATCGCCTCATAGACCTTGAGTTGGTGACTTTTCGCCCGCAATCCGGCCAGGACCTTCTCGCCTACTTTTTTCTCGATGCGCAGTTGATCCGGCGACCACTGGTGATGAAAACGTGGCTGGCTGAGGGCCTCGTTCAGCGGCAGGCCGAAGTCGATGACGTGGATGATGGTCAAGAGCGTTTGCGTGATGATGGTCGGGCCGCCGGCCGCCCCCACCGCGAGGATGGGTTGGTCGTTTTTCAGGACAATGGTGGGGCTCATGCTCGAAAGCGGGCGCTTTCCCGGGGCGATGGCATTGGCCTCGGCCCCAACCAGTCCAAAAGCGTTGGGTACACCGGGCTGGATGGAGAAATCATCCATTTCATTGTTCATGATCACCCCGGTGCCCGGGATAATGACCTTGCTGCCGAAGCTGGTGTTCACCGTGGCCGTGCAGGACACCCAGTTTCCGTCTCCGTCGGCACAGGAAAAATGCGTGGTATGCTTGTTGAACAAGTCCTCCGTCGATCGTGGCGGTTGGCCATGCGTGGCAACCTTGCCCGCCCGGTCCATGCGAATGCGCCCGGCGAGTTCCTTGGCATAGGTCTTGTCCACCAATCCACGCGGGACCGGCACGAAGTCCGCGTCGCCCAGCCAATGGGCTCGATCGGCGAAGGCCAACTTCATGGCCTCCGTCACCAAGTGAATGAAATCCACCGCGTTCGGCTCCATGTCCTTGAGGTCGAAATGCTCGAGGATGTTCAGGATTTGCCCGAGGTGGACGCCGCCGGAACTGGGGGGCGGCATGCTTACGATTTCATAGCCGCGATAGGTCACCCGCACCGGGTCGCGCACCTTCACCTGGTACTTCGCCAGGTCCTGGGCCGTCATGATGCCTCCATGGGCCTTCATCCATTTCTCCGTGGCTCTTGCAAAGGGCCCCCCGTAAAACCAGCCGATTCCGTTTTCCGCCACCGCGCGGCACGTCTTCGCCAAGTCCGGTTGCTTGAGCAATCCGCCCGCCTGGAGCGCCTGTCCATCGGCGTCCAGCAGGAGCGCGGCGGAGGCCTTGAACCGGCGAAGATCATCCCGGGTGGCGCGGATGCGCCCGGCGTAGGCCCTGGGTATTTCAAATCCGTCCGCGGCAATCTTCGCCGCATTTTCCAAGTGCCATTCCAGCGGAAGCTTGCCGTGTTTTCGCACAGCCAGCTCGTAGGCGGCCAAGGCGCCGGGGGTCCCGCTGGCCAGCGCCCCCACCTTGCTGGCCCGCAGGTCGGCTTTGCCGCCTTTGCGGTACATGTCATGTTTCGCAGCGGCAGGCGCCGTCTCACGGCCATCAATCACCACGAATTTTCCGTTGGCCAATCGGATAACTATGAAACAACCACCGCCGAGGCCTGCGTTGTAACCATTCACCACCCCGAGCGTCAGGCCCGCCGCCACCGCGGCATCGATGGCATTGCCCCCTTGCTTCATGGTGGCAATCGCAGCATCCGTGGCGATGGAATCCACCGTGGCCACCGCGCCGGCCGGGAAACCCGACAAGGGATGCCAGGCACAAATTAAGGTGACGAAGCAGATTGCTTGGCGCATGAGGAGAATGTAGCTTGGGATTATTCCCTGTCAAACGTCGGGACAACCTATCCCAGGAAGGCTAACCAGGCACGAACTGTGAACCTTAATACAAAAAGTTGCATGCAATCCTTGTTGTTTGGTTGCGCCAAAGAAATCATTTGAGAGACTCAGGGGAATCGTCATGAAAACCAGCCTGCTCGTTACGCTCCTGTTTATCACATGCACCACGCAAACCGTGGCGGCCGAGAATTTTCCACCCGGGTGGCTTCCCTTGTCCGAACTTGACGACCAGCCGACCTGGAGCGAAGTCCGCGAGATCAAGGACCGCATCCATCTCTACCAACCTTGGACCTTGCCCACCAGGAAGCTCGAACCCGGACTGCGTGTCCTCTTTGCCGTCGGCGTGAAGACCGATGATTCCCACTCGGCGAGCCAACCGGCCATCGTGATCGTGAAATGAATTTTCGCTCTACACTCCTTTCATCTCTCTTCTTCGTCCAAGCCTTGTTGGGCGGGCTGAATGGGTTCGCTGGGATTCCCGACCAACCCTGGTTCCCCAAGGCACCCCCGCTACCGAAGCCTTCGGCCAATATCATTCAGGTGAAAACGGTGAATGAATTATTCCAGGCGGCCAAGGACGTTGCTTCGGGGGGCACGATATTGCTGGCGGATGGGCTTTACTTGATGCCCCGCTACTTCGAAATCACGACGGACGAAGTAACCCTTCGAGGGTCCTCCGGTGATCGGAGCAAGGTCATTCTTGATGGTGCCTCGAGCCGGCATGGCGAACTGGTGGGTATCACGGGTGCCAAGGGGGTTACGATCGCGGACCTGACTATCCGGAACGTCAAGTGGAACGGGTTCAAGATCA
>JAPYUI010000019.1:0-22312 GCA_029936175.1 Kiritimatiellia bacterium
CCACCGGATGAATGCCGCCGGCGTACCGGCTACGCTTTGGGCATCGCCGGTGTAAAGCGTCCGCGCTCCGCTGAAATCGAGGGCCTGTTTCACTAGACACGCCCTCGAGTGACCTTTAACCAGAACGCATGAGGGTCCTGGAAATATTCGGTCGCGGCCTGGCCCGCTTTCTCTCGCAGCCCAGTAAGCGCGAAATCCGGGTGGCCACCTGCACGCCCGATACCCTGGCGGCCTCGATTCGCAAGGGAGATGTCCTGCTCGTGGAGGGATCCAGCCGCTTCAGTACCGTGGTTAAATACCTCACCCAGTCCACCTGGTCGCATGCGGTCCTGTGCGTTGCCGAGGATGGGTCCCTGCTCGAGGCCGATGTTGTTGCGGGGGTGCGGCGGGTGCCCTTGAGCACCTTTGCCGATTTGCACACCCGGATCTGTCGACCCGTGGGCCTCCGGTCGGACGAAATCGATGCGATCGTGGCGTACGCCCTTTCCCGGATCGGGCACCAGTACGACTTGAAGAATATTTTCGATCTCGCACGGTACCTGGTGCAACCGGTGTTTATCCCCGTGCGCTGGCGCCGCCGATTGCTTGCGCTGGGCAGTGGTGATCCCACCCGGGCGATCTGCTCCTCCCTGATTGCCCAGGCTTTCCATGCGGTGCATTACCCCATTCTTCCCGAAAGCGTCTTTTCCCAAAGCCAACATCCCGATTGCGTGGACTGCCTTGACGAGCTGCTGCATATCCGCCACCACAGCCTGTTCACCCCGCGAGACTTTGATATCTCCCCGTATTTCCAGATTGTGAAGCCGACGCTGGACGGCAGCTTCGATCCACATGCATTCGCCTGGGTGGAGGAAGGGGAGGGTGAAGGATGAGGGGAAATCGCTAAGCCGGGGGGGGACCATTCAAAGCGGATCACCATGCTCGGTCGAGGCCTTGTATTCACTTTCCCGCAAGCGAACCTGGCCGGGGAGGCCCGGTGCCTGTGCCGTTACTCCGCATCCAGGATCGACCGAATTCGCCATTTCAATTGCGCGACGAGGCTCTGGCTTTCTATGTCGCGGGCAATGCGCAAAGCGGCGGTTGCCGTTTCCATTGCGCGGTCGGTCTGCTTGTTGGCCAGGTATGCATCCACCATGGTTTTCAGGTACATCACATTGCTTGGGGATTGCTTGAGGGCTTTCCGGATGAGCCGCAAGGCGATCTGGACCTGCTGTGCATCGATATCGTCTTGTTGCAGGAACAACCAGGAGAGCCGGTACTGGTAATCCGCCTCCCCGGGCTTCGAACGGTACACTTGCATAAAGGTTTCAATCGCCAGTGGCCACTCGCTCAGTTGACTGTAGGCCTTGCTTAAGCCGATTTTGTACACCACGTTTTCTGTGTCCAGTTCCGCAGCGCGCACGAACAGGGGGAGGGCCTGCTTTACGCCGACCTCGTTCGCCAGTTGGGCCGCGGCTTCAAACTGCTTCGCGGCATCGCTGGCGTGAATCGGCAAGGCCTTAAGGGTCTTCCGCAGGGAGCGGCTGATGTTGGCGTTCAGGCGTTCCCGGACGGCGTTGAGGTTTTCCCGGGCTTCATCAAACTCGGGGTAGATATACAGGGCTACGCGGAAAAAGGGTTTGGCGATGTTATCATAACCGCGAAGGGCCAGGGCGGCCCCGAAGCCGTTGAAGTGTTCGGGATTGTTCATGTCGATCATCAGGGCTTGGACAAAGTGGTGATTGGCCTGGTTTTGCTGGTCTTTCTGCAAGTGGGCAACCGCTTTACGGTAGTGGCCATTGGCGGCCTTGACCGGGTCCTCGGCGATGGCCCGGGCGATGAAGTCTGTGCCCTTTGCGTTGAGCCCCGTGTCCGTTTCCGGTGGCGTGTCCAGCGCCTGCAGCAGGTTTTGCCAGACCTGGGCATCCGGTAGATGCAGGTCCAGGGATCGCAGCCAATAGCCGATCGCTTTTTGCTGCTGTCCGTCGCCGGCCAGGAGTGAGCCAATATTGGCAAAGGCCGTGTGCAGCTTGGGATTTAGGCGAATGGCATGACCAAAGGCCTCAAGGGCTTCGCCGTTTTTCTTGGCGAGTATGAGGGCGATCCCCAACTCGTTATAGGCACTGGCGAAAGTCGGCTCCTGTTCGATCGCCTGCTGGAAGGTCGCGATGGCCTTCGATGTCTTCCCGCCTTCCCGGTACGCCACGCCCAGCTTGTAGAGCGTAAACAGGTCAGCGGGATTCTGCTCGGTGATCATCTTGTAATACACGATACCGGTGTCCACATCGCCCGTCATCAAGGCAATCTTGGCGAGGGCCTCGAGTGACCCGACGTGCAGGGGGCGCTTGGCCAGGACGGCCTGGTACATCGCCCCGGCTTCATCCAGTGATCCGATCTTCACCAGGCAGGCGGCCTCGATGAGCTTGGGTATGAGGTTATCCGGGGCCTGGGCGGAAGCTTCCTGGGCGGTTTTCATCGCCTCGTCCAGTCGTCCGAGGTCGACGAGCATGCCTGCCCGCAGGGTCAAGAGGGCCGTGTGCTCGGGTTGGAACTTGAGTACCTGCTCGATCGAGGCCAGGGCCCGGTCGACATCTCCTTCCGCATAGGCCTTACGCGCGCCCTCGATCTTCTTGTCAATCGGCTGGTCATCGAGCAGGTTGCTGTAGTTTTTAAACAGGAAGTGGAAAGGGTCTTCCTTGCTCTCCTTCGTCATGCCCGGAATATCCGGGGCGACGGTTTTTTCACCAAACTCCGTCCAGTCTGCACCGAGAATCTTGGTCTGTCCCCCGGGCGTATCCTCGGTAAAGATCTCCAGCACCGCGGCACCGGTGGACCCGGGCGCAAGGGTGCCGACCAGCAGCAGGGTTAAAAAGGCATGGGCCGGGTAGATTCGTTGAAGCATACGGCCAGTTTAGCATACCGGCCCGGGGAAATACACTGCGGAACCGCCGAGGCGCACGGCCATGAACGGTTGGAGTATGCGAACGCATGCAAATTTCCCAGAAAGAGGTCGATTTTTTCAAGATTACCACTCAAGATTACCACAGTTGGCCGGTTGGGCATGGGGCCCGAGTGCGTTACATACAGGAGGAGTAGATAATGAAGTCCTTTTCTATCTTGTTGGTTGGGGTCTGTACGTTCGGCCTCTGTTCGGCCGAAGACGTCGCGGTGAAAATCGATTCGGCCTATACCTACCGGATGCTGGACCATACCTCCGAGGTGAATCGAAAACAGCTGCTTTTGCTCAAGATGCGCGAAGCGGGTCGATTGGAGAACAAGCAGTTGTATCTCGGTGCCGGCATGAACGTCATCGCGGATATGCAGGAGAGCAACACCGAAGCCAAGTTCGGGTACCTGATGCGGCATCCGACCCAGAACAACCAGGGTGGAAGGTCGGCTTCGGAACTGGTTATTCACGATGCGAAGCTCCAGGTGACAGGCACCTTGGCTCCCTGGGCCACCATGTACTTCCAGATGCTTTACGACCCCCAGCAGAGTTTCGGGGCGGGCACCATTACCAGTCTTGGCCGGAACCAGGTTCAGCTTCGCCGGGGCTACGTCCTCCTGGGCGACTTGTCAAAAACGCCTTTCTATGCCTCGCTCGGGAAAATGGCGACGCCCTTCGGACTGACCGATACGGTTAATCCCTTTACCTCCTCCACGGTCTGGCATGCCTTCGGGGGCCTGGCCTATGGCGGCCAGTTGGGCTATTCGCACGGCGGCCTCGACCTGGCGGTCATGGGTATCCAGGGCGGGGCCCAGTTTCGGGCGGCCAATTCCGGTGACGGGATACCGGATGACGTGGCCAATTACGCTGCCAGCGCGGCCTATACCTTGCCGATTGCGGAAGACGCGGCCCTCCGCGTGGCGGGGAGTTACGTGGATGGATCCGCCTATTGCCAGGGCTTTCCCGTCACCCATTTTTCCGGCTGCGACGGTTTTAACAACCCGGCCTGGGATGCGTATACGGTCTTGAACTGGGGCCGTCTCAAGGTGCTTGCCGAGTACGCTGAAACCACGGAAGAATGGCCGGGCACGCATAACCCGAATCCACCGCTGGATGTGTTTGCCGCAGAAAAAGTTTCATCCTTTGACATCGGGGTAAAATATCAGTTGCCCGTTCAGGCGATCGGCAAGGATGTCGGGGTGTCCGTGGACTTCAGTCGCTTTGTTGCCGGGGCCGAGGGCAGTCCCTGGGAAGCCCAGAGCCAGTTTGTCGTGGGCCTGGAGTTGTTTTGGAATCCCAATATGCAATTCTTTGCCGAATATATCAAAACCGAGGGATACGTGCCGCTGAATTTCATCAGCGGTCCCGACCCCTTTGACCCGAGCGAGAACCCGGGAACCACCCACAGTGTTTCCGAAGCGGAGAGCGAAGTGGTCGTGGTTGGGATGCGGGTATCCATCTGAGTTTGCGGGTGCTATTCCGGGGCCCCGTCCCCGTGAAGACCGGGACCCTTCCGTGGTCCGTGATTCCCCCTCGCTGGCCTGGGAACCGGATTTAGGGTCAACGTATCGACCTAATTGGCGTAGGCTAAGGGGAATGGCAAGAATCAGCAAGGAAGTCTCCGCCGCCCCCCTGAGTCGGCGTTCGGCGTTGCAGCTCGGACTGCTGGGCGCTGGCGCCGCCTGCGCGGCGGCGAAAGCACCGGCTATCCGCCTCGCGGTCAAGTATCACATGATCCAGGTGGAGGCCTCCGTTCAATCCAAGTTTGAGCTGCTCAAACGGGCAGGTTTTCATGGGGTCGAGATCACCCTCAAGGAAGAGGCACTGGCCGCGGAACTGGTGCGTGCATCGGCCAGGACCGGTATCCGGGTCCACGGCGTGGTCCACGGCGAGACGGATGCCTACACCAAGGCGATCGACCTTTGTGATGCCGTGCGCGGCACCTCGGTCCTGATTGTTGCCCGTGAACAGCCCGGCCTTTCGTATAATGAGAACTACAACCTGATGCATCGGCACATCCGCATGGCGCTCCCCTATGCGGAAAAGAAGGGTGTACCGCTCTTGATCGAGAACGTGAAGGCCTCCTTCCTCAGGCGGGCCGAGGAGATGGCCCGGTTTATCGACAGCCTGCAGAGTCCCTACCTCGGAGCCTATCTCGATACCGGGAATGCGATCACCTGGACCGACCAGAGTGCGGAGCATTGGCTCCGTGTGCTCGGTACCCGAAGCGTGAAACTCGACATCAAGGACCGGGGGCACCGCTTTTTCGGAGATCCGGATGCTGCATCACCGGATGCGGTCGGCACCGATGGGGGCGAAGTCCACTGGGAACATGTCCGCGCAGAATTGGCTCGGCTCCATTTTTCGGGCTGGGCGACCGCCGAGGTCAAGGGGGGCGATGCCGAACGCCTCGGCCAGATGGCTCGCTGGATGCAGCGGATCCTCCGCTTACCGGCTTGATCCCGCACCGTATCTCCAGGTCAAAAGGGTGATTTACTTGCATATCCCACGCCAGGCTTTAAGGCACAACCCGTGCACGCCCACGAAATATTGATTACCTTTGCCTGTGCCTCAGCCGCGGGCGTATGGCTGATGATCCTGGCCCAGCGGCTCCACGTATCGGCCATTGTCATGCTCCTCCTCGGGGGTATCCTTCTCGGTCCGGAATGCATCGGGCTGGTCCACCCGGATGCCCTGGGGGCCGGGTTGAATACGATCGTTTCCCTCGCGGTGGCCCTCATCCTCTTTGAAGGTGGGCTCACCCTCGATATCAAGGGCTTCAGGCCGGTTGCGCGGGAGATCGCCGGGGTCCTCACGCTCGGGGTACTCCTTACCTGGATGGGGGGAACCCTGGCCCTTCGCGTCATTTTTGGCTTTGAATGGGCATTCTGCCTGCTCGCCGCGAGCTTGGTCATCGTGACCGGACCCACGGTGGTCGGCCCGCTCCTGCACCGGATACGCGTGCGCAAGAATCTTCACCATATCCTCCACTGGGAAGGGGTTCTCATCGATCCCATCGGCGTGTTCATCGCGCTGCTTTGTTTCGAGTACTACATCAGTGCCGGCGGCAGCCCGGGCCAGGTCCTGGCGGACTTCGCCCTTCGCTTCGCGGTTGGTGTGGTCTTCGGCCTTGCCTTCGGTAACCTGCTTCACCTCGTGCTGGTCCGCGAATGGGTGGGCAAAGGCCACTTAAATATTTTTGTGCTCGTCGCGGCCATGGTCTGCTTCACGGTATCTGACCTGGTCATCGGCGAAAGTGGCTTGCTCAGCGTCACGATTGCCGGGCTCGTCCTGGGGTACCGGCAGGCGCCGCAACTGCATCACGTCGTGGCCTACAAGGAGGAATTGAAGGACTACCTCATCGGCCTGCTGTTTGTCCTGCTCGCCGCGAACCTGAAGCTGGACGCCTTCCTCGCGACCGGATGGCGGCTGGTTGCCGTCGTCCTCGCCCTCATGCTGATCGTGCGCCCGGCCAATATCTTTCTCTCCCTGCGCAGGAGTGCCCTTACGGTCCGGGAGAAGCTCTTCCTCAGCTGGATCGCCCCGCGGGGCATCGTCGCGGCCTCCATGGCCTCGGTTTTCGCCTTGTACCTGAGCAAGGAGGGGGACGCGTACGGCCGTTTCCTGGAAACCTTCACCTACTCGGTCATTGCGGGCACCGTGATCCTCCAGGGCTTCTCGGCCGGCTGGGTGGGCAGGCTCCTCGGCGTGATCGAGCCGCAACCGACCGGCTGGTTGATCATCGGGGCCCACAAGTTTGCCCGCGAGCTCGCCCGCTTCATCACCGATGCCGGCTTCAGCGTGGTCTTCATCGACACCAATGCCCGCGATGTTCGCGAGGCCGAACGCGAGGGCCTGGTGGCCTTGAGCGAGAACGCCATGACGGTTGAATGGGCCCAACACCCCGCCCTGTACGGGGTCGGCACCTTTCTCGCCCTGACCCCGAATGAAGACCTGAATCGCATGCTGTGCCATCGTTGGAGCGACCAACTTGAACGCGCCGCGATCTATCGATGGGAGCGCAAGACCTCGGAAGAGGGGGTAGAGGAGCACCTCCTCGCGGGCGACAGCGTCTGGGGCAGCTATCCGCTCGACCAGTGGATGGGGCATCATGAGGGCAGGATACCCTTGCGGACGGTCAACGGTGCCGCCCGGGAGCATGGGCTCCTGTATTGCATCGATGGCGCGCTGTCCTTTTCGTTGCCGGAGGAGATCCCCGAAGCATGCGAGGTTAAAACCCTGGTGTACGCCCCGCGCCACGGGGAAGAAGGATCCTGGCTACCGCTTAAGCCCGAGCATGTTTTGTTCAGCGATCGCACCGGGTTGATCGAACTCTACCAGCACATGTTAGCCTGTGTCGGCCAGCAGCAGCCGGGCCTGGACCTGGATCACCTACTCGAGGAGATGATCGAGCGCGAGGAGGAATACACCAGCCTGCTCGGCCACGGGATTGCCCTCCCGCATGCCTACGTGCAGGATGTGGAGGAAGCCATGCTGGTGGTGGCCCGGCCCTCCCACCCGGTCTTGTGCACCCATAGCGACCGGGAAATCGCCCTCGTTTTCATGCTGATCAGTCCACCTGGCCAACCTTCCGAGCACCTCGCACGGATCTCCCATATCGCCACCCTGATCGGCAACGAGGCCGGGCGCCAGGCCCTCCTCGAGGCCGGGACGCCCCAGGACCTGTATCGGGTAATCGTCGGGAGTTGAGCGCTGGATACTTTTTTTCGGGGTGGACCTCCCTGGCTGGCAGACCTATCCTTCAGGCCATGCGTATTGCTATTCACCCGTGGATCCTCCTCGCGGGCCTGTCGCTGCAGGGAGCGAAGGCTGCCGAGCTCGAGCTCGCCCCGGCGGCTCAGCGCATTTTCGTGACCCACTGCTTCGGGTGCCATGGGCCGGATGAGACCAGCCGGAAGGCCAAGTTGCGCCTGGACACGCGCGCGGGTGCGACCGCGGAGCGCAAGGGCTCCCGGGCGATTGTCCCGGGCGACCCGGGGCGGAGCGAGGTGCTCGTGCGGGTGCGGGCGACCGATCCGGACGAGCGCATGCCGCCCCCGGACGATCATCCCGCCCTGAGCCCGGCGGACATTTCCCTCCTGGAGCAGTGGATCCGCGCCGGTGCGGTATTCGATACCCACTGGGCCTTCGTTCCGCCCCAGCGCCCCGAGGCACCGCAGCCGTCGATCGATTCCTTCGTGGCGGCGCGGCTGGAAAAGGAAGGGATCCGCCCGGCGCCACCGGCGGATGCCTACACCCTGGTACGGCGGGTTTACCTCGACCTGGTCGGCCTGCCCCCCACGCCGGAAGAGGCGGATGCCTTCGTCAACGATGCGTCACCCGGGGCCTACGCGGAACTGGTCGACCGCTTGCTCGACGCGCCACCGTACGGAGAACGCTGGGCCCGGCGCTGGCTGGATCTTGCCCGCTACGCGGACACCAACGGCTACGAGAAGGACCGGGCGCGCAGTATCTGGCCCTACCGTGACTGGGTGATCAAGGCCTTGAATGACGATATGCCCTACGACCGGTTTTCCATTGCCCAACTCGCGGGCGACATGTTGCCCGGGGCCAGCTTGGGCCAGCGGGTCGCGACGGGCTTTCACCGGAACACCATGCTGAATGAGGAGGGGGGGATCGATCCGCTGGAATATCGTTTTTACGCGATGGTCGACCGGGTGGCGACGACCGGCACGATCTGGATGGGCTTGACCGTCGGCTGTGCCCAGTGTCACACGCACAAGTACGACCCGATATCGCATACCGATTTCTACGGGATGATGGCCCTGCTGAATAACACGGAGGAACCGGATTTTTCCATTGCGGATCCGGCATTCGACCAGCGCTTGGCCGCGCACGAGGCGCAGGTGGCCAAGCGCGAGGCCGCGTTGATAACCGCGCTCGATCCAGCGGCGTTCAAGGCCTGGGTAAAGGAAGCGTCCGCGGAGGCGGTGGAGTGGCAGGTCCTGAAGCCGGTGGACATGAGCTCCACGCGTCCGCACCTCGCCCTGGAAGCCGACGGGGTGGTCTTCGCCTCGGGTGATTTTACCAAGCGCGAGGTTTACACCCTGCGCTTCGAACCGGGCGATAGCGGCCTGACACTGGGGGCCCTTCGCCTGGAAGCCCTGCCCGATGATCGCCTGCCCGCGAAGGGTCCCGGAAGGGCCTACTACGAAGGGCGCAAGGGGGATTTTTTCCTGAGTGAAGTCGGGCTGAAACAGGGTGATAAAAAAGTTATATTTAATTCGGGTAGTGCTAGTTATGGAAAAATAAGCATCGGGAGCGGCAAGGCGAAGGCGGAGAACCTCTACGACGATAATGGCTCGACCGGTTGGTCCACCTCGGGACGGGAGGGGCGGTCGAACCAGGTCGTGCTGAACCCGGCGGAGCCGGTAGAACTGCAGGGTCCTTTTGAGATCGAGCTCCTGTTTGAACGGCATTTCGTGGCCGGGTTGGGGGCCTTCAGGCTCAGTACGGCCCCGGTGGAGGCGCGGGCGAAACCCTGGTCGGCGGAGGTCGAACAGTTGCTGGCCCGGGGCGAGCCGGTGGCGGCCTTGAAACGAGCGTATCTCCATCACGCGCCGGCCACCGCGTCCGCGCGAAAGCCCCTGGAAGCCCTGGCGAAAAAACGCCCGGTAGCCACGCAGACAATGGTCATGCAGGAACGCCCCCCCCACCTGCCGCGCCCGACCTTCCGGCACCATCGGGGCGAGTACCTTCAACCGCGAGAGACCGTTTCACCTGCGGTGCCCCACCTCTTTCCCCGGCTGGAAGGGGAAGCCAACCGCTTGTCCTTTGCGCGCTGGTTGGTGAGCACGCGGAACCCACTGGCCGCCCGGGTCGCCGTCAACCGGGCCTGGCAGGCCTTCTTCGGTCGCGGTCTGGTGCCAACCCTGGATGATTTTGGCGTCCAGACCCCGGAACCGCACTACGCGGAATTACTTGACTGGCTGGCGTGTGAATGGGTGGACCAGGGCTGGTCCCTGAAAAAGCTTCATCGACAGATTGTGCTCAGCGCGGTGTATCGCCAGTCCTCGGATCATCGCCCGGGAATCGCGGAACGCGACCCGTACAATGACCTGCTCGCCCGCGGTCCGCGTTTCCGGGTGGAAGGGGAGATGGTCCGGGACCTGATGTTGAAAAGCTGCGGGGTGTTGACGGAGCGCCAGGGCGGGCCGAGCGTCCGTCCGCCACAGCCCGCATCGGTGATGGCCATGGCCTATGGCGGGGGCGGGTGGAACGCGTCCAAGGGTCCGGACCGGTACCGCCGTTCGTTGTATACCTTCAGCAAGCGCACGGCCCCATTTGCGGCGTACACCGTGTTCGATGCCCCGACGGGCGAGACCTGTGTCCCCCGGCGCGATCGCAGCAACACGCCGTTACAGGCACTGACCCTGCTGAACGACGAGATGTTCCTGGAGATGGCGCGTGCGCTGGGCAAGCAGGCACTTGCCCGGGACGATCCCGCCGTGTACGTATTTCGTCGCCTGCTCACGCGCCCGCCAGAGCCCGTCGAGTTGAAAAAACTGCAGGATTATTACCAACAGCAGCTTAAGCGCCTGCAGGCAGGCGAGCTGGATGCCAAGGCGATTTGCAAGGCCCCGGCAGCGACGCCCGAGTGGGCGGCATGGACCCTGGTGGTGCGGGTATTGATGAACCTTGACGAGGCGATCACGAAGGCATGAATAATCACCTGAAGAGCTCCACCCGGCGGCATTTTTTTACGGACTGCGGAATCGGCCTGGGGTCCATGGCCCTGGGCAGCCTCCTCGGTGGTACGGTGCATGGGGCCGCGTCGGCGACGCACTTTCCCGCCCGTGCCAAGCGGGTGATCTACCTGTTCATGGCCGGGGCACCCAGCCAACTGGAACTCTTTGACCACAAGCCGAAGCTCAAGGCCTTCGATGGAAAACCCTTGCCCCCCTCGGTGATCAAGGGCCAGCGTTATGCCTTTATTCAGCCGGATGCCGCGGTCCTGGCCCCGCGGTTCAGCTTTGCGCGACACGGGCAGAGCGGGGCGGAACTCTCTGAGATGCTGCCGCACCTGGCCAAGGTGGTGGATGAGCTCGCGATCATTAAATCCGTGCACACGGACCAGTTTAACCACGCCCCGGCCCAGATCTTTTTGAACACGGGCAACGCGATTCCCGGCCGGCCCAGCATGGGGTCCTGGCTGAGCTACGGCATTGGCAGCGAGGCCCGGGACCTGCCCGCCTTTGTCGTGTTGAAGAGCGGGGGGAACCTGAGTGGCGGGAGCGCGATGTGGAGTGCCGGGCAACTGCCTTCCAGCCACCAGGGCGTGCCTTTTCGCTCGGAAGGGGACCCGATTTTACACGTTTCGAACCCGGCCGGGGTGGATGCCCGGGCCCAGCGCGCCTCGCTCGACCTGCTGGGGGAGTTGAATCAGCACCGCCACGCCCGCGTGGGGGACCCGGAAATTACCTCGCGTATCGAGGCCTACGAGATGGCGTACCGAATGCAGGCGCGCGCGCCGGAACTGATGGACTATCGATCGGAATCGAAGCAAACCCTGGAGGCCTACGGGGCGAAGCCCGGGAATGGCAAGGCGGCCTTCGCGAACAACTGCCTGTTGGCGAGGCGCCTGGCCGAGCGCGGGGTGCGCTTTATCCAGGTGTACCATGCGGGATGGGATCATCATTCCCAGGTGGAGAATGGCGTGCGCAGTCAATGCGGGCAAACGGATCGCCCGGTCGCTGCGCTGATCGCCGATCTCAAGCAGCGCGGGATGCTGGAGGACACCTTGGTGGTATGGGGGGGTGAGTTTGGCCGCACGCCGATGGTGGAAGCGAGCGCCGCCCTCGGGCGCTCGAAAGGGCGGGACCATCATCCCCAGGCCTTTACCATGTGGATGGCCGGCGGGGGGGTCAAGCCGGGGGTCACACTTGGAAATACCGATGAGCTGGGTTTTCACGTGGTGGAAAACCCCGTGCACGTGCACGACCTGCAGGCGACGATCCTGCATTGCCTGGGCCTGGATCATGAAAAACTCAGCACGAACGTCGGTGGACTGGACCTGCGCTTGACCGGGGTGGAAAAGCATCATCCGATTCAAGAACTGCTCGGGTAGGCTGCAAAACGGTCCCGGAATCGGCCGGTCAAGGACTGTTTTTTGAAACCTTTTCCCCCCCGATTCGTTTTTTATTTATAACTATATCGTATTCATTTCATTTCCCCTGTTTTTACTAAGGTTTTTGTACATTTTTTCCCAATGCACCGGGACAATTTATTTGCGTATTCCGCTTAATTTTGTTTAGGTATATAGGTACATTTGCTGTAGGAAAAGCTACTACAGGGTCGTTGAGTAAGGGTAATACTATAAAAATGAAACACTTACGTATAATTTCCGTTGCTGCAGCCATCTTCGCTTGGCTGGGTCTCCAATCCCAGGCAAACACCTTTTTTAACGGGGGTACGGCCGACTGGAACACGCCTGCCAGTTGGTCTAACGGTGTTCCCGGAAACACTGACAACCGTGGTTATATCCGGGCCGCCGGCACCTTGAATGTAAACGCGACGCCGGTAGCCGGGGTTACCCGGATCAGGTCGTTCGATGGCACCTACAGCGCGGGCGATGTCACCATCAACTGGAACCCGGGTGCGGCGAGTACCTATCTCTTTGAAGAACTATGGCTCGGGGACAATGCAGGAACCAGTGCCGTGATCTTCAATCACCAGAGTGGCCTCATCCGGGCGGACCAAAGCTGGTACCACCTCGGTCGTCGCGGAACCACGACCTACACGATGACCGGAACCTCGGTCATCCAGCCGGATGACCGCTTGTCCATTGCTGAGGGCGCAAGTGCCGGAGTGGCTTCCCACACCGTGCTTGAAATGAGGGATTCGTCCAAGGTGGATGGCCAGCATGCCAACGCCTCGAATAACGATTACCTTATCGCGAGAAACCAACAAGCCAACGGTTTCCTGACCATGTATGACAACAGTGTGTTCGATGTTCCGCGGCTTGAAGTGGCCAGGCAGAACAGTGCCCAGGGCACGATCGAGCAGAATGGTAATTCGAGGATCACGGTTGAGTATGAGATCGATGTATTCGGCCATCAGAACGATGCCAAGGCCTGGTGGACCATGAATGGTAATTCCACCGCTACGATCGGCAGGGAGTTCCGCATGGGCCGCAATGACAACGCACAAGCTACCGTTGTACTGAACAGTAACGCGTCCTTTACGTCCAGGAACTTTGGTGGGTCGATTGAGCAGAATAAAAATTCCACGTCGACGATTGTGATGAACGGTTCGTCCAGGATGACCGTGAACAGCTGGATGGAGATGGGTGGTGGCCAGGCTACCATGACCATGAATGACCTGAGCGTGCTGGACGCCAACGGTCGCCTGGCGGTAGGCATGCGTTCCGCAACCGGTGCGCCGGGCGACGGGATCTCTCGCCTGATTATCAACGGCCAGGCGAGCGTGGAAGCCGGCGGGGATATTTTCCATGTCGGCCACCAGCCAGGATCCAAGGGCCTGGTCGAGATGAACAGCACGGGGCATATCAACAGCGATAACGTGGCTATCGGCCGCCAGGGTAGCGGCCAGGTTGTCTGGAACAGTGGCGTCTGGAAGAATAAAAACTGGATGGTACTCGGCCAGGAAAGTGGCGGTGTCACGGGTGACGGGACCCTGACCGTCAATGGGGGTTCAATCATCGTTAACTCAGACGGCGGCGGCGGTGACTTCCACGTCGGTGAGCGCACCGCGGGTCACCTAATCATGAATGGCGGCGTCGTGGAGGTGAATAACAGCATGTACCTTGCCCGGGATCACCGGAATGTCAATGATGCGACGAGTGACACCTCGGTCAACCATAACACGGGTGATGTCTTCGTTACGGGTCAACTCCATATGGGTGGTGCTTCTACGGTCACGCACGGTACCCACAATTACAACCTGGATGGCGGGACCCTGCACGTGAACCAAATCAACATGGGGAATGCAGCCAATATCGCGGGTTCGACGACCTTCAACTGGGGTGCCGGCACCTTGACCACGCGTGCCGTCAACGAGAATGCCAGCGGCAACGGCTCGGTTATCACGATTACCGGGGACCTGACGACGGGCTATGCTGGAAATGTGAATGCGGCATCGACCCTGGACCTGGGCGACCTCTACAAGGATGCCGGGACCAAGTATGACACCATGGTGATTAGCGGAGCCCTGAACCTGAGCTCCAACGCCGATGTCCTCGACTTCTGGCATGACATGCAGCATCTTCGCTCCGGCGGGGGTGCGGGTGTCATGAGGACCGGCGAAATCAAGCTGGTCGGGGCAGCCTCGGTTGCGGGCTCCTTTGATAACGTGATCGGGCCCGGCGCCGATGGTACCTTCTTCCGGACCTGGACGGCGGCCGAGGCCACGGCGCTGAGCATTACCGGTGCGAACGACCTGACGAGAAACCGCGGCGCGGTGATCTACCGGGCGGATGGTGTGTATTTTGCCTATAACGTCTCGGGCCAGATCCCGGAGCCGGCAACCGGCATGTTCCTGCTGTTCGGGACCTTGACCCTGCGCGGCATCTCGGTGTTCCGCCGGAACCAGCGCGCGCGAAAAATGCTGAGCGAGATCGGCTGAGCGGACACAAGGCCTTGAATCGATGAAAGCCAGTCACTTGTGACTGGCTTTCTTGTTTTGCGGGAGAGCCCCGTCCTGCACCCGAATCCAGGGGGTGTACATTCCGGTCCAGTGTCCCTTCGCCCCCTCCGGTAAATGGATCACCGCTTAGACGGGATTTCCCTTTCCATGAGGGCCTTTTCGTCAGGGCTTCGCGTAGCGGGTGGCCGCCTGCTCGAGGATTTTTATATCCACGTTCGAGCCACTCTTCCCGGCGGCCTCGATGGCTTGCTGAATCGCTGCCCGGGCTTCCGCTTTCTGGCCACGGATGTAGTGAAGATGGGCCAGGTTCTGGTAGATCTCGGCGGGCACATGGGGCTTCGCCTTCTCGATGGCGAGGCGGTTCAGGAGGAAGGCCCGCTCGATGGCCTCCGTATCGCTTGGCTGGGTTTCAACCAGTAACCAGGCCACGCGAAAGAGCAGGATCGGGTTTTCCGGTTCTGTCTGCAGCAGTTTATCCAGGACGCTGAGGGCCTGCCCCTTTGCCCCCTTGGTAAAAAGGGCGCGCCCATACTTGTAGGCGGTATCCCGGTCATCGGGTTGAAGCTTGTATGCCCGTTTAAAGAACAGCAAGGCCTTGTCGAGTTGGCCTTGCTGGGCGAGGTCAATCCCCATGAGGTAGGCCGCTTGTGCGTCGTTGGGATCGGCTTTTAACTTTTGCACGAGGGTTCTTCGATGGGCATCCCTGCGCTCCCGGGTGGCGCCATCGAGTGCCATGTCGAGGCGTTGCTGGACTGCTGGACCGGGGCTTAACACGAGTGCAAAGCGAAAAAAAGGAACCGCGATCCGCGGGCTAAGGTGCTTGGCGGTGATTTGTCCCATGAGATCGAAGGTGTCCGTGAGCTCGGGGTATTGGAGGAGGCTGGCATAAACATGGGAAGCCGCCTTGGTCCACTCGTTGCTTTGATTCAGGTCGTAGGTCAAGGCCTGCTCATAGTGCCAGACCGCGTATTCAAAGCGGCTGGTAACGGTCGTGGGTTGGGGGAGCTCCCATCCCTGCGGCTGCTTGATCATGAAGCCGAGTGCCTGGAGGAGCTGGCCCCATGCGGCCCTGGAGGTGATATCCAGTTCCAGGGTTGAGAGCAGGGCCTCGAGGGCCGAGTTGCCCTCTCCGAAATTGTACAGCACCCGGCTGAATGCGAGGCGCACCAGCACATTGGTCGGTGCCAGGTCGATCGCATGCACCAGGCAGGGAACGGCATTGGTCAGGTCACCCTGCTGGGCATACAGGAGCCCGAGTTGATAAAAAGCCCCGGTATTGGTCGGATCCTGGGCGATCTTTTTCTTGAGATGGACCTTACGCCGTTCGCCCATGGCCTTCCCGTATTTCTGTTTCAGCTTGTTGAAATTGTCACTGGCGAGCTGATAGCCGGGGTCGATGGACAGGGCCACCTGGAAAAAATGCCGGGCGACCCCTGCCGCATCGGTCGATGCAAGGATTGCCCCCAGGTTGTTGTAGTTCATGGGGGTGTTCGGGGCGAGCCGGATGGCCTGCATCAGGTGGCGAACGGCCTTGTACATGTCATTCCCCTCCGTGTAGGTGGAGGCTTCTTTACGATGCCAGTTCGCGGGGTCCTCGACGGATTCCGGAGGACTGGGGAGCTCCCAGCCCTCGACCTGGGGGAATACCTGGTCGAGGGCAGCCAGGGTATTCTGCCAGGTGGATTCCGAGAAGAGGTTGAGCTCCAGCGAGTGGCTGAACTGGTCCAGGGCGCGGTGGGGTTGCTTGCGCAGGGCGAGCATGCCCCCCAGGTTGTTGTAGGCCTGGGCGTAGCCCGCATCGATCTGGATGGCGCGCCGAACCTGTTCCATGCCCTCCTGGTAGCGCTCGGTGCGGAAAAAGGCGGTGCCGAGGCTGTTATAGGCCCGGGCAAAGGACGGATCGAGCTTGATCGCTTTCTCAAAGGCCACGATAGCCTCGTTGTAGCGTTCCTCCTTCAACCAGGCCGCACCGAGCGCCTCGTGGGTCACCGGCGTGTCCGGGTTCCGGGTGACTGCCCTGGAATAGCACTTGATCGCCTCGTCTACCTTGCCCATCTGGAAGTAGACGCCGCCCTTGTACATCTCGGGTTTTTCACTGGATCGGACCACGCGGCTAAAGCGATCATATATTTCAAGGGCTTCATCATATTGTCCCAGTGACTCGTAACAGTAACCCACCAGCCTCAGGTATCCGGGATTCTTCGGGTCGTTGCTCAGCAGGGTGTAGAGGTGTTCGAGGGCATCCTCGACCCGGTTCAGGCGGAGCAGGACATGCGCCAGTGCCAGTTTCACCTCGTTGTTGAGCGGCATCCGCCGCTTGGCTTCCTGTACCTTGCGGAGCGCTTCTCGTATGTTGCCGGATTCGAATGCCTGGCCCGCCTGTAGCATCAGGTGGCCGATGGTTTTGTCAAAGGTCTGATCCCAGTTCGGCTTGGAGTCCAGGGGCTTCAGGCCCTTGGCATCCTGGTCGAGACCATTCAGGACCGCCGCTTGCAGCAGGAGGGGAAGGGCCCAACAAGTAATCCATAAAATCAGGGTATATATACGCATATCGCACGCATGCGATGGGGTTAACAGGCTCTTTACCCGGCAGGGTATATCATTGTATAACATAGCTAAGCGATGATGCACAGGTCAAGACATGGAGGCAATATGCGGGTTTTGGGGCCAATCTACCTACTATACGTGGTGCTTATGGCCTGCGTTCATGCCGAGGAGACGGGCCTACAGCAGGTCCCCTTGGCTAAACCGCTAGGCCCCAGTGGAAGCTATCTGTACGATCGCGTCCAGGGGGGGCTCGGGAAGGTCCTCCACCCCATCGATAATGATCATCCGCAGCGGTACCTGTACCATTCCGCCAGCATGGCGGCGGGTGGGGTGGCCATCGGCGACGTCGATGGGGATGACCGGCCGGATATCTTTATCAGCAGCGGTCCCCGGCACAACCGCCTCTATCATAATCGCGGGGATTTCACCTTCGAGGAGTCCGGCAAGCGAGTGGGCCTGGCGGGGACGAACGTGTGGGCCAACGGGTGTGCCATGGCGGACGTGGACAACGACGGCGACCTGGATATCTACGTATGCCATTACGATCACCCGAATGCCTTGTACATCAACGACGGGACGGGTCACTTCAAGGACCAGGCCCTCGCGCGGGGCCTGGACCTGGAGGATGCCAGCCTGATGCCTGCCTTCTGCGACTACGACCGGGACGGGGACCTCGATGTCTACGTGGTCACGGTCCGGTATTACTGGCCGACGGGGCGCCCGGTCGGGGGTATCAAGAGCGAGCATTACCCCGATGGGACCTGGGAGGTGATGGAGCCCTTTACCCGGTATTTTGACCTGGAGCCCGGGGATCCACTCCAACCGAAATCCTGGGCATTCGCGGAGCGCTCCCGTCCGGACAAATTTTTCCGCAACAATGGCGACGGGACCTTTACGGATATTACCCGGGCGGCGGGGATACCCGCGACCAACACCTTTGGCAATGCGGCCATGTGGTGGGACTACGACGAGGATGGCTGGATGGATCTCTACATCTCGAACGATTTCCAGGAAGGTGATTTCCTTTACCGGAACCAGGGTGACGGGACCTTTGTCGAGTCCATCCGCGAGGCCACGCCGAATACCCCCTGGTTCAGCATGGGGTCCGCCACCGGAGACCTGAACAACGATGGTCGACTCGATGCATTGGTCGGGGACATGGCGGCCACCACCCACTACGCGGCCAAGGTGAACATGGGCAGCATGAAAAGCTTCTTCCATTTTCTCGACCATGCGGAACCGCGCCAGTTTATGCGCAATGCCCTGTACCTGGGGACGGGGACGCCTCGCTTGCTGGAGGTTGCCTCGTTGACCGGCCTGGCCAAGACGGACTGGACCTGGGCGATTAAATTGGGCGACTTGAATAACGATGGTCGCCTGGATGCGTACATCACCAACGGGATGTCACGAAATTTTGGCCATGCAGACGTAACCCCGCCAACCCATAAAGACCTGGTTGGCAGTACGATCTGGGACCTGTATATCGATGCGCCCAAGCGGATGGAAAAAAACCTGGCCTTTCGAAATGAAGGCGACCTGCAATTCGTTCCGGTGGGCAATGCCTGGGGGCTGGATCACCTGGGCATCTCCATGGCATCGGCCACCGGTGACCTGGACGGGGACGGTGATCTCGACCTGGTCACCGCGAATCTCGACGAGGCGGACCACCTGTATCGCAACGGTTCGGTTGACGGGCACCGGGTGACCGTCAGGCTGCGGGGCCGCAGCGTGAATCGCTTCGGGATCGGAAGCCAGGTGCGGATTGAAACGGCCGCCGGGGCCCAGGTCCGCGCCCTGCACCCGCAGCAGGGATTCAACTCCTCGGACCAACCCATCCTCCACTTTGGTCTCGGGGAGGCGGATCGCATCAAGCGCCTGTTGGTGACCTGGCCGAATGGCCGCCTGCAGGCGTATACGGACCTGGCCGTGGATCGGCACTTCACGATTACCGAGCAGGATACCCGGGACCCGGATTCCGAAAAAGCCCCGTCTCCCTGGTTCGCGGGGAGTCCCGCCTTGAAATTCGCAATCCACCGGGATGCCCTGTACGATGATTTTTCCGACCAGGCCCTGCTTCCGAATAAGCTCTCCCAATTCGGTCCCGGGGTATCCCTGTCCGACCTGGATGGGGATCAGCACGTGGATGTCTTCATGGCCGGGGCGAAGGGGCGCTCAGGCGAGCTGCATAAGAACGATGGTGCGGGTGGATTTCGTTGGAGCTCGGCACGTGCCTTGAGCGCACACAAGCAGGCGGAAGACCTGGGTGGACTTTTCTTTGACGCCGACGGCGACGGCGACGACGACCTGTTCTGCGCGGCGGGAAGTACCGAGTTCGAGGCCGGGAACGAAGCCTATCGGAACCGGCTCTATCTCAATAATGGGCAGGGAGGTTTTGAGCTTGCCCCGCAGGGAACCTTGCCGGATTTGCGGGACAGCAGCAGCTCGGTGAGTGCCGCGGATTTCGATCGCGACGGGGACCTCGATCTTTTCGTGGGCAGTCGACTCCGGCCGGGAGCCTACCCGCTTTCCTCCGCCAGTCGGCTTCTGCTCAACAACGGGGGGAGCTTTGCGGATGTCACCGAGGGGAAAGCGCCGGGCTTGCTGGAAGCCGGGCCGGTCACGGGTGCCTGCTGGTCGGATGCCGATGGCGACGGGTGGCTGGACCTGCTGCTCGCCGTGGATTGGGGCCCGATTCGCTTCTTCAAGAATGTGGAAGGCCGCCTGGAGGATCGCACCGACGAGGCGGGCCTCTCCGCCCGCACCGGCTGGTGGAATGGCATAAGCGGCCGTGATGTCGACCACGATGGTGATATTGACTATCTCGTTACGAATTTCGGGCTGAATAATAAATACCACCCGACGAAGGAGAAGCCAACCGTGATGTTCTACGGTGACTTCGAGGGGGATGGCAAAGCGCACCTGGTGGAAGCGACGTACGAGGATGGCCGTCTCTTGCCGGTCCGTGGACGGAGTTGTTCTTCCACCTCCATGGCCTTCATCAAGCAGAAGTTCCCGACCTACCACGACTTTGCCCTCGCTTCGGTATCGGACATTTATGAAAAGAAGAAGTTGGACGCGGCTAAAAAGTTTTCCGTGACGGATTTGCGCAACGGGATCCTGCTCAATGACGGCCAAGGGCATTTTACCTTCCAGGCCTTTCCCGTCGAGGCCCAGGCTTCCCCGGGTTTTGGTGCGGTGATGACTGATTTCAATGCAGACGGCCACACCGACCTCGCTTTCGTCCAGAATTTCTTTCACCCCCAGCGGGAGACGCCCCGTTACGGCGGGGGACTCGGTGTGGTCATGCAGGGCCGCGGGGATGGTTCCTTTGCTTTGCTGGGTGCACTGGAGAGCGGGTTGAGCCTTCCGGAAGATGCGCGCGGATTGGCTTGTGGCGATGTTAACGATGACCTTCGCCCCGACCTGGTGGCTTCGGTGAACAACGGTCCCCTGAGGCTGTTCATCAACCGGGGGGCATACCTGGGCATCGTGCTGCGGCTCAAGGGCCCTCCCGGAAATCACCGGGCCATTGGCGCGCGGGTGACGGTGGAGGTCAATGGCTTGCCGCCACAAACGGCCGAGGTGCAGGCCGGGAGTGGCTACCTGTCCCAGTCGGTGCCGGAACTTTTCTTTGGGGCCGGAACGTCCAAGCGGATCGAGCGCATTCTTGTACGCTGGCCGGATGGCTCGGAAACCGCTTTTGACCAGGCCCTGTCCGTGGGGCTGCAGGTGATTGAGCTCGCGCAGCCTGCTCCCTGAAGCCGATCGGTACGCCGGGTGTCCCGACCCATCTCTCGGGTGGAATCGGCCTTGCATCCTTCCCGCACATTGGCAAACATGCCTCCATGAAAAAATATGCCTCCATCGTGTCTTTCGCGCTCTGCCTGGTCTTCCTGCGTGGCCTCCTCGCCCCGCAGCTTTTTGCCCAGGAGGTCACCACTCACCTGGAAATTCCCGAGCTTGATGATGGCTTACCCGGTTACGGAACGATTCGTCGCTACAGCTGGTTTAAAAACCTGTGGAAGAAAAAGCGGGCGGGCTGGGCCAGGGACGTGGAAAAAGACCAGGAGGCCCTGGTCTTCCTGGGAGATTCCATCATCCAGGGTTGGGGTGCGAACCTGGGAGGCCTGTTCCCCGAGGCAAAGGTCGCCAATCGGGGGATCAGCGGCGATACCACGCGCGGCATGTTGATCCGCCTGAAGGGCGATGTACTCGACCTGCATCCGCGCGGCGTGGTCATGCTCATGGGGACGAATGACCTGGAGGAAAAAGGTGAACCCGGGACCATCGTCAAGAACGTGCAGCGGATCATGGCCGAGTTGAAAAAAGCCGATCCGGCCATGCCGATTGTCTGGTGTCATGTCTTCCCGAGCTCCGCCTCGAAATCGCGTCCGGCGGGGAAGATCAAGTTGCTGAACAAGCTGGTCGCCGACGCGGTGAAAGGCGACCCGCAGGTTACCGTGCTGGATACCTGGACCCTCTTTGCCAACGCGGAAGGCGACGCGAAGAAATCCGAATTCCCTGATTTATTGCACCCGAACAAGCTGGGCTATGCCAAGTGGGCCGCTGCTTTGCGCCCGGTCCTGGCAACGCTTGGATTTGTGGAAACCGAGGCGGATAGCTTCAACCCGGAGGAGGGCTTTGTCAGTTTGTTTAACGGGAAAGACCTGAGCGGCTGGGAGACCCGCGCTAAAAAGACCCTGCAAACCCAGAAGACCTACGAGGGGAAGACGATCACGGATGACGGGCGTTACGCCGCGATCAAGGGCCGCCTCGTGGTGAAGATGCCGCCCGAAGGCCGCAAAGTACAGCAGTTCTGGACGACCCGCGAATTTTCCCGGGACTTCACGCTCAAGCTGGAATTTCGGGCCACGCCCAATGCGGACAGCGGGATTTTCATTCGTGGAAAGCAATTGCAATGCCGGGATTATCCCCTGGCCGGGCCCTACCGGGAACTCAAGGCCTACCGGGCGCAGGACTGGAATGAAATCGTGATCCGGGTCGAGGGGATGACGGCCCACTGCTCCTGTAACGGGGAGGTATTGGAAGCAGCATTCAAGGTCCCGGCGACCGGGCCGATCGGGCTCGAGGGCGACCGGGGCCAGATCGAGTACCGTCGTATCCGGGTGAAAGAACAGTAAGTACGGTATTCCCAGGCCGCGATCCAGCCGGGCTGTGCTACCCCGCAAAGGCCCAGCCGAACGGATCACCCGG
>JAPYUI010000019.1:22412-40062 GCA_029936175.1 Kiritimatiellia bacterium
GCGATCCAGCCGGGCTGTGCTACCCCGCAAAGGCCCAGCCGAACGGATCACCCGGTAGCTACCACCGGCAGCGCTTGCTGTCCACCCCGCTTGCGGGTATGCTGTCCGCCATGATGCTTGAGCAGGAGGTGATTAAATGGTGGACCGACCGGCCTGGAGAGGTCGGCACGGGGTGTCCACCTTTGCCCTCCGCACGTCCTTGCGCTTCAATTCACCCTTCCCGTGCATGTGTTCGCCGACTCGTTGTTGCATCCGCATGAGCCGCGAGACACAACGCCATATGGGCCTGGGGGCTGCCACCAGCCTGGGCGTGGGGGCTATCGTGGGGGGCGGGATTCTCGTCTTGTCCGGCGTTGCCTTTGCGGAAACGGGCCCCTCCGCGGTACTCGCTTTTGGTTTGAGCGGGATCATTGCCCTGCTGACCGCCCTCAGTTTTGCTGAAATGGCCAGTAAATTTCCCCAGTCAGGGGGCACCTATACCTTTGCCAAGAAGGTCGTGTCGGTCGAGGTGGCCTTCATCGTGGGCTGGATCATCTGGTTCGCCTGCATCGTGGCGGCGGTATTGTACGCGATCGGCTTTGGCCAGTTTGGCCTCATGATCCTGGGCGAACTGGCTCATCTGCGGGGCGCCAGCCTGCCGGCAGGGTTGCAGGGCCAAGGGGGGGTCAACCTGCTCGCGATCATCGGTTCTTTGGGCTTCGGCATCACCATGTTGTTTACCAATCGCTCGGAGGGTACCTGGATGAATATCGGGAAGGTATTGCTCTTCGGGATCCTTATCGCAGGAGGATGCTGGGCAGCCACCCGCATGAGTGGGGCCGAACTCGGCAGGCAATTGACCCCCTTTCTCCCGGAGGGCATGGGTGGCCTCTTTGCGGCCATGGGGTTTACGTTTATCGCCTTCCATGGCTTTGACCTGGTCGCTGCGGTGGCCGGTGAGATAAAAGACCCTGCGCGAAATGTGCCGCGCGCCATGTTGGGATCGCTTGGGATCGCCCTGCTGATTTATCTTCCGCTCCTGCTGGTGATCGCCCTGGTAGGCTTTGCCCCGGGGACTTCGTTGACCGCGGCGGCCCGGGCAGAACCGGAAGCCTTTGTGGCGATTGCCGCAAATCATTACCTGGGGGCCTTCGGTTACTGGCTGGTGCTCGTGGCCGGCGTGCTCTCCATGCTCGGTGCGTTGCAAGCCAACCTGTTTGCTGCCTCGCGTATCGCGATGAGCATGTCCCGCGATCGGACCATGCCGCGATTCTTTTCCCGTGTGCACCCGGGAAGCGGCACGCCCCGCATGGCGATATGCGCCAGTGTCGGGTTGATGGTGCTGCTGGTGCTGCTGCTGCCCAACCTCGCCGCAGCGGGTGCCGCGGCAAGCCTGGTTTTCCTGGTCACCTTTGCCCTGGCACACGGGATCACCATCCTGGTCCGCATTCGGTCCGCCGCCATGCCTCCTCCTTTCCGTACCCCGTTCTTTCCGCTCGTACCGGTCCTCGGGGGCCTTTCCTGCCTGTCCCTCGCGATATTCCAGGGCCTGATGGTTCCGCTGGCGGGTGGCATTGCCTTGGGATGGATCGTTCTCGGCCTGGCCGCTTTCATGGTGCTCGGAGCCCGGCACGCCCGGGTGAGCGATGCTTTTGCGGCGGCGCGTGACCCGGAAATCCAGCACCTGCGCGGTCGCAATCCCCTGGTACTTGTGCCGGTTGCGCGTCCCGAGACGGCGGGTACCCTGATTTCCGTTGCGGCGGCCCTGACCCCCACCAACCGCGGTCGCGTGCTCATGCATTCGGTTGTTGTCGCCCCGCCGGATTGGGATCCCTCCCTCCATCCCGTACCCGTCGATCAAATACGGGACATTGCCGGTGAGGCCATTCTTCAGGCACACAGCGCTCCCGGGCAGGTGGAATGGTTGACCACGATTGCCGCATCCCCCTGGGATGAAATTGCCCGGGTGGCCCGCTCAAGGCAGTGTGCCAGCGTACTGCTGGGCTTAAGCGAACTCGGCGAGGAGGGAACGGGTACGCCCCTGGATGCCGTACTCGGCCATCTCGATGCGGATATCGTCACCGTCCGTGCGCAGCAGGGATGGCAGTTCGAACAGGTGAAGCATATCCTGGTACCCGTGGCGGGCCGCAGCCGCCATACCCAGCTCATGGCGCGTTTGATCGGCAGTCTCGCCCGGGTCGGCGACATGAAGGTGACCTTCCTCAGCATCGTGTCGGAACAGGCCTCTGCCCAGGACCGGCTCCTGGCGCGTAAGTACCTCGCCCTGCTGGCGAGTGACCTGGCCCCGGGGATTTCGGAATCCCGGGTCATCTGCTCGGATACACCGATTGATGTCGTGGTCGAGCAAGCAGCCGATACGGATTTACTTATTCTTGGTGCCGAGCGGCTGGGTCGGACGCAAAAGCTTTTTGGTAATTTCACCCTCCAGGTCGCGCGAAAAACCCGCTGTCCACTGATTGTCATCAGTGCAAAGGGCTAATGGCTGGAGCTTTTTCGGAAATGGACGCCAAAAAAACCACCTGCAGGGCAATAATTCTCGCGGTATAAGCGTTCTATGACCATAATCGTCATAACCTAGGAGTTCCCAATGAAAATACCCGTATTTATTATGATTGCAGCCAGTGTGGCCTACTTGTTTTCCCCGACCATTTTTGCTGAGAACGAGGGTCCTCCGCGTGGCGATCGGCCCGGTGAACGGCCCGGTGAACGTCCCGGCGCTGATCGCCCCGGTGAACGTCCCGGCAGTCGACCCGGTGGAGGTGGTAGCGGATTCGGCGGGCGTCGACCCCTGAATCCCGTTTTGCTGGTACTCGACAAGGATCGCAACGGCACGCTTTCTTCCGAGGAAATTGCCGGTGCTTCAGCGGCCCTCAAGACCCTGGACAAAAACGGTGACGGGCAGATTACCCGTGAAGAATTTCGCCCCACGCAGGGTGGCCAAGGTGGCGGAGCTCCCGGTGGTGGTGGCCCCGGTGATTTTATCGCCCGTCTCATGGAGAACGACAAGAACAAGGACGGCAAGCTGTCCAAGGAAGAATTGCCTGAACGCATGCAGCGGGTGCTTGAACGGGCCGACACCAGCGGCGATGGAGCACTCGACAAGGCGGAGCTTGATGCGATGGCCAAACGGTTCACGGCCGGTCGTGGGGGTCAAGGTGGTCCCGGCGGCGAACGTCCCGGCGGTGGTCGTCCAGGCGGCGGTCCGGATGGTGGCGACGATCGACCAAAGCGTCCCGACTTTGAATAAGCGGAAAGCGGGGCTTCAGGGATTACCGGGACCTTGGGCTTTGGTCCTTCGTGGTCCCGCTCCTCCGTTTACCCCGTGCCCCTTGAAGCCCCCCTCCTAGACCTCGTTCGCAAGGATCTGATCCAGGGTCTGTGCCTTGCGGATCAGGCGGTATGCACCACTTGACTCCACCAGCACCTCGGCTGTCTCTGGAAAGCTGTTGTAGTTTTTTGCGCACATGGACGAGCAGTAGGCCCCGGTTCCGCCGATGATCAACAGGTCGCCAATTCGGGCTTCCGCCAGTTCACGGGGCTGCAGTCGTTCGGGGTCGCCGGGCGAAGGGGTCAGCATATCGCCGGATTCACAGCAATGACCGCTGACGATATACGCAACCGTCTGCCCGGTTCGTTCACCGGCATTGACAACCACCATGGGGTGCTGCGCGCCGTATAAGCAGGTGCGGAGCAGGTCGGTCATTCCGGTGTCAATTTTCAGGAATTGATACCCCTCGGAACCCGTATCGACCAGGTCCTGGATCCGACACAGGATCGCACCGGCATGGGCCACCATGAAGGTGCCGGGTTCAATTTCGAGATGGAGTTCGCGCCCGGTTTCCTTTGCGAAGGCGGCAAAAGAAGTTTTTACCGCCTGGCCTACCGTCTGCAGGTCCGTCGACGTTTCGTTCGGCATGCGGCCAACCTTGTAGCCGCCCCCGAGATTCAGGCTCGTCACGTCTGGGAATTCGCGCACGAGGTCGAGGTTCATTTGGCTGACTTTCTGCCAGATCGCCGGATCACTTCCCGAACCAATATGTGAGTGGATGCGTTCAATCGTCAGCTTATATTCGGCAGCGACGGCTTTGCTTTGCTCGCGGTATTCGTGCCAGATGCCAAAACTTGATGCCAGGCCGCCGACGTTCGTCTTGGTCGTTCCGCCGGATCCAAGCCCGGGGTTAAAGCGGAGTCCCACCCGCCCGCCGGGAACCTGTTGCCCAAAGGCGCGAAGCTGGTTCAGGGAAGTCGCATTGAACTTCACACCTTTTTCATCCAGGCCAGCGAGGTCCGCTGCCAATTCCTGCGAGCTCAAACTGATGTGATCGGCGGGAATGCCCGCTCGGATGGCTCGTTCAACCTCGTACGCCGAACTGGCATCAATGTGCATGCCACTTTCGTGAAAGATGCGCAGGATAGATGCATGGGGATTCGCTTTCATCGCGTAGCGAGCGGTTAGGCCGAAAGCGTTGGGGAAGGCCATCGCGGCGCTTGCATTGGCGCGCAGGATATTTTCGTCATAGACAAACAGGGGGCTGCCGAATTGTGCATGAATCTGGCGCGCCTGCTCCGGTTGGAGAAATGTTAATGTTTCCATATCGTTTAAACCTGATTTTGCTTTTCGATGAAAAGACCCTACCATAACCGGCAATCATGAAAAATCTAGCTGTGATTTTTGATCTGGACGGTTTGATCCTGGAGACCGAGAGCCTGGCCCGGAAAGCCTGGGTCCTCGCAGGACAGGATCTGGGGGTCTCGGTGCCCGAGCAGGTTGTCCAGGCCATGGTGGGCCGCACCATCCACTCAATCCGGTCCCTGCTTGAGGAAATGCTCGATGCGGACGTGTCGTATGATGCGCTGCTCGCCCGGTCGGACCACCACTATCACCGGTTGATCGAAATCGAAGCCCCCGTTATCAAGCCCGGGTTTTTTGAACTGCTCGATTTCCTGGATGACCAAGGCTTTTCCCTGGCCTTGGCGACCTCCAGCCGCCGCCACCAGCTCGAACCGAAAACAAGGGGCACCGGGATCCAGGGTCGCTTTCGCCAGATCATCTGTGGTGACCAGGTGGAGCAGGGCAAGCCCGCCCCGGATATTTTTCTCGCCGCCGCTCATCTGCTGGAGATGCCGCCCGCCCGGTGCTTCGTGCTGGAGGACAGCGGCCCCGGCATCGAGGCTGCCCACCGCGCGGGCATGCGGCCCTTGCTCGTTCCGGACCATGTGCGGCCTGCTGAAGAGCTCGTCGCCCTTGCAGAGGCCGAGTTCCAGACCCTGCACGAGGTGATTCCTTTTCTGGAGTCCCTGGCGTAAATCGGGCTGCGAATGAAGCGGCATGCACCGCCGCTCTGGACCCGGTGGCCCGTGGTCGTTCCCGCGTGGATAAATGGCAGGCTTAGGGCAGCTTAAATTTCAGTTCGGCCTTCGGCTCGATCTTGACCCCGGGTAGACCTGAGAGCAGCACCTCAATCGGAGCCTGGCCATCGGCCTGGAGCAGTGTTTGGATGGCTGCCGGCCTGGAGGACATGACGTGCCCGTCTACCTGCAGCAGGCGTACCCGGCTTTTATTCTGTGGCTCAACATGCTTGGCATGTGAGGTCTCCGTTCCTTCCGGAAGATCCAGGTCAATCGATATTTTCAGGTCGTTCAATACGCGACGGGCCACTATTTCGGGCCGTTCTTCTCCGGAGAATCCATAAGGCGTTCCCATGGTCTTGATCAAGCGGGCAAAGCCCTCGGTTGAGGCCTGTGAAGGGATTTCTGCCGCTTGTCGCTTGGATGGAGGCCGGGGGCTTTTGGCCGTCAGATTCCCATTCCGGTAGACGAAGCTGTACGATTCCTTTCCCGTAGGAATACGCACCTGGTTGATATCCGTAAACTCGTAGATGGCCAGGTAGCCCTGGCCTTCCGGAAGGCTAATTTCCCTTACGACAATCGGGTGGACATTCGGACCGTATTGGGCGGCGAATTCCTTGATCTGTGCTTCGTTGAAAACGGGCCGCTTGCCTGTCTGTTGTTGCAGTACGGCGAGGGTTTCTTTGCTCAGTACCTGCCGCACGGAAATGCTGCCACTGCCATCCGCATGTACGGCCACGCGAATCGTGTGTTGGAAGCAGCCAGCGAAGAGTCCTGCGACGAGCAGGCAGGCCGTGAGGCCGGGACCCTTCATGGGAAGGTCTGTTCCTCGCGCTCCTTGTAGAGCAGGATGGTGCGACCTACGCGGTGCAGAACGGTGGCTTCGGTTTCCCGCGCGAGCTGGTCTGCCAGGTCCCGTCGTTCAGCCGGAGAGATTCCCGGCAATCGGACCTTTAACAGGTCGCTTTGTTCCAGTAACTGTATGACGTTTCGAGTAACCCCGTCCGTGACCCCGGCCTTGCCGACCTGGGCGCTGGGCTCAAGGCGCTGACCGCGCACTTTTAACTTCTGTTTTGTCCTATTATCCAAGATTGACTGTTGCTGTAGCATAAAAAAAGCGTTGGGTAAATCATCTGTTTGCGGATCCGGGCATCAAAGGTTTTCCGTTCATCGTAATAATGCTATGTACACCCTGATGAAATGGATCACCATATGTGTTGCCCTGGTCAGCGTGTTTGCTTGTCCGGCAGGGTTGTTGAAGTGGGATCCCGCGGTGCTTCGCGGCCGACTGGATAACGGATTGCACTATTATATCCGCAAGAACCCCAAACCGGAATCCCGCTTGGAGCTTCGGCTGGTGGTGAATGCCGGCTCGGTGCTGGAAGCCGACGACCAGCGGGGCCTGGCCCACTATGTCGAGCATATGGCTTTTAACGGAACCCGGCATTTTGCCCGGCAGGAGTTGGTGGATTATCTTGAATCCATCGGTATGACCTTTGGTCCGGACCTGAATGCGTACACATCCTTTGATGAAACCGTCTATATGCTTCAACTTCCCACGGACGATGGAGCCCAGGTAGACAAGGGAGTGATGATCCTCCGTGAGTGGGCCGATGCCATGGCCTTTCACGACGAGGAGATCGAAAAGGAACGCGGGGTGATCCTGGAGGAGCGGCGACTCCACCGGGGTGCCCAGCAACGCATACGCGATCAGCATATCCCCAAGATTTTCCACGGATCCAAATACGCAGAGCGTATACCCATCGGTACCAAGAAGGTCCTGACCAGCTTCTCTTTTGATCGCTTGCGCGATTTTTACCAGGATTGGTACCGACCCGATTTGATGGCCATCGTGGCGGTGGGTGATGTAGCACCTGAACAGGTACTTGCGTTGATCCGGAAACATTTCTCGAGCATGCAGAAGTCGGAACACGCTCCCGTCCGTGGCATATTCCCCGTTCCTGATCATGAGGAAACCTTGATTTCGATTGCCACCGATCCCGAAGCGACCCTCTCTTCCGGTAGTGTGTACTACAAAATGAATGAGGAACCTTTCAAAACAGAAGCGCATTACCGGGCTTCGCTCGTGCAGCAGGCGTTTCTTGGGATGTTGAACCAGCGATTCGATGAGATTCGGAAAAAGCCCGGAGCCCTATTTCTCCATGCCCATGTATATAAGAGCGCCATCGTTCGCGGAAAAGAATTTTTTGGCCTCGGAACCATGGTGAAAGAAGGAGAATACCTAAGCGGCATGGCTGCGGGTTTGGATGAAATCGAACGAGTAAAGCGGTTTGGGTTTACGGGACCTGAATTCGATCGGCACAAGCGGAGGGCCTTGCGCGGCATGGAGCGCCGACATGCGGAAAAAGAGAAAACGAACTCACCTGTTTATGCTGGGCGTTACGTGGCGGCTTTTTTGAAGAACCAGGTGGTGCTCAGCATCGATAAAGAATGGGAACTTTATCAAAGATTTCTTTCAGAGATCCCCTTGGCAGAGGTGAATGCCCTCTCCCATGCCTGGATTCGGGACGACAACCGGGTCGTACTCATGGATGGTCCCGAGAAGGCTGGCTCAGCCCCCCCGAGCGTGGATGCCGTCCGGGCGATTCTTGATGCCACTGCCAGGCGGGACTTGGAGCCGTACGTGGATGACAGCGGTGATGCACCCCTGGTCGACCCCATGCCGACTCCGGGTAAGGTTGTTAAGCGGGAGCGTGTGGATGAACTGAATGTGGAAACCTGGACACTCTCCAACGGGGTGAAACTCATGCTGAAACCTACGGAGTACAGGGACGACCAAGTCTTGTTCAGTGCCTTCAGCAAGGGTGGGCATTCGCTGATTCCAGACCCCTATTTTGTTTCCGCAGTGTCGGCCCCCTCGGTTATCGGGGAGTGTGGCCTGGGGCCTTTCAGCAATACCCAGTTGCGAAAAAAGTTGGCCGGGAAAATTGTTTCGGTTGCACCGTATATTAATGAGCATGGGGAGGGACTGAAAGGCGCTTGCTCCGCGGCGGATCTTGAAACGCTGTTTCAGTTGATCTATCTGCACTTCACTTCGTTCCGTCACGATCGCGCTGCGTTTGCATCCTTGCAGGAGCGGATGAAAGCCATGTTGAAAAATCGATTGATGAGCCCGCGAGCGGCTTTCTCCGATACGGTACAGCGCACCATGTCGCAGCATCATTTTCGCCGTGAGCCCTGGACGCCGGAGATGGTTGATCGCATGGACATGCTACAGTCTATTGTAACCTACAAGGATCGCTTTTCCGATGCGGACGATTTCACGTTCCTCTTTGTTGGTCGTTTCGACCGTTCTGAGCTAGAGCACCTGGCCGTGACGTATCTTGCCGGGCTGCCTTCGCAGCCCACGGAGGAAAACTGGGTTGACCGGGGGGTTCGAAGTGCCCCGGGAAAAATCGACAAGGAGATCAGGAAAGGACTGGAACCTAAAAGTACTGTGCTTCGCATGTACACCGGATCCTTTGAGTGGAATTATGACAATCGCTTTGCCCTGCAGTCGATGGTTTCCGCGCTAAGAATAAAGTTGCGTGAAACCCTTCGCGAGGACTTGGGCGGAACCTATGGGGTGTCGGTCAGCCCGATTATTCGACACTACCCTCTTGGTGAGTATGCGGTACAGATATCCTTCAGTTGTGCACCCGAACAGGTGGAGCAGTTGCTCACGGAACTCGACCAGGAGATCCTGGCCTTGCAGAAAACTCCGATGGCGTCCTCTTACGTGAAGAAGGTAAAGGAAAGCCATTTGCGTCAGCGTGAAACCAGTCGGGAGACCAACGAGTTCTGGCGGAGTACGCTGCAATACTATCACTGGCATGGCGAGGACCCACGTATTGTGCAGGCATTCGATATCTATGTCAAAGCCCTGAATGCCGAGGGCATCATGCAAACCGCCCGGGAAAGTTTCTCCACCCCCAATGTGGCCACCTTTATATTGATGCCTGAAAGGAGTCCTGAGCCGATAAAATGACGGACGGGGAAGAGCTAAACGCGAATGGCGATGTCGCAGATCGCGACTTCAAGTACTACATCTTCGATTGGGATGACAATATCCTGCATATGCCGACGCGCATTCATCTCGAACGCTTGAATGAAGAGGGAGAGTGGGAGCGGCACTCCGTGTCCACGTCGATGTTTTCCGTGGTGCGCAACGATGAAAAGTATCGTCCGCCGGACGGGGATTGGGAGAATGCATTTTGTGATTTCCGGGATTTGGCCCATTTGGAAGAAAGCGCCTTCCTTGCCGATGCGCGCAAAGCACTGGAACCGGTTACCAGTGGTCGTGAGGTGGGTGCACCCAGTTTCCAGCGCTTCAAAACCGCACTGATGGAAGGCCGCCTGTTCGCCATCGTCACGGCCCGGGGGCATTATTCCGAGACGATTCGCAAGGGAGTTGAATACTTTATCGAGCAGGTTCTCTCGACAGAGGAGCGCGCAAGCATGATCCGCAACTTGCGTGGATACAAGGAGGAGTTTGAGGAGGAGCATGAGTCCCTCTCGGATGAGGAAGTGCTCGCGGAGTACTTGGACTTGAACCGCTACCATGCGGTTACCTCACCTGAATTTCAAAAACTCCTGGGCGCGCACCGGGCGGGATCGGCCAGTCAGGAATTCGCCAAGCAGGTCGCGATTGAAGATTTTGTCCGACACATCATCCGTATCGTAAAGTTGAAACCGTATTTGGATAAACCGATTTCGGTGGGCTTTTCCGACGACGACCCGCATAACATCAAGGCGGTGGAAACCTTTATTGCCAACCGCTTGGCCCGTGAGTTCTCCGGGATCAAGTTTGTCATCTATGACACCTCCGATCCCGAACAGGAATACGGTCGCAAGATCATCGTGACCGGTCAATTGGAATTGGATTTCGAAGCCGGAGGCGATCAGAACTGAACAGGTTTAGCGTACGATCCGCCTGAACCAGCTGCAACTCTCCGTCAGTCCTCCGGGCCGATTGCGGGCCAGCCAGCAGTCCCGGTGGCGCCTTTCAATTGCCTGGACCCGCTGTTTTAGCCGGGGTGGTTCGCTGGCCGGATCATCCCGAAGCGCCAGCCCACGCGCGATTGCCAGGCGGGCCATGCCCGTGGTGTGCTTGAATTCACGGCGGAGCAGGCTGGCGTCTTCCCCGCGGATGTCCTGCACCCGTTCTTCCAAGTTATCGAGTCGGCGCATCGAACGCTTGAGTTCGCGCGTGGATATTTTCAGCAGCTTCTCGTGGGCGGGCTTACGATGAAACAGTAAGTGGTGAAATGCAGAGCTGTTGGCAAAGGGCAGGTGAATCGGGTCGAGCACGCGACCCAGTTCGGCAAAGACCTCGGCGGAGGCCCCTTTTTCATCGGCGAACCAGCACCGGTTGGCAGCGTCGACCGGGTCCTGCCCCGTGCGGGGATTCCAGGCCCGGCAGGCACCGTCAGCAAAGCCGAGATAGCTCACAGGCAGCACCTGGTGATGGCCGTTGTCGCCCCAGTCGGTGATCATGTATCCGGTCGCTCCATTTTGGGATCCATGCCGGGCGGCTGATTCCAGGTTGCCCAGGACGTTGGCGGTACGCCCGGTGATGGAATTCCAGCTGGAGGTACCCGGACAGACGTAGTAGGCCAGCCCCGCCGAGTGAAAGGCTTTACAGTTTTCGGCAAAAGGGTGATCGGCTTCATAGCCCCAGGCCAGGGCGGTACTGTTGGGTGGGAGATCCTTGATCAGCTCGGGCTGTTTCAGGATGATATCCCCCCAGAACTGCATCTGGCGTCCGTGCTTTTCAGCCATGCGGTTGACCTGCTTGAGGAAGTCGACATATACGTTGTAGGTTCCTTTTCGCTGGCAGATATTTTTACTCCAACCGGTGCCCAGTTCGAAGGTCTCGTCGCAGCCGGTATTGAACTGTCGACTACTGAAGTTTGGCAGCAGTTCGTCAAAAAGTTCCTCCAGCAGCTTTAAGGATGCCCGGTTGGGCTTTAACATCGCCCCGTGCGGATAGTTTGTGCCCCAGGAGTTGGTGAAGCCGTCGGGGCAATTGGCGTAGACTTTGTAGCGATCCCATTTCAGCCAACGCTCCCAATGGCCAAAGGAGTTGAAGTTGGGGACCAGTTCGATGAAATGTTTTTGGCAGTGGGCATCCAGCTCCAGGATTTCTTCCGCGGTCATCGGGCTGGCAGCTTTCCAGACCTGGGGATGATTTTGAAAGGCGAAAGTATGTTCGGTGTACAATTGTAATTGATTTAATTTCATCGCGGCCATCTTTTCGACCATGCGGAAAAGCGTGCGCATCTGCGGGACCTTACACCGGCTGATATCCAGCATGATTCCTCGGGCAGCGAAGGCGGGGGCATCGCGGATAAAAAAGCAGGGCAGGGGATCCACCGGGTGCGCGATGATTTGTTTTAAGGTCTGCAAAGCATAAAAACCACCCCGGACATCTGCAGCTTGAATCCGTAAGCATTGGCCCGTGGCTTCAATCTCGTACGCCTCCGGCGCCTTCGCTTCGTTTCGGTCAAGGACGAGGAAGGCATTCGCCTTCCGAACGGGGCTGCTCGTGATCTGGAAGCGGCGTCCATAGCGCTTGCCCAGCACGGCCAAAACCTCTTTGACGAAGGGGAGAAGTTCGTCGATCAGCGAGTGATCCAGGTATACTTCGTCCTGTTTACAGGCCAGCGGACGACGGGAAACGCGAAAGGTGCGGGGCTCCGGATAGACATTCATGGGTGAAAAAAGCCCGGGTGAACCCGGGCAGACGCGATTATTCGTTGGCAGCGCTTAACAGGCGCTTCAGTCTGATCAGGACTTCCTGCTGCTGAATGACCAGGTCCTGTACCTTTAATTCAGATTGGACCAACTGGGCTTCCAGGCGCTGGAGTTCATTGCTCAAGCGAGCGTTTTCCTCCTGTAACACGTTCATGCGCTGGTTGGCTTCGGGCGAAGGCGCCTGAGCTTTCATTTGGGCCAACAGAGTGCTTTGGGCTTCTATTTGCTGGGCCAAGGTATTCCGATCTTTGGTCGCCGCTTCCAGTGTCAGGGCCAGTTCAACATTCACCTTCTTTTGCTGGGCAATTTCCTTGGAAGCCTTCTGGCTGACCGCCACGAGTTCCGTTTTCGCTTTGTTGTCGCTATCGACGGCCTTGGCGAGCTCGTTATTCAAGCGCTTCTGCCGTCCCAGGTCAGCCTTCTGTTGTAGCACCATTGACTGGGCAGCTTCCAGTTGTTGGCGCATCGCGGATGCCTGGGACTGCTCCGTCGCCAGGAGTTTGATCCGCTCGTTCGCTGCTTCTTTCTGTGCATTCAGCGCGCCCAGGTCCGTTTCCAGCTTCTTGTTTTGCGCCCGCACCTGCTCAACTGCCGTGGCCAGGGTCCGTAAGTTTCCGTTGGCCTGGTCGCGTTCTTCAAGCGCTTTCACCATCCGGTTCTCAAATTCCCCGGACTGGGACAACTTGGCCTTGAGGGAGTCGTTCTCCTTCAGTTTGGTGCGAATGTCGTTGAGGTTTCCGCCGATCTGCTTCTCATATTCATCCAGGCGGATGAGCAGGGCATTCTTCTCGTTTGCGCTATTCGTCTCCACCTTCGCAACCGTTGATTGCAGCGATGTGATTTCTGACTGAAGGGCGATGAGTTGTTCCCGATTGCTCGCCTTGAGCAGTACGATCTCCTTGTTCTTCTCGGCCAGGTCATCCGGACTCGCAACCGCCTGCTTGGCCAGGTCTTTCACTTGTGCCATGAGTTGTTCCTTTTCGTTCATGAAACTAGCCCTGTCCGCCTTTTGGGTTTGCTGCAGGTGCGCGAGTTGTGCCTCCAGTTCAAGGGTACTTTTCCCACCATCTTTCAACGCGGTTAGTTCACGGTCCTTTTTCTGGATGGCGACCTTAAATGCAGTAATCTCTTCTTTTGCACTTTTCAGCGAAGCCTTCATGGATTTGTCCTCCGCCCCCTTGTTTGAGATCATCTGCATCAGTTTCGTGTAATCGACATCCTTGGCAGCCAGCTTGGCCTGGTATTGTTGTTCGATGCTGACATTGCGGGCAGCCAGACTGTCTGCCTGGGCTTTGCTCCTGGCCCGATCGTCCGCCATATGCGCTTGGAGTCGTTGGATTTCGATATCGCGCTGGTTGATATTTTCCTTTGATGCGGTTACGGATTTTTCCATTGCGTCCAACTTGGTTGCCGCGTTTTTGTTGGCCCGGTCCTTGCGCACGAGTTCACCATACTTGACGTTCATGGCCTCCAGTTCCTGGGTCGCCTGGCGCTGAAGGATTTCAAGATTCTTCCTCTCCTCAAGTATTGACTGGATCTTGGTGTCGTTCGCGGAAGCAAAACTCTTCATCCCGCTATTTTCTTTCACCAAGGCCTGGTATTCCGTGTTCAGCTTATCCATGTCGGAGGCCAGTTTATCGGATTGGTTTTTACTCTCGGAAGATATTTTAAGGGCTTCTTCCAGGCTTTCCTTCATGAAGTTGTTCTGCTCCTTGAGCTTTTCAACCTCGGCGCTTTCTTTCGTCTTGGATGCATGCATCTGTTCACGTGCATGGTTGAAAGCTTTGCCGAGTTCCTCGTTGCTCGCCTTCAACGTCGCGTATTCATGCTCACGAAGTTTTAATGTTTGGCTGAGATCATCCCGAGCCTTCGCCAGTGTAATCGTTTCATTTTTCATGGAGGCCAACTCGGCCAGTTGTTGGGGAGACATAGCAGGTCGTTTTTTGAGTCGTTCGGCCTCGGTCATCGCGATCCCCAGTTGCGTGAGTGCTGCTTCCCGAGCGTTCTCAGCACGCTTGGCACTATTATTTGCCTCTTGGATCTGGTCTGTGGCGATCGATAATTGTGCCTGCATTTCCCGGGTCTGGGCGACCGCGATCAGGTGCGCCTTCTGGTAATCCGTCGCCGCGACCTCGAGTTTGGACATTTCCACCAATTGCTCCTTCATGTCGGTTACCTGTCGGGTGGATGTATTCAGGTCCTGTTTCAGGGTGAGGATGCGTTGTTCCTGTTCCTTGGCAGCTCGGGTATTATCGGCCCGCATCTTGTCCTGATTGAGGGTGAATTGCGTTCTTTCGGCTTCCATCTGCTGGAGTCGGTCTTTAAGCGGACTGGTTGCCTGGGTAATTCGTCCCTGTACTTCGGAGGCATGCTTGAGGTTGACTGCGGTGATCTTTGAGAGCTGACTCTGGCTCTTTTCGTATGTCTCTTGCAGGCGGAGTAATTCTTTCCCCCTGACGTCCAGATCCTTGCGGTGGCTTAGCTTGAGTGCGGCCAGCTCATTTTGCACGCGGGTTTGATCGGATTGGACCTTCTTGAATGCCGACTGGCTGCTCGTCAGCTGTTTCTGCATGCTGGCTGAAGTGGTTTTGGCCTCATCATCAGCGGTACTTAGTGCTTTCTGTAGCTGCTTAATCTGCGCATTGGAATTTTCCAGCTCTTTGTTAAGGCCCTGAAGCACCTTATCCTTTTTAGCGACCGTGGTAGTGCTTGACGAACGGAGCGTTTCGATTTCCTCCGTGAGGGTCTTGATCCGGTTCATGCTTTGTGTGTGGTTGGCCGCCTGCTTGTCGAGGGTTTCCTTTGAAGAAGCTAGATCCGCCTGCGCAGTCGTTACCAGGCTTTTCATTTTCTGGTTCACCGCCTGGAGTTGGGCGTTGAGATTGTTGGCTGCCGTGTTTTCTTCCTGCGCATCGCCACGTTCCTCGGTCATTTGCCTAGCTTGCTTCTCGTTTTGATCGGCAAGCGTCTGCAGGCGGGTCGTACTCGTTTTCTGCTCTTTCTGCAGCTGGCTTACCGACGCGATGAGGCCGGCATTTGCTTCTGTCAACTCGGTTGCCTTTACCTGTTGATCCTTGAATGCCTGGGTCAGGGACGTATTCGCCTTGGCGAGAGTCGCCAATTCAGCTTGGGCCGTTTCGCTCTTCGTCGTGACCTGCTTGATGTCCTTGCTCAAGTCTGTGATGAGGGATTCTTTCCCCGTCAGTGTTGATGCCATGGCATCCTTCTCACTGGTTGTATCTTTCAGGCGTTCACGGAGGGCCGCTAATTGCTTAACCGCCTCGGCCGAGGCTTGGGTTAGGGAGGCTTCTTTTTCTTCAACCCGCTTAACGAGGTCTGTATTTTCCTGCTTGACCATCTTGAGTGATGCTGCGAGTTCGGTCGTGCTTTTCAATTGCTGTGACTGGAGGTCCTTGATCTGGCCCTGGTAGGCCTTGATCTTGTCCGATGCCATTTGATTGGATGCCTGCAAGGCATCGCCCTTATTTACCTGGTCTTCCAAAGATTTCCGGGTGTCCTGGAGTTCCTCATGGGTGGTGTCCAACTCGGCCTTGAACGCCTTCGAAGCATTGAGGTGAGCGGTCTTGCCATCGGCAAGCTGTCCCTCTTTTTCTGCGAGCGCTTCTTGGAGTTTTCCGCTCAATTCCTGCAGGTCGGTCAATTGCTTCTCGCTTGCGGTCATGCTCGCAGCCTGGGCGGATTGCTTCTTCCCGGAGAGTGTCAGCGCTTCTTTCAAGGAGGTGATTTCCAAGTTGAGCCTGGTCGTGGTATCCGCACTCGCCGTGCGCATGAGCGCGAGTTCTTTGGCGGATTCCTTTTGTGTCTGTTCCATGCTTCCGAGCTTGTCAGCCAAGGTCTTATTCACTTCTTGAGAGGCGGAAAGCTGCTTCCCCACCTCCGTCATCCGTAACTCAGATGAGTGCTTGTCGGTCTTTCGCTGTTCCATCAATCTGTTCACTGCTGTCTGGGCTACGGCCAACTTCTCCTCCTCGCCGGCGAGGACATGCCCATGCTTTTTCGCGGCCTCTTCGTTACTGGTCCTTAACTTGCTGAGCGAAGATTGCGTGGTGGCCAATTCGTTTTGCAGGTCCTCTACTTGACCCCGCATGGTTTTATTCAGGCCCGCCAGGCTCGCTTCCGCCGCCGCCAGTTTGTTTGCCAGGATTTTCGATTCCTGCTCTTGGGCTGCATGTGCAGTACCTGCCTGCTTACGCATAGCCACCTGGCTCTTCTCGAGAGCGGTCCTTTCTGCCTGCGCCTGGTCCAGCTTCTTTTGCAGGGCGGCCCTTATTCCACCTTGCTCTTTTTCCGTTCTGGATGCGGTCGCCTGCATGGCTGCAAGGGTTTCCAGCGTCGACTGCTGGTCCTTCTCCGCTTGCTCCAGGGCGTCCTGAAGGTTTTTGCGAGCTTCAGCCAACTGTGCCATGTCTTCCGTGAGGCGGCTGATCCGTTCATTCGAAGCCACCGCCATGGTTTGCTGCTTGGTTTCTCCGTCTTTCAGGCTGGAAAGTGTTTTTTCACGTTCGGTTCGAAGCCAGCTTAGTTCGTCGTCCTTGTCCTTGAGTGCAGAGTGGCTCAGCGACTGCTCTTTTGCCAGATTGACGGCATTGGTTTGCAGGTTGTTGATCTGCACCATTAGCGCATCGCGTTCGGATTCGAACCGCTTGAGCGCGTCCAGTTGTTTCTGTTCACTCTGGGTCATCACCGTGACCCTGTTCTGTGCCGTTTCAAGCTGGGTGGTCAGGGCCTTATGCTTTTCCTGGGAGGAAGCTTCGCGGTTATCGAGGGTTTTACTCATTGTGGCCAACTGACCCAGGGCTTCATTCATTTCTCCGGTGAGATTTTTGTAGCTGGCCTGGGCCTGGGCCAGGCTGGTTTCTTTCGCCTGGGCCAGTGTTTGGGCCTCTGCAACTTGTTTTTGTGCCACGGCCAACTGTTCATCCATGGCGGTTTGTTGCTTCAGGAGTTGCGTGGCCTGCTCGTCCACATCCTGTGTCATCGAGGCGATTTGGGCGAGGGCTTGCTCCTTCTCTCCTTCGATCTTCTTTAGACGTTCCTGGGTCTGCTTGCGGATTGCCTCCTCCCTGCGCGTGATTTCCTGGGCTTGCTCAATTTCTGCTTCTGCTTTTGCCTGCATCGCTTCCATGTCGGCCTGCTTTTTTCGGAAAATTTCAGCATCTTCGTCCACCCCCTTGGCTATCGCGGCCATTTGGGCGAGCATGAGTACTTTCTCCTCTTCCAGTTCTACGATCAGGTTCGCGGCATCCTTCAGGGCCTTCTGTTTTGTCAGGACAAGTTGCTCGGATGCTGCCATCTTCATTTGTGTATCAGCGGCCTGCTGAATCGCACCCTCGAGTTGCTTCTTGAGATTAGTCTCTTGTTCAAGGACTTTAGCCGTATTTGCATCCTGCTTTTTCGCCATGAGGGCGACCTGTGCGAGGGCGTGCTCTGTCTCATCACGGCTCCGTTCCAGGTCTTTCCGGCTATCCTCCAGGGCCGTGGCCTGAGCGAGTGCGCTCTTCTTGGCCTGGGCCTGGATTTCGGC
>JAPYUI010000202.1:0-1877 GCA_029936175.1 Kiritimatiellia bacterium
AACAAGAGGCCTGCACACAACAGTATGGTTTGTTTTATCATTATTGCTTAAAAAAATTCAGTCCTTTGGCTGATCCTGACCTCGTTTGTTTGAAGTGGGGCTGCCGTCGGCATTCCCTCCCGTTTAGGCCCGACCTTCTGCCACCTATTGTTTTGCCGATTGATACCCTTCGCTCAGCATTTTAGCTAAAGCAGCTACCACTTTCTTGTTTTCCGGTTTTTCGAAAACATTGATGTTTTCCTGCGGATCTTTCTGGTGATCATACAATTCACGGGCTTCGACAGCGCCACTCTTGAGGTCGTGCCACTCGGTATACCGATATCGATCAGTTCGCATCGAATACCCCATAACGTCTCTAAGTTCTCCCCGGGCGAACTGGCTAAAAGCAGCTTTCTTCCACGGCCTGTTTGGATTGTTCAATAGTGGTGCCATGCTGCTTCCCTCCAGATGCTTGGGTTGATCGAGGCCGCAAAGCTCGCAAAGGGTGGGATAGATGTCCACCAATTCGGTTAATGCATCTGTTGTTTGGCCCCGTGCCTTCATTCCCGGTGCGCTGATAATCATCGGCACGTGCGCATCCCGGTCGAAATTGGTATGCTTGCACCACATCCCGTGGTCACCCAGTTTCCATCCGTGATCACCCCAAAGTACGACAACCGTATTGCCCGTTAGTTCCAGGCGATCCAGTTCATTCAGTACGTTTCCGATCATGGCGTCCACGTGGGAGATGCAGGCGTAGTAGCCGCGGATCAACTTGCGGGCAAGGTCATCGGGCATGGATCCCTTCCTGGGCATTCCGTGGTAGCCGCGTAGTTCACCCCAGTTTGTTCGAGCTCTTTTGGGGACCCCTTGCGGCGCAAAAGGATTGTCCACCAACTTGATTTGCTTTTCCGAATACAGGTCCCAGTATTTCTTTGGCGCGTTAAACGGTAGATGCGGTTTCATGAAGCCGATAGCGAGAAAGAAGGGCTTGTCCTTAAGGCGATTGAGTTCTTTGATCGCATGGTCCGCAATGAGGCCGTCTGGATACGCAATGTCGGGTACGTCCGGGCCCTCGAACGCCGGTCCCATCCCCCTTCGCTTAGCTTTTGGGTTCTTCAAGTCATATGCCTGTACGATGCGAATGGATGCATCACCCAAATAGCCCCGTCCCGTCCATTGGCCTTCTGGTTGGAATACGGCTTGACTCCAGCCTTTTTCATAATCGCTTTTGTGGTGGTAAATTTTTCCCAGGGCCACGGCTTCATACCCGTTGTTAATGAAGTGCTGATTGAGTGTCAGTACATCGGGAACGTGGCTGAACAGGGGGCCATTCAGGTACATCTGTCCTTTATCGGGACGATAACCGCTCATCAAGCTGGCCCGGGATGCCATGCAGATGGCTTGTTGGCAATAGGTTCGTTCAAAGAGAAGTCCTCGTTTCGCAAGCCGGTCGATATTGGGCGACTGGACTTGTTTCTGCCCGTAGCAGCCCAACTCGGGACGCAGGTCATCAACGGCAATGAAGAGAACGTTGGGCTTTTTTGCCTCGACCCAAATCATCAAAGGAAGCAGGAAGGCAAAGAGGGATAAATAAAATTTATTCATCAGCGTGCGAAAAAGGTAAACCGGCTATCAAATATAACCACACAAAATCATTATTTACTTTATTTCCAGGGTGATTCGCTGGCCACTTGCGAAGTGACATCGTTGGTTCTCGATCTCCAGTTGGCTAAAACCGCGTTTAGCATCTTCCGGAATAGATGCGATTATGTTTTGCGTGATGGAGCCTTGTGCCTACCAGAAACTGCCTGACCTCGATTGTCTGAAGTGGGGCTGCCGTCGACATTCTCTCCCATATTCGGCCCGACCTTCTGCCGACTATTGCTTTGCCGATT
>JAPYUI010000202.1:1977-7170 GCA_029936175.1 Kiritimatiellia bacterium
TTTGCCGATTATTGTCATTGCTAGTTCGACTGCAGCTGATCATCTTAGACAGGGGTAATCAGTAGTAGGTGTCATATGCATACCGCATTCAGACTTTTCGCCAGTGCGATCCTCCTCTGTCTCGGCGTCTCCGCGGTCGCCTATGAGGAAATCAACGACGTCCCCGCGGACTTCGAAGTGCCGGCCCCGCTCACTCCCGCCAAGTCACTCGCGGCGATCACCGTCAAGCCGGGACTGCGTGTCGAACTCGTCGCTGCGGAACCGCTCGTCAAAGACCCGGTCAACCTGGATTTTGGCGCGGACGGCAAACTGTGGGTCGTCGAGATGCCGGATTATCCGTCGGGCACGGACGGCAAGGGCAAGCCCGGCGGCCGCGTCCGCTTTCTGGAGGACACCGACGGCGACGGCCGTTTCGACCGTTCGACCGTTTTCCTTGAGGACCTCAACTTCCCCACCTCCGTCAAGGCCTGGCGCAACGGTGTACTGGTCGTTGCCGCGCCCGAGATCATCTTCGCGCAGGACCGTGACGGCGACGGCAAGGCGGACGTTCGCGAGGTGCTGTATCGCGGCTTCGGGACGGGCAACCAGCAGCACCGGGTCAACGGATTGGTTTGGGGCCTGGACAACTGGCTGCATGTGGCCAACGGCGACAGCGGCGGTACGATACAGTCGGTCAAGACGGGAAAAACGGTCAATCTCGGGTCGTTCGACCTGAAGATCAGACCGGATACCGGGAAGATGCAGCTGACCACGGGCCGCACCCAATACGGCCGCACTCGCGATGACTTCGGCAATTGGTTCGGCTGCAATAATTCCCGGCCGCTGTGGCATGTCGTGCTCGATAACGAGACGCTGCTGCGCAACAAACACGTGCGCTACCCGACAGCCATCCGGCAGGTGCCCGAAAATCCAAATGCGCCGCGCATCTATCCGGCCGGCACGCCGGCGCTGCGCTACAATAATCCCTTTTCGAACCGCCACATCACCTCAGCCTGCGGCATCAGTCTAATGCGTGATCAGCGGTTAGGCAGCAGTTACTACGGCAACGCATTTATCTGCGAGCCGGTCCACAACCTGGTCCATCGCCAGGTGCTGAGCCGCGCCGGCGTCAGCTTTCGCGGCCGCCGCGCCGCCGACGAGCAAGAGTCTGAGTTTCTCGCCTCGACCGATCAGTGGTTCCGGCCGGTGACTACCGTGACCGGGCCAGATGGCGCGCTTTGGGTGGTGGACATGTATCGCTACGTCATCGAGCACCCCAAGTGGATCCCCAAAGAATGGCAGGCGGTCCTCGACCCGCGCGTCGGCCATGACAAGGGGCGCATTTACCGCGTCGTCAGCGATGCCTGCGGCCCCGCCGTGCCCGAGAAACTGAGCGGTCTGTCAACCGCCCAATTGGTCAAGAAATTGTCGTCAGGCAGCGGCTGGACGCGCGACATGGCGCATCAGTTGCTCCTCTGGAAGAAGCCCGCGCTGAACGATCCGGCGATCATGGCCGGCTGGGATGACGACGCCACGGCCCTCGCCAACATGCACCTCCTGAGTCTGCTCGACGGCTTCGGCGGTGTGCCGGACGTCCTGACTCACGCGGCGCTGACCAGCGGCGACGCGGTGCTGCAGGCGCACGCGTTGCGCTTCGTTCAGGCGGACGCCAACCCGGCGGTGGTCGGAGAGATCGTCAAACTGTCGCGCAGCAAGGATCCAGTGCTGCGTTTCCGGGCGCTGATCGCACTCGGGGAGATTCATGCCAAGCCCCAGAACCGCAGCATGGCCAATGCGCGAGATGAAGCGGGCCGTGCCCTCGCGCAGGCGGTCCTCGCCGACAGTGCCTCACCATACCACCGAGCCGCGGCGATGAGTTCGCTGCTGCCGCACCTGCAGATCGTCGCCGAAACGGTCGCCAAGGGGGGGGAGGGGCAGGCGCTGCTCGATGGGCTGTTCGAGACCGCCGTGGGCGCCGGCGACGACGCCAGTACGGCGCGCCTGCTGCGCGTCGATCCGCAGGCAGACAGCTTCACCGCCTTTCTTAACGCCGTTGACCAGCACGGCATTGACCTGGCGACCTTCCGAGGCAAGGCATCGCCAGAATTGAAGACCGCAATCGAATCTGGACTGGCAGCCGTCGATCAGGCGCGCAAGCGCGTGACGGACCCCGCCCTGAATACCGGTGAACGTATTGCGGCCATTTCGTTGCTCGGCCGCTCAGAAGCGGCGCGTGATGCGGATGCCACGCTGTTGTTGAGCATACTCAACACGCCGCAGCCCAAGGAACTTGGAGTCGCCGCCGTGCAGCGTCTGGGCGAATGGCAGCGATACGACCATTTGGCAGGCGTGTGGAATAGTACCAGCCCCGGCGTCCGCGCTGCCATCGTTACGCAAATGTTGAGCCGCGACGCAGGGAGCCAGTACTTTCTGAAAGCCATCGAACAGGCCTTGATCAAGGTGCAAACCATTGATGCCGCGACGCGGCAGCGACTGTTGAAGCACCCGCAGGCCAGCGTTAGCAAGCGGGCTGAGAACCTGTTCCACGGCGCTTCCAGCCCGAACCGGCAGGCCGTGCTCGATTCATTCCAATCCGTACTCTTATTGAGTTCAAACATCGACCGCGGGCGCGAGTATTTTCAACAGTTGTGCGCGAGCTGCCACCAGCTCGGTGGCGTCGGCGTCGGCGTCAACATCGGGCCCGACTTGAGTGCGTTGACGGATCGTTCGACTCGCGCCATGATGACGGCAATTCTGGATCCCAATCAGGCGGTCGAGGACAAGTTCCAGTTGTATACCGTTACCCTGAGCGACGGCAGGGCGCTGGCCGGCATGATCGCCAGTGAGTCCGGCAACGCTATTGAGTTGCAGGGGCTCGACGGTAATCGTCAACAGCTGTTGCGCAGCCGCATCAAGGTCATGGAGAAGGCCGGCCGTTCGCTGATGCCCGAAGGGTTGGAGGCAGGACTGGACACCCAGAAACTGGCCGACCTTATCGGCTTTGTGCAAGCGACCTCCGGTGCTCGAAAGACCCGCCCGTACGGCGGCACGCGACAGCGGATCCCCGGAACCGTTGAGGCTGAGAATTTCGATGACGGCAAGGCTGGCGAGGCTTACATCGATGCAGACGAAGTCCACAGAGGCAAGGTCTACCGCACGACGCAGGTGGATGTCGAAGACTTTGGCAGAGCTTCCAACGGCCATGTTGTCGGTTGGATACGCAGCGGCGAATGGCTGCTGTACAGCGTCGAGGTGACGGAGAGCGGCGACTATTCGATCGAGATTCCCGTCGCCGCCCAGAAACAGGGCGGCGTCTTGCACATGGAGATCAACGGCCACGACATCACCGGTCCCATCCGCATCCCGGACACCGGAAACTGGGAGACGCAGAAGACCATCATCCACAACGGCGTCACGCTCAAGAAAGGCAAACAGCAGATCAAAGTAGTGATGGACTCCAACGGAGTCTCGACCTATGTCGGAGATATCGACTGTTTCAGGTTTGTCAGAGCGGGGGCCTCCGGCGCCAAGACCGGTGCGACGGAGCGCCGGCCGCTTAACGTCGGCGTCGCGCGCACCGATATCACGCCGACCGAGGCCGTGCCGCTTACCGGTTTCTACCGCCGCAACCAGCTGATCTCGGCCGTGCAGCAGAAGCTATGGGCCAAGGCGCTCGCCTTCGACGGCGCCAACGGCAAGCCGGCCGTCATTGTTACCGTTGATGTCCTGGGCGTGCCCGACAGCTTCCGCGCCGCCGTCATCGCCAAGCTGCCGAAGGACGCGAACCTCGATGTATCACAACTGACTATTTCGGCGTCGCATACTCATACAGCCCCGCAAATCAAAGGAGTGGCGAAGTATATCGACGCCGACTACGACAAGCATGCGGATGTCATCGACCGCTACGCCGCCTTTCTGCTCGAGCGGATCGCCGGTGTCGTTAAAGCGGCGCTCGACGATCGCACGCCCGGACATGTAGACTGGGCACAAGGTACAGTTTCCTTCGGCGTCAACCGGCGCCTACTCGACGCCAACGGCAAGTGGCGCGGCTTCGGCAAGAACCCCGACGGCCCCGTTGACCATGATCTGCCGGTGCTGCGCGTGTCGGACGGCGACGGAAAAACGCGGGCGGTCTACGTCAATTACGCTTGTCATTGCACGACGCTGATGCAGGCCGAATACGTTCACGGCGACTGGGCGGGTGATGCGCAGGCGGCGATCGAAAAGGCGCATCCGGGCGCCGTCGGTATGGTGAGCATCGGATGCGGTGCGGACGTTGGCCCGAATAATTACGGCAAGGGCAATCTGGCGGCGCCCAAGGCAAACGGCGACATGATCGCCGCCGAAGTGACGCGGCTGCTCGGCACGAAAATGACGCCGATAAACAGTGCCCCCGAGATTGCGCACACACTCATCAACATCCCCTATGATCCGCTGCCGAGCGAGGCGGAGTGGCGCAGCTTGGTCGCCACCGGCAAAGGCGGCGCTCGGCACGCCTATGCGGTTGATGTCGTCAAGCACCTAGACGCCGGTGGCAAGATCGACGGATCCTTCCCGTACGCCATTCAGAGTTGGATGTTCGGGGACGATCTGGCGATGGTCTTTCTTCCCGGCGAGGTTGTTATTGATTACGCCGTGCGTCTTAAATCGGAGCTCGACGGCTCACGCGTCTGGGTGAGTTCCTATTCGAACGGCGCCCCAGGTTACATCGCCTCGAAGCGATTGTACGCCGAAGGCGGCTACGAGGTCGACAGTTCCCGCCACTTCTACGGTCAGCCAAGCCGCCTGTCGATCACCACCGAGGACCTCATCATCGGCTGGGTCAAGCGGCAGGTCCCGAACGCATACCACCGCGCTCCGGCTCGTTGAGGGGGCTTCGAACATCGAAATTATCTCGATGTTTTGAGTTCGCCTTCACCACCAAGCAGCAAGGTAAGCCGGGTATCAAATCAGAACACGAAAAGACGTTATTTCTTCATTCGCTTAATTAAGCCTGTAGTTATGCAGGGATTACGTATCTTCTCGGATCGTAAACCGCGTTACTGTCTGTTCGTCATCGCCAGAGGGGTCGTTCGGGCTCTTTGGTTTCGCGGTTGGCAGGGTATTGGGCCTCTCGGCGATCATGTTCAATTTTCATGCGGTCGGATAGCTCCTTGAGGCGTTCGGGATGGGTGCTGGCGAGGTTTTTCGCTTCGCCGAGGTCGTCCTTCAGGT
>JAPYUI010000203.1 GCA_029936175.1 Kiritimatiellia bacterium
ACACAGGTACGCGGACAAGGCCAAGCTCTCCCGCCATGGGGCGGACGGTATGGCGGGGCGGGTTATTCCTGCAGGTACACCCGGAATGGAAACACCTTCTCGAGCATCCTTTGGTATTTTTTCGTATGGTACAGCTCGTGCAGCCGGATCTTGGCCCGGTACATGGCGACCGCGGGCGCGTCACCCCGGCTCAAGTGGGAGAAGAAAAACAGGATCGTCTTCGTCGAGGAGTCCCCGGCCTCGTTGCTGAACAGCGGGGCCACGAGGTACGCGTTCCCCCGCTCCCGGAGCGCAGCCAGGAGCGGGTAGGATGCGCCCATCTGGCAGGAGTCGAGATAGACGATCCTGCTGCCCAGGCGGGCCACGTCCCCGGCAAAGAGGCGCTCCTTGTTCAGGTCCATGTTCGCCCCGCGTTTCTCCACGGCCCCGTGGAGGCTGAGCAGGGTGATGTCCTTCGGCGGGATGGCCCGGAACCGCTCGAGATCCAGGTCCTTCATGTCATGGTACGTGGTCCCGGGGAGGATCTCCTGCAGGAACGCGACCCCCCGCTCGGGATCCGCACTGGGATCCGACACGGCCAACCCGCTCCAGTCCGGCGAGAAGGCACCCTCCCGTGGCCGCCGCCTGGCCGTGCTGTAGCTAACCGGCTTCTGGAGGAAAAGCGGCCGGCCCTTGAAGTCGACCAGGTCAAAGGCGTACTGGATCGTGTGCTCGTCGATAATGAACTGGACCTGCTCCGCCGCATCCAGGAGCGCCGCGACCGGCCCGTAGAACGACTGCTCGTAGCGGCCCAGGCGCTCGCGAACCACCGCCCGGGTTGCCTGGGCCTTATCGAGCTTGCGATACAGCTTCGTGAAATCCCGCCTGAGTTTTTCCGGCGTCTCGCTGACCGTGTAGGACTTCTCCTCGGCCCCGAAAACCGCGTGCATGCGCACCACCTTCCCCGCGCCTTCCTCGAGTGCCAGGTACAGCGTTCGGTCCGGCCCCCCGCCTTCATCCGCCCGGGTGATGCGCGCGCCGGTCGCCGCGAACAGGAGCAGGAGGATAGCGATAGCGCATCCGGGCTGTCTCGATTGCTTCACCTTCTCATCCATCACGGCAAGATCCCGTCTCCCGGGAGCACGCACACCACGCGACACAGGCCGCACGGTTTGTGGGCGGTCTTGGGAAGGACCCCGGGGCCGGATCGTGTGCCAGTATCCACCGCTTGGCAATGAAAACATCGATGCCAAACCTGGCGGGACCCGCTGGACAAACCGGAAGGAGCGCACCGGCCTTTCCGGACCCGCGATAGGACCCGATGGCGCTTGTGCAAGAGCCTTTCCTTCCCCTAAAATGGGCGAATGAAAACATCCTCCCTGTTCCGCGTTCTCCCCGCAATGCTAACCCTGTTCCTGGCCGGAGCCCATGCCGCGGAGATCCTCCTCCCGCGCGGGGAGGCGACCGAGTGGCGGTACCTCGACAATGCCGCGGGGCCGGGTAAGGGATGGCGGACCAGCCCCTTTGATGACGCCGGGTGGAAGCAGGGCAAGGCCCCGCTGGGCTATGGCGAACAGGGCCTCGGCACCACCTTGTCCTTTGGGGACGACGAGGATAACAAGCACATGACCGTGTATTTCCGGACCACCTTCAAGGTCGAGGACGGGGCCGGGGGGAAATTCGAGGCGCTCGGGATCCGCCTGCGTCGCGATGACGGCGCGGTCGTTTACATCAACGGCCGGGAGACCATCCGCAGCAACATGGAGGCGGGCAGGCTGGCGCCCGGGACGCCGGCCTCGATCGCGGTGGGTCCCGATGATGAAGGCCAGTACCACGGCTACGTGGTTCCCGTCGACCTGTTGGCGAAATCGGGCGTGAACACGGTGGCGGTGGAGGTGCACCAGGCCAACCCCAGCAGCAGCGACCTCTACCTCGACCTCGAGATAAGCGGCCTGCTACCGGGCGAGGCGCCGAAGCGGGACTTCCTCCGCGACGGCCTCACCGCGCTGAGGCAGGGCAACTACGCGGAGGGCACGCGGCTGCTCGAGCAGTTTCCCCAGGATCATCCGGAGTACGCCCGCACCATGGCCATGCTCGCCCTCGACGTCTACAGCCAGAGACTCGACCGCGCGACGGATGGACTGGCCTTCGCGAAGAAGGCCTACGAGGCCGCGCCGACAGACCGACAGGTGGTGCGTTCCTACATCAAGACCCACGTCCTTTCCGGGGTGCTCTTCGACCCGGCAACCATCGCCCGGGAGCGGAGCAAAACCGTTGCCGCCGAGCACAAGTTCCTCATTACAAAGCCGGACCTGAGGGACTCGGCGCTCATCTCCCGCAAGGCCCTGGAGGAGGATCTCGACTACCTTGAGCACGTGTTGGCGACCTGTTTCTCCTACCTGGAGTTGCGCCCGGTGGATTACCGCGGGGCCCTCGATGCCATCCGTGGTTCCCTCGCAGAAGAGACCTCCCTCAACCAGTTCCGCCTGCAGGTGGCCAAGCTGATCAGCCTCTTCTGCGACGGGCACGCCGGGCTGTCCACCCCGCGTGCCGAATACATGCCCCAGGGCTATGCCCCCTACGTGGCCGGGAGTTACGAGGGCCGGGTCTATCTCTCCGACGGGGAGGCCTTCCTCGACCAAAAACATCCCTACGTGAAGGCCATCGACGGGCGTCCGATCGCCGAATGGCTGGAGGTGGCTTCCTATATCGTGGTCAAGGAGTCCCCCCAGTTGAGGCTGCACAAGTCCCTCCGGATGCTGGCCTATGTGAACTATATCCGGGCCGAGCTCGGACTCCCGCGCAAGGAGACCATCACGCTCGAGCTCGAATCGGAGGACCGGAAGAGCTCCCTGGAGATGGAGGTCAACCTGGCCCAGCGACCGAAACGGGGAGTGGGGTTCCCGGATGGAGAGAGCCGCCGGATCGGCGAGGTCGGCTACATCAGGCTCCCCCAGATGACGGGAAGCGCACGCTTCCTCGACGAACTCAACCGGTGGATGAGCCGGTTCAAGGACACCCGGGGAATGATCATCGACGTGCGGGGAAACCCCGGGGGATCCAAGAATATTCTCCTGACCCTCATGCCCTATTTCCTGGAGCCCGGAGACCCGATGCGCATCATCGAGTTCTCGGCCTACCGCAAGCCCATGGAACTGCCCAGGCCCATGCCGGATGGCTTCAACATGTCGACGATGTCGGCCCAGCCGGTCACCTCCTCCCACTGGAAAACGGAGGCCCAGCGCCGCTTTATCGGGGAGGCCGTCAAGGCCTTCAAGCCCACCTGGCCCTTGCCCAAGGGCAAGTTCAGCGACTTCTATGTGCTGGCCTTCGACTCCACCATGAACTCGAAAGCCTACTACTACGACAAGCCCCTCATCATCCTGCAGGACAGCGGATCCTTCAGCGCCAGCGACATCTTCCTCGGCGGGTTCAAGGGCCTGCCCAACACCACCCTGATGGGAACGGCCAGCGGGGGAGGAAACGGGTGGATGGATCGCTACACCCTGCCCAACACCGAGCTCGGGGTGGTGCTGTGCCAGACCGCGAAGTTCCGGCCCACCGGGGAACCCTACGATGGCCTCGGCGTCCCCCCGGACGTGGTCATGGAGGCCACCCCACAGGATCGGATGGGGCAATCAGACACCGTCCTCGATGCCGCGGTGAAGCGGCTGGGCGGGGAATGATCGCGAGCCTTTTCTCGCCAGGCAGGCAACGATAAACCGGGATGGGACTTGTACGCGACGCCTGCTCTTCCGTATAGTGGGGGGATGGAAAGACCCCGCCCAGCCCGCATCCTCCCGACCATCGCGCAGGGTGACCATACCGGGGCCGCATGGGATGGAGACCCGAAAAGATGAACCTTTCTGCAACGAACCCCGACGCGCCGTGGCGGATTAAAGACCACGTGGCGGAAGGCACCTACCAGCAGCTCATGGGCATCGCGGAACCCCTCGCCTTGTCGGAGGGTACCGTGCTGGTCAGCGAGGGGGACCACAACCGATCCCTGTTCCTCCTGGAATCGGGCGCACTCGGCGTGTCGCGGAAAACGGACAACGGGGAACAGGAACTGGGCACGATCGGGCCGGGTGACGTGATCGGGGAAATCGCCTTTGTCGACCAACGCCCCAGGTCCGCCACCGTCACCGTTCGCGAGGACGCGCAGGTGCTGAAGCTGGGCCATGCCCAGGTCATGTCCGCCCTGGCCAGGCACCCGATGGCCCTGGTCGACCTGATGCAGGCGCTCGCGACCCGGCTGTCGCTACGGTTGCGCGAGGAGATGTCCGAGGAGCATATCCAGTCCGAGCTCTCGCGGGTCTCCGCCATACCCGATGCCCCTCCATCCGCCGACACCCCGACCGCGGCCTTCCTGGAGGGACTCGTCGAGGAAGCCCTTGCACACCCGGCGGTCTGCCATCCTTACTTGAGCGACCTGGCCGAGGGAAACCTGCCGGACCTGGCCTGGGCCATCCGTGATTTCGCCGGCCAATATCCCGGCTACTGCGCCCATTTTCCCCGCTACCTGACCGTGGTCATTTCCAAGCTGGAATCAGCCGATCATCGCAAGACCCTGCTGCAGAACCTGACCGAGGAAAGCGGCACCCTCGATGACGAGGAGCTGGAGGTCCTCGTCTCGTACGGGATTGATCCCGACTGGGTCCAGGGCATTCCCCATCCCAAGCTGTTCGAGCGCTTTCAACAGGCCATCGGGGTGCAGGATACCGACGCCTATGCCGATGACGCCCTCGAGGTCGTGTGTTGGCGGGAATCCTTCTACCAACTGCTCGCCAACGGGTCACCCGCCGAGGCCGTCGGGGCCATCGGGCTGGGTACCGAGAACGTCGTGAACAAGATTTACACCCCGATCATACGGGCGCTCGAGCGCCTGGGAACACTCGAGCGGCGAGACTACGTGTTCTTCGAGCTGCATTGCGAGGTGGACGAGGATCACCACGAGGCCCTGCTGCGCATTGCCCATGATTTTGCCGAGGTGCCCGGGAACCGTATCGACCTGCGCAAAGGCATGCTCAAGGCCCTCGGGTTCCGCGCCCGCTTCTGGGACTGGATGCACGACCGTGCCCGGAACAGGCCCGCCTGCCCATGAACGAAACGAACGAAGCCCTCTACAACCGCTCCGCCCAGGACTGGAAACGGACGGAGCCGATCCTGCTCTCGGACTTCAGCGCCCGTCCCTTCATCCTGTCCTGGTGCGAGCCGATCCAGGGGCAGCGCGTCCTGGACCTGGGTTGCGGGGAAGGCTACTTCGCGCGACAACTCAAGGAGCGGGGCGCCGCTTCCGTAGAGGGGATTGACTGTTCCAGCAAGATGATCGACGGTGCCGTTTCCGCCGAGCAGGACGCCCCCCTGGGCATCCGCTACCGCGTTTCCGACGCGACGGAATTGTCCGGCTTCCCGGACGGGGACTTCGACCTGGTCGTCGCTGTCTTCCTGTTTAATTACGTGGACCGGGAGAAGATGACCACCATCATGCAGGAGGTCCACCGGGTGCTGCGCGAGGGCGGCCGTTTTATCTTTTCCGTTCCGCACCCCCTCTTTGCCTTCCTCCATGAAAAAGAACCCCCCTTCTACTTCGAGCGGGGCGAAGCCGGCTATTTTTCCGGGCGCAATGAACTTTTCGAGGGTCGCATCTGGCGTCGTGACGGGACCCACGTACCCGTTCGCTGCATCCACAAGACCCTTGATGACTACTTCCAGGCCCTGGCTGCCGCGGGGTTCAACTCGCTGCCTGCTGTCCGGGAGCTGCACGCCCGCCCGAAGCACCTGGCGATGGACCCGGCGTTTTTCGGTCCCCTGGAGGACAAGCCCCTTCACCTGGCCTTCCAGCTAACCCGTTGAGGTGATCCACAATGATTGAGCGCAAACAGCACGAGATTGCCCCGGACCTTCCCGCGTCCTTCACCTGGGATGCGGAATCCCTGTGGGAAAGGACCGCCTGGCGCATCCAGGTGCCGGACCCGGTACTGCACGCGTTCCGCCAGGCCCTGGAAGGCCTCGTTCTGGATGACGGGTTCCTCGAGAGCTACGCCCATGGCAAGCTCAGCATTCCCGGTCTCCAGGAGCTGGCCGACCTGGTGCGCGAAGAAATCCAGCAGGGTTCGGGAGTCGCCTGGATCAAGGGCCCACCGGCTGCGGACTTCACCGAGGCGGAGATGAAATTATTTTACCTGGCCGTCGGTGAAGCCATGGGCGACACCATGGGAAACTACGGGCGCCTGTACGACGTGAAGGACTATGGGGGCTCCTACAAGAAGGAACGCATCCCGGTCTCCCAGACCCGTGCCACCACCGGGTTCCATACCGACAGCAGTGCGCGCAACACCATGCCGGACATCGTGGCCCTGCTCTGTGTCCAGCCGGCCCGGACCGGGGGGGAATCCCTCGTGGTCAGCGCGGCCACGGTCCACGAGGAACTCCGCGAAACGGACCTGGAGGCCTTGACCCTTTTATACCGCGAGTTCATCCGCGACGTGGTCACCCCCGGGGCGGGCAAGACACACGAGGCCCTGCTCAACAACCGGTTCCCGGTGTTTTCACAGGGCCTGTATGGGCCCGGGCTCTCCTTCCGCTACATGCGGTACTGGATCGAGAAGGGACACCAGGAAGCGGACATGGCCCTCGCGGGGGAAGAGCTCGCCGCCCTGGACACCCTGGACGCGCTCCTGGCCCTGCCGAAATTCGCGGTTGAATTCAGGCTCGAGGCGGGGGACCAGGTCTGGGTGAACAACCACATGGTGGCCCATAATCGCACCGGGTACGAGGAAGATCCCGAGGAGCCGCGCCACCTGGTGCGGATGTGGATCTCGACCTAGGCTACCCCGCCACTCATAGCGGCTGGATACCCCTACGCTCAACCGACCGTTTTCCCGTGCGCGGGATGCTGACCATGGTGGTCGAGCCGTGGGACACGTGTTACATGGAAAAAACATGCAGGTGCTCCCTGAAATTTTCGACTCTCCCATTCTTAACCCGCACCCCCTCCTTTTGCAAAAGCTCGGCTTTCCTTTCCGGGCCGTGCACGTATTGACCGATCGATCCATCACTGCGCACCACACGATGACAGGGGATCACGACAAGCTGTTTATTCCTTGCCATGGCCCTGCCCACGGCGCGATAGGCCCGGCCATGCAACGCGGCTGCGATTGC
>JAPYUI010000433.1 GCA_029936175.1 Kiritimatiellia bacterium
AGGTCATACGGGCTGGACACGCACCGGTCAAGTGGCTTTGCCGGGAGCAAATACCTTGTACATCAGCCGTCCAGCACGATACCTTCAACCATGCGCTACGACCTCATGCTTGCGTGCTTACTCGGAACGGCGCATGGCGGCATCCTGACCGGCACCTTCCCGGTCAGCAATGATGCCGATTCAGGCATCAGCACCAACAAGGTGTATACACACCTGCTCGATTTTGGATCGGCCACCTCCACCAATGTCGTGATCAACCATGTCGCCTTCAGTCCCGCCGGGGCCAGCGGCAACGTGGGGCCCTATAGCTGGTTGACCAATATCCCCGTGGACAGTGCACAAAATACCAATACAGGGGTCGATCCCGCATCGGGACTGCACGCCCTGCTCAGCGATTTCCGCCACAATGCAAACCCGGGCCGGCTGGAGTTGGCCGGCCTGAGGCCCGGGCAATCCTACGAAGTCCGGCTTTACTACCGGCAATGGGCCGCACCCTTTAACCGCAACCATGTGAACCGTTTTAACCCGGGAGGCATCTCGAGCGAAATAGCCATCGATGCGGATGCCACGAATGCCGCGTATTACGTGGCCTATCAATACACCACCGTGTCGGATGACCAGGGCGATGGCCTGCGCATGCGCGTCGATTTCATCTGCGGCCCCGGCAACCAGGGAGGCTCCTACCACCTGTACGGGGCGACGAATGAAGAGATCGATGGGGAGGTCATCGACCCCCGTCCACTCCAGGCCGTGCTGACAGCGGATAACCACTTTGCCTTGTACCTTGGACAAGCGGACGGCAGTGGCCTGCGCCTGGTTGGTCGAGACCTGGCCGGCGATTGGACAAGCACGGAACTCTTCCCCCTGGATTACCAAGCCGGTGAACATATCTATGTCGTGGCATGGGACAGCCCCGGGGCTGTCACCAACCCGCAAATGTGGATTGGGCTCTTTGAGACCCCGGGTATCCCCCTGGGATCGAACGCGAGTGACTGGGAATTTGTCGAGGGACCGACGAACAGCAATCCGGGCGTCGTTCTAAGCACCAACGTCCTGCCGGTGATCACGGAGCTCCAGGCCCAAATCAATAACGGCGGGTGGCAATTACCCATGGCCATGGCGACCAATACGGCAGGCCCCTGGGGCGGAAGTCCTGAGCTCGTCGCGCACTTCAAGGCCAGCCCGGCCAATTTCATTTGGAGTGACACCCTGGGCAATGCATCACTCAGCAATACCAATGAGAGCTACCTGATCTTTCGCAGCATCGACGCAATCATTCCTCCATCCAACCCGGTCCCGCCCCACCTCACGATCCATCTGCGCGATGCGCAAAGCCAAAGCATTTTTTTCCAGTCGACCAGCAACATGTATTACCAGGTCGAGGAACGCGCCTCTCTCGCGGTCGGTGCCTGGACAGCGAAGGGACCCTCGATTCCTGGAACCGGCCAGACCCTTGAACTGATCGTGACAAACAGCCTCCCACGCGCTTATTATCG
>JAPYUI010000204.1:0-2773 GCA_029936175.1 Kiritimatiellia bacterium
AGAATGGTACCCCGGGCGGGACTCGAACCCACTACCTTCGGATTAGGAATCCGACGCTCTGTCCTGATGAGCTACCGGGGTATGGTGTTTATTCCTACGCCCTGACGCGCAAATTGCAACCCGAGTTCCCCGGAGGTGGGGTCGCGGGTACCGCCTACTTTCCGAACTCCCAGTCGTGCTCGAGCATGTAGGCCAGGTAGGGCGTGAACAGCTCGGGCTCGAGGAGGAAGGAATCGTGGCCCTTGTCCGAGTGCACGGTGAGGTAGCGGCAGGGAACGTCGGCCTCCTTCAGCTGCTGGACCATGTCCAGCTGCTCGTCGGGGTAAAAACACACGTCGGAATCGATGCTGAACACCATGTACTTCTGGTGGCGGCATTTCCTTAATGCCTCCACGATGGAGCCGCAGCCGTTTTCCTTCGCCAGGTCGAAGCGTTGCCAGGCCTCCATGACCCGCAGGTAGGTGTTGGCGTCGAAGCGCTGGACAAAGCGACCGCCCTTGTTGTTCATGTAGGACTCCACCTGGTGGTTGAGCTGGTAGAGGTTGCTGTCGGGATTGGGCTGGATGATTTCACTGGACGCGCGCTGCTCCAGGGTCTGGATCGAGACGTAGGTCTTGTGCGCAACGATGCGCGCGAGGGAGAGGCCGTGCTCGGGACGGGAGGCCTGCCCGTAATAATCGCCGTGGTTGAAATGGGGGTCGAGCTGGATGGCACAGATCTGCTCGTAGTTGTGGATGCGCTGCAGGGAACTGAGCGAGGTCCCGCTGCCGATGAGGGCGACGTACTCGACCAGTTCCGGGTAGTGGGTGGCGAAGCTGAGGGCGATCATGCCGCCGACCGAGGCCCCGACCAGGGCGTGCAGGCGGGTGACCCCGATATGATCGAGCAGGCGCTTCTGCGAGCGGGCCAGGTCGAGGAAGCTCAAGCTGGGGAAAGCGCCCCCGTAGGGTTTCCCGGTTTCCGGGTGGAGGGAAGAGGGGCCGGTCGAGCCGTAACAGCCCCCGATATAGTTCACGCAGATGACGCAGAACTTGTCCGTGTTCAAGGCCCGGTTGGGACCGATGAAGGCATCCCACCAGCCCTCGTGGCATTCCTTGGTCCAGAACGCCTCGGCGCCGGGGACGGCGGGATTGGTGCCGGCCGCGTGCTGGCTGCCGCTCAGCGCGTGGAAGACCACGATCGCATTGTCACCCGCCTGGTTGAGCGTGCCGTAGGTCTCGTAGGCGAGGCTCACCTCGGGCAGGGACTCGCCGCTCGACAACTCGAAGGGGAGATGCTCCGGGCCGAAGTGGAAGAAATGGGTCTCGACTGGGGGGCTGTCGCTCATGTGAACGCAAACCCTTAGGTAAATTCCCCCACAGGCCAAGGGGAAAGCGTGACATAATTGGGGAGCTACCGGTGGCTAGAACTTGGATTCGAGGTCGAATAGCTGCTCCACCGCCCGGCCCGCTTTCGTGGGCAAGCTCTGCTTGCCCGGGGCGGTGTAGGCCACCGGGTACTCAACCGTGTAGCTGAGGGTCAGGAGTTGCTTTTGCTTCGGCGCGACGGCGACCTGCCAGAGGATGAGGCCATCGCTGTCGGGCTCAACCTTCGGGCCCGTGCGCACGTAGCTCACGTCGATCGCGGAATCATCCGAGATGGGGATGCGGTCGGCAATGCGGATATCCAGCAGGGTGTCGCCAAGGTTTTCCACCTCGATCTTGAAGTAGGCCTTCACCTTGTTCTCGCGCTTGCCCCGGGTGATCGAGCTTTTCTCGTGATCGAGCACGCGGGAGATTTTCACCGAGTCCACCAGGCCGGCGAACAGGGCGAAAGATTCGCCGCTGCCGACGAAGGGGATCTCGGTTGTCCCGATAAAGGACCCGTCGAGAAAGAGTCCCACCTTGCCGGGAAGCAGGGGCAGCTCGCCGTCGTGTTGCAGGTCCAGGGTGCGGGTGGCGTTCAGCGAGATCTCCGGGGCGGCCACGATCCGGGGGGTGCCCGTCATCTGGTAGGAGCCGATGGCCACCCGGATCGAGTTGCCGTCGCTGCGCACGGTCTGGCGGCCCTCGGCCTGGAAGAGGCCGGTGGTTCCACGCTGCTGGAGTTCCCTGAAGGCCTGCTGCACCTTGGTCTGAACCACCTGCTGGAGTTCCCAATTGTTCCGGAAGTCGCGGGCCTTCATCCCGCCCTGGTTGATGTTGAAGTTGAGGCTGTTGGAGAGGTAGTATTCGTTGGCGGCGGTAAACGTATCTTCCTGTTGCGCCTGTTGCAGGACCCGGCCGGCATTGCCGCGACCGACGAGCAGGGACTCCAGCTCGGGAATGTTGACCGTCGTGCCCGGGCTCTGGGTCGAGAGGGTGACCGCCACATCTGTCCAGTCCTCGCCGGACGTCTGGGTGATCCGCGCGTAGCTGATGAGGGTCACCTTGTCGCCTTCCTCGATGCGGACCTCGTGCTCCGGTTCCCAGGTCGCCCCGGGCAAGAGGTATTTCAGGCCCAGGGCATAGGGGCCGGCTTTCCCGGCCTTGACCGTCACCGTGATGTCAACCTGCTCCAGTTGGTTCTTCTGTTGCAGCTCGGCCAGGCGGGCCTGGCGGACATGCTGCTCGGGACCGAGGGTCCGCTTCCTGCGCTCGATCTCCCGCCGCGCCTTCGCGATGGCCGCCTGCTCGGTGGCCGCAAATTCCACCAGGTCCTGGTAGGTTTTTACCGGGATATCGCGGGTTGCCGCGTCGCGGGGAATTTTTTCCATGGAGAAGCGGGTGATGTTCTCGATATGTTTCTGCCGGCC
>JAPYUI010000204.1:2873-7081 GCA_029936175.1 Kiritimatiellia bacterium
GCCGTCTCCAGGGTCCGCGTGACCTGGGCCCGGTCCGAGAAGATGGTGACCGAGGTGATGGCGCTTTCCTGGGCCCGGAGACCGAGGACCAGGCATTCGGTGAGGGCGATACTGGCAATAAGGACTTTCATGTTTACACTCCGTGGGGTTGACGGGAACCTACGGAATATCGACCCGGGATCATAGCCTAGGATTGTAAAAAGAATGTATACCGCGGGCCGCCACGCGGGTGCGGCAGGTACGGCACTGCCGGCTGCCGTTTCCCTCCTGCTTTTGTCGAGCAAATCCACCCGTTTGATGGTACCTTGTTTCGCATTTAAACCTCCTGCCCGCACGCTGGTGGCAGCAGATCTGGACACGATGACGGACACGCCATATATTCGCACCGGGCTGATTGCGGCCTGGGCGGCCTGCGCCACCCTGGCGGGTGCAACGGTGTTGGTGAGTGAGTTCCAGGCCATCAACACCGGGGGCCTGCTGGATGAAGACGGCGCGAGCTCCGACTGGATCGAGCTCCACAACGGGGGATCGGTCCCGGTCGACCTCGCGGGCTGGCGACTGACCGACAACGCGGCCTTGCCGAACAAGTGGGTACTCCCGGCGCACAGCCTGGGCGCAGGCGAATACCTGCTCGTGTTCGCCTCGGGGAAAAACCGTACCAACCCCCTGGCGGAGCTGCATGCAAACTTCAAGCTGGACGGCGACGGGGAGTACCTCGGCCTGCTCCGGCCGGACGGCACCCTGGCGAACGATTTTGGCACCGGCTACCCGGAGCAACGCAGCGATTTCTCCTACGGCCTGCTGGGAGGCCTCGGTGTATCCAACCGTTTTTTCTTTGCCAACCCCACGCCGGGGGCGGCAAACAGCCCGGGCTTCATCGCATTCGTGGGCGATACCGAATTTTCCGTCGATCGCGGTTTTTATACCCAGGCCTTCACGGTGGCGATCACCACGGACACGCCGGGGGCAACCATTCGCTACACCACGGACGGCACCGCGCCCACGCCGAGCTCGGGGACGATCTATACCAGCCCCGTCCCGGTGGCCACGACCACCTTCATTCGCGCCATCGCCTACCGGGACGGGTACCAGCCCTCCAACATCGACACCCACTCCTACCTTTTCCTCGCGGACGTGCTGCAGCAGGACGACAGCGGCCTGCCCGCCGCCGCGAACTGGGGCCACAGCGGTCCGGACTGGGAGATGGATCCCGAGGTGGTCAACGACCCGCGCTACGCGGGCACCCTCACCGACGACTTGCTCGCGGTGCCCTCCATCTCGGTGGTGATGGACTGGGATGACCTGTGGGCCGGTGGGGGCCAGGGTATTTACATCGCCGGCGAGGCCGACCCGCGCGCCGCCTCCTTCGAGCGGATTACCGCGGACGGCACGCGCACCTTCCAGGAGAACGGGTCGATCCAGATCCAGGGCCAGAGCAGCACCGGCCGCTGGAAAACCAACAAGTTGTCCCTGCGGGCAAAGTTCACCGAGGCCTATGGGCCATCCAAGCTGCGAACCCGCCTCTTCGAGGATTCCCCGGTCGAGACCTTTGACACCTTCGTGCTGGATGCGGTGCTCAACCTGTCCTGGCTGCACCCCAGTTCCGGGCAACGCGGCCCCGCGCAGTATATCCAGGATCAAGTCGTGGCGGACCTGCAGAACCTGGGCGGTGGACGCGCCCCGCACGGGTCCTACGTGCACCTCTACCTGAACGGCGTCTACTGGGGCATGTACTACCTGCACGAGCGGCCGGACGCGGGCTTCCACCAGTCCTATGCCGGCGGGGAAAAAGACGACTGGAACGTGATCAAGCACACGGAAAATACCGTGGTCGACGGCTCAAATGCCTCCTACATGGACTTGATTGCCCGCATGGCAGTGGACCAGGCGGTACCCGCGAACCATGCGGCGGTGGCGGAGCTGCTGGATATCGACGACTTCATTCTCTACATGCTGTGCAATTACTTCCTCGGCAACACCGACTGGGCGCACAAGAACCTGTACGCCTCGCAGAACGAGGCCAGCGGGGATGGCCGGTGGCGTTTTCATTCATGGGATGCCGAGCACGTGGTGAAGAACGTGAACCAGGACGTTACCGGCCGCCGGGACAATGCCGGTCAACCCACCGATTTTCATCATCGCATGCGGGCCAACGATGAATACAACCTGCGCTTCGCCGATATCGTGCACCGGCATTTTTTCAACCGCGGGATCATGTCACCGGGGGGCGCAGTCGCGGTTTACAGCAACCGGGTGGCGCAGGCGGACCGGGCGATCGTCGGGGAGTCCGCACGATGGGGTGACAACCGGGACAGCACGCCCCGCACCCGGGACGACGACTGGTTGCCGACCGTGAATGGAAACATCGACAACTACTTTCCCCAGCGCACGGGGATCGTGCTCAACCAGCTCAAGGCGGATGACCTGTATCCCCCGGTGGATGCGCCGGTATTCGCCCAGCACGGGGGGGCATTCACCCGGCCCCTTGCCCTGGGGATGAGCGGGAGCGGGACGATCTACTACACCCTGGACGGGAGCGATCCCCGGGAGGCCGGCACCGGGAACGCGGTGGGAACGCCGTACACCGCGCCCCTCAGCCTCACCGCATCGGTACGGGCCAAGGCCCGGGTGCGGGATGGCGGGACATGGAGCGCACTGAACGTGGCGGATTTCATCGTGCATGAGCCCATGCCTTTCCGGCTTTCCGAGATCATGTACAACGCCTCCAGCAACGAGTTCGTGGAAATCGTGAATACCTCCACCGTGCCGGCGAGCCTCCTGGGCTACGCCTTCACTGAGGGTATCGCCTTCACCTTCGCGGACGATGTACTGGGGGCCGGCGAGTACCTGGTCGTGGTGGATGACCTGCCGGGCTTCCAGCTCCGCTACCCGGCCTGGCCCAGCCTGCACATCGCCGGGCAGTACGCGGGCGACCTGGACAAGAACGGGGAAACCCTCAGCCTGGAAAACACGACCATCGGCCAGGGCTACTCGATCACTTACAATGACGGCCGCGACTGGTGGGCGGCGAGTGACGGGGCGGGCCACAGCCTGGTCCCCCTCTCCTTCGCGCCCGGGTTGCAGGACGACTACGGCCGCTGGTGGCGACCCTCGGCCTTTATCGGGGGCTCGCCCGCGGCGGCCGACCCCACGCCGCTTCGCGACCTGGTGCTGAATGAAATCGCGGCCGCCACCGTGACCGGGCAGGATTGGTTTGAGGTCTTCAACCCGACCGCGCAGCCCGTGGACACCACCGACTGGTACTTCAGCAACGAGAAAGACAACCTGAAAAAGACGCCCCTGTCATCGGGCTCCCCGGTGGACGCAGGCGGATGGGCGCAGGGGTTTCAACCGGAACCCTATGGCCTGCGCCAGGCCGGGGAGCAGGTGTTTCTCTCGTACCTGCCGGGCACCAGTGAAGACCGCGTCGCGGACGCCCTCGATTTCCCGGGCCAGCAGACGGGTGTTTCCTACGGGCGCTACCCGGACGGCGATCCCTACGGGCAAGGCATGCCGCAGACCCCGGGCTCCGCCAATGGCACCCACAGTCCCAGCGGCTTCATCCACGAGGTCATGTACCACCCGGCCGGGACGAACGCGGAATATATCGTGCTGTTCAACCCCCGGTCGGTCGATGCCTGGCGCCTGCGGGGCGAAGCCGATTTTGATTTCGCACCGGGCTCGACCCTGGCCCTGGGGGATTACCTGGTGATGGTGCCTTTTGACCCGGCCGATGCCACGGCCCGCGGAGCATTTGAAGCGGCCTATGGGGCCCAGGGGGACCTGGTCGGACCCTTCACGGGAAAGCTGGACAACCACCAGGGGCATATCGCTCTCCAGCACCTGGTGGAAATCGACACCTGGGTCGTGGAGGATGAAGTCTATTATGTTGACCGGGAACCCTTCGCGGACTCCGCGGACGGGACGGGACTGGCCCTGCACCGGGTGAACAGCGGGCGGCCCGGATCGGACCCGGCCGCGTGGCGCAGCGGTGTGCCGAGCCCGGGCGATGCGACGGTCGCCTGGCCACCCGTCTCCCTCCAGCTCGCGGCCCCCTGGACCCTGTCCTTCCTTTCCTTCTCGAACCTCACCTACACCCTGGAAAGCACGTCCCTGCTCAAGCCGCCGGCCTGGTCGGTGTTGCAGGTTTTCAACCAGGCGGGACCGGTCAGCCATGTCGACCTTTCCGCCGGGGCGGCACCCGCGCG
>JAPYUI010000205.1 GCA_029936175.1 Kiritimatiellia bacterium
TAAAAGACCGGCTTACCGTCCCGCCAGGCGATCCCGGTGTGCCCAAAGTCCCAGTGCAGGGTTCCCGATGAAGAATATCCGTTCGCCATCCACATCGTTCCATCCCTCGACAAGTGTTTCCGGGTTGTACTTCCGCTGCATCTCGGCGAGATCTGCGTATTGAAACCCGACGCCTTCGATTTCTTCTCTGGTCAGATCACCCGGGCAATAGGTTACGGTAAAGCGGCCTTCGGGCGATCCGTGAATCAGGTGGGCGGCGGCACTCAGGTTTTGCTGGAGATCCTCGTTCTCCTCGATGGATTTCAGGATTTCCGGGCTCGTACGATACCCGTACTTACGGATGAGCTCATCGATCTTCGGCTGTTCGCCGAAGATTCTGACCCCGGGCGCGAGCACGACCAGTTCGCCGCCATCGGCGATGGCCATGCGGGTGCGATAGATCGCCTTGTTCCCCACCCAGGTGCTGTGAAATTCTTCCGGGTCCATCCAGACCACGATCTTTTCCGGGGCTTCATCCAGGTGGGTAAAGTTGACAGCGATCGAGAGTTCCGATGCCTGCAGGAAGCAGTCGACGTCATCGCCGATGTACAGGCCTCGACAGACCGGCACGTTGTTTTCGTCTGCCCCGATCACGGTGAGGATATATACCAGGGGCATCCCGGAGCAGAAATGGTCTTGGCCGTAGTTCAGGATGCGGCGCAGGGGATTGTCGGCCAATCCCATGATGCGTTCCATGCCGTATGCGGCACCGATAAAGTGCGAGAGGTCGATGGCATCCTTGCCACCGGTTCCGATGAAGATATTCTTATTGTAATTTGCCATGCCCATGACTTCGTGGGGCACAACCTGTCCGATGGACAGGATCAGGTCGTGGCCGCCGTCGCGTACCAGCTTGTTCATCTGGCAGGGCCAGGGTTTGTTGATCCGGCCTTCGGTCTGCCCGTTGACGAATGCTGCGGGCACCTCACCGATGGTAACCACATCGTTTTCAAAATCGTGATACCGGAATTTTTCGTGGTCAATCCCCGCATACATTTTGTTGAGCTGCTCAGGCGTCATCTCGAAATGCGTACCCAGGGCGGGCATGATGTCCACGAGCTTGTCACCATAGTATTCTTCCGCCAGGACCGTAAGCTCCCCGGCCATGCTGTAGAAGCGGGTGAAATCCGGGGGCAGGGCGATGACCTTTTCCCTTGGCCCGAGGCGGTTAAAAACATCTTTCAGGGCCTGGCGCAGGTCGTCCTTGCTGAAAACGGTATCGGGCGACCCCTTGGCATAATAGGTACTCATGGCATCAGCCTACGGAGATAAGGGCCTATTTGAAGTCTGAAATTTGAGATTTGATCGGGTGTCGCCCTGAATCCTTCGTCCGCAGATTCCCGAAGAGGTTTTGTTGAACAGACGACGCCTTGGGACTAGGGGAGGCGTAGAGCCGCCAGGTAGACCTCGTGCACCGCGATATCCCGTTCGGCTGCCAGCTTGCGGCAGTCTTCGTATTCAGGGATGCAGCGTTTCCGCCCGGAGGGCAGGGTGGCGATCTTCACCCGTACGCTGCCGAAAGGCGTGTCAACCGTGCCGGCCTCTCGAGGAAGGATGCGGCGTTGGGCGGGGAGCATGCGTACGCCGAGGGTGAAGGTGTGCTCGAGCACCAGGTCCGCGATGGCCTGGGCTTTTTCCGGCGGGCTGAGCACTTCCAGAACCACGCCGGGTCGACCCTTCTTCATCTGCACCGGCGTGAGCGTGACGTCGAGGGCGCCGGCCGCGAGGAGGCGGTCCTGCAGGCCGCTGCCGAGCTGTTCGCCCGGCATGTCGTCGATGTTGGTCTGGATGATGATGACCTCGGTCCCCGCAGCCGGGTGGGTGAATGCTTCACAGAGGCTCGCGCGAATGGCGTTTGGATGCCCGAAGTTTTTGTCCCCGGCTCCCCAGGCGGAGCGTCGAACGATCATCCGCGGCATGACGAATTCAGGCTGCAAGACCTGGAGGATCGCCGCCCCCGTGGGGGTCGTCATCTCGGATTCAGTTTGGCCTTTAAAGGTCGGAATGCCCTGCAAGAGGCGTTCGGTGGCGGGTGCGGGTACCGGCAGTCGTCCGTGATCGGTCATCACGAAACCAAAGCCGGTGCAGACCGGATCGCAATAGGTCTTCGTTATTCCGAGCTTGGCGATGAGGACCGCCGCGCCGACAATATCGACGATTGAGTCGACGGCCCCGACCTCGTGAAAATGCACCTGTTCGAGGGGTATGCCGTGTACCGCTGCTTCGGCCTCCCCAAGTTGGGTAAAAATGGTCTGCGCCAGCTCCACGGCCTGGGGCGAGAGTCCCTTGGATTCCCGGAGGATGCCCAGGATGTCCGTGAGCGTGCGCGAAGGCCCATGACCGTGGCCGGACCCGTCATGATGATGGTGGTCCTGCGCGTGCTCTCCAGCGCCTTTTTTAACGTCCACGATGACCTTGTTGCATTCAATGCTCGATCGATCGACCCGGCTGAAGGAGACCTCCACCTCGTCCGAAAGACCGAGCATGGGCGGCAGCTTGACCATCTGTGCTTCGGCATCGGCCAATTCCGTAAGTGCTGCGAGAAACATGTCCCCGCTGATCCCGCTGAAGGGTTCTAGTTTAAGTATACTCATTTTATCCGTTCGTAATGGCCCTTGTAAGAAGGTGGGCAGAACGCAAAGTGGATGAGATTTGTTCCACGGTTTTACCTGCGCAGCTACGAGGGTCTTCAGGCATTCGTTCGCCTCATAATCCGCACCGCCGCCAGCGCCGCACCGCAACCATTATCGATGTTCATAACCAGGATCCCGTTGGCGCAGCTGCTGAGCATGGCATGCAGGGCTGTTTTCCCCCCTTCCGCTACACCGTACCCGACACTTGTGGGAACCGCAATGATCGGCTGGCTGAGTAGTCCACCGACGACCGAAGGCAGGGCCCCTTCGAATCCTGCCACCACGATCAACACATCACAGGTGTCGAGCTCGGGGAGCTTGGCCTGCAGTCGGTGCAGGCCCGCCACTCCGATGTCGTAGTAGCAAAGCGGCTCGTAGCCCAGGAAAGCCAGGGTGTTCGCCGCCTCGCGTACGATGGGTGCATCTGCGGTGCCGCCTGAAATCACCCCCACCACACCATGCCTCGCCGCAGCGCGTTCATACAGGATGATATAGGTCTGGGCCTGCGGGTCGTAAATGCCCTCGGGGAAACGCCCCAGCAGCACCCGTGCTTTTTCGGCCTGGAGCTTGGTGATCAGGGCATTCATTTTTCGGTTTCGATAATGATCGAGAATGGATTCCAGTTGCTCGATCGATTTTTGTGCACCGTAAATGATCTCGGGAAAGCCCAGGCGCTTCTCTCGGCCGAAGTCGATGTTGATCTCGCTCATGGCAAGGCTCGGTTGAGTTTTCCGGAGACAAAACCTTCCCGGTCGATCTCGGTTTCAGCGAAGCCGATGATCTTCAATTGCTGCGCGAGGGTGCGTTCCTGTTGCTTCAGGCGGGGAATCTCCTCGGGCGGGATCTCGATCACGGCCTTCGTGTCGTGATGGCGCAGGCGCACGATGGGGAAGCCGAGTTTCAGGACGAGGGCTTCGCCCGCTTCGATTTGGCGAAGCTTTTTCCGGGTGACTTCCTCCCCGTAGGGGATGCGCGAGCTCATGCAGGGACTTGCTGGCTTGTCCCAGCAGGCCAGGGCGTGGCTACGGGCCAGGGCCCGTACGTGGTCCTTGTTCAAGTTGCACTCGGCCAGCGGGGAACGGACCTCGAATTCCGATGCGGCGTGCAGACCGGGCCGGTAATCTCCAAGGTCATCCATGTTTGTTCCATTGAGAATCCAGCAGGGGGCCTTTTGTTTCGCGAGCAGCTGGAGTTCGGTGTAGAGCGTGTGTTTGCAGAAGTAGCAACGATTGACCGGGTTGGTCGCGTAATCCGGGTTCTTGAGTTCCTCGGTCTCGACAACCTTCAAAGGGATGCCGTGTTCCAGGCAAAACATTTTGCCCGCATCGAAGTCCGAGAGCTTGAGGCTGGGGGATGCGGAAATCACCGCCACCATGCGGGCGTCGCCCAGGTGCTTTCGGGCCAGGAAGGCAACCAGGGAACTGTCAACCCCACCGGAAAAAGCGACGAGGGCGAAGGGACAGTTCTTGAACCAGGTTTCCACCATTTTGCTGTGTTCGTGCACCATGTTTCTTACTGTACGTCCAGATCCATATGCTTCCAAGTGTGTTTTTCACCGGGTGGGTGTCGAACTGAAAGCCCCGGGGGCTTTTCTGCGGCTCAGCCCTGTTGGATAAACCAGGCGTAAGGTGCCGGTGCGCGACTGTTTATCCGCCGATAGCTGAAAATGCGAAAGTCTTCCAGCCCCGTCACCCAGGCGTCGATCACATGGGCTTCCTTCGCTCCTTCGTCATGCCCCGGATAGACCACGATGCTCAAGAGGCCATTCTTGCTCAGGCATGCGAGGGCTCTTTGAATGGCCTGCAGGGTCTCTTCGCAGTGGGTGGTGATGGATGGGTCTCCGCCGGGCAGATACCCGAGGTTGAACATGATGGCCTGGGGCTTTTCCGTCAACCGATCCGCCAGATGCACGTGGCTCTCTTGAATAAGGGATACCCGCTCCAGGTATTGATGTGCGTGCAGGCGTTCACGCGTGGCGTCTATCGCATCGGCCTGGATGTCGATGGCGAGTACATGTCCCTCCGGTCCCACGGTCTCTGCCAGGGCCTGGGTATCCCAGCCGTTTCCACAGGTCGCATCGACCGCGAGATCACCGGCTTTCAGATGATCGCACACCAGGCGTTTTGCGACCTCCGCCGTATCCGTGGCAACGGGTTTATTGGCTTCCATCGATCGCATTATACCCCGTTTCCAGAAGCGCTACTCGTCCAGGCCTTCCTTTATTAAAGTGGCATAGGCTCGACAATCTATTGATTTTTCTGTCTTGCCGATCTTTTCATAAAACGCACCCATGTCCGTGAGCAGGCGGTACAGGTGCTCGTCGTCGCCCAGATGTTCGATTGTATATTTCAAGGCCTGCCGGTACAATGTTTCGGCTTCGTCATTTTTGCCCAGTTTGTTGGTGATGTGCGCAAGGCTACTGATGCAGAGGATGACAAACGGCTCTTTCCTGCCCAGTTCCTTGCCCAATATTTTCAAGGCTTGCCGGTACAACACCTCGGCTTCCTCCAGCTGGCCGAGGGCGCGTTGCGTATCGGCCATGTTCTGGTAGCAGGCTCCGAGGGTCAGGCTCCCTTCCCCGGGCAGGCTTTTCAGGATCAACTCCGCTTCCCGGAAATAGGTCATGGCCTGTCGGTAGGATTCCTTTGCCAGGGCCTGCGACCGGCTTGCTTCATCGGTGCGGCCCTCGTTCTTATGCTCTTCTGCTTTCTTTTCGTGATGCTTCCCAATGATATTCAATATCCGGCCCTGATTATTATAGGGCACCGCAAGGTGGGGGTGGTCCTTCCCAAAATGCACTCGCCAGATGGTAATCGCCTGCTCATTCAAGGGGAGGGCCTTCTGGTAGTTACCTTGATCCTGGTAGGCTTGCGCAAGGCTATTGGCGGAAAAGCCAACCTGCACGTGGTCGACGCCGAGCAATTTGCTCCGTATCAGTAAACCGCGTCGGGCGTGGTGAATAGCATCTTCGTGCCGGGTGAGGGCCGTAAGGATTTCACCGAGGAGATAATGGGACTCTGCTGCCCGCAGGTTTATTCCCTTGTCCGTGTCCTGCTCCAGTTTCAGTGCCTGGACGGCCGAATCCCGGGAATCGGGCAAATTACCCTCACCGTAGTTCCGTGCAGCCTGCCTCATCAGGTCTTCCCACGGGTCGGCGGTCGGCTCGCCCTCGGGCCAGACCCCTACGCTGAGGGTCAGGAGAATCGAGACAAGGGACCAAGTTGTTTTTCGCCAGCTCATCGGGTGATTCAGGTTTGTTCCGCCTGCCGCCTCATGCGGGCCGCAGTGCCCAAAGCGACTTTGTACATTTTATCAGGACGGGTTGAAACTCTTTGCTCACCTTAACACCCTCCCCGGGAATGATCTTCAGATTTTGACGAGGGGGTGTTTTCCGGATGCTTTTTCCCGTGATTTTTGCCCAAACAAGGCGACTGGAAGGTTTTCATTTTTTTTGAATAAAATGGAAGCTCATCTTGAGGATAACCCCCGCATTCACAAGGGTTAAAAAAAGTTGGAAGACACTTGACCCGCGTGTCATGCCTGCCTATTTATCTGGCGATTTTTTAAGGAAGACCGCCGTGTGCAAGGGTTCGTTCGACATTGTTCGGACCGGGATGCACAGTCGCTGGTAAAGAAAGAATAAGCATTCATGGCACAGGTTTTTACGCCGATCCATAATATGTATGCGAAGCTGAGCCTCATCGGCCTGATAGCTGGTGTGGTGGGTTTCTTCTCGGTAATGGATTTGATTCACCGTTCGTCGTATGTCCGCTATACGAAGATTCCGCGGTCACAGCCGGTGCCTTTCAGCCATCGCCACCATGCCAGCATGGGGATTGATTGTCGTTATTGTCATACAACGGTTGAGAACGGCAGTTTCGCAAATGTTCCGCCAACCAAGACCTGCATGAACTGTCATAAACAGATCTGGGCGGAAGCACCCATGCTTGAACCGGTGCGCGCAAGTTGGAAAAACAAGGAATCGATCGAATGGGTGCGCGTGCATGACCTGCCCGATTTTGTTTATTTCAACCACGCGATTCACGTGAACAAAGGGGTTGGCTGCAGCACCTGTCATGGGCAGGTTGACGATATGCCGCTGATGCACCGTGAGCACCCCTTGTTCATGGCCTGGTGCCTGGAGTGTCATCGCGATCCAGCCGAGAATGTCCGCCCGAAGGACAAGATTTTCGATATGGCCTATAAGGTGAAATCCCTCTCCCGCGAAGAGCGTGAAGCCCTGGTTGAGGATTACGCCATCGACCATGCCGACAATCGTTTAACCAACTGCTCCATTTGCCACCGATGATCAGGAAAGAAGACCATACGCATTTTGGGAATGAGATGAGTATCCCGGAAATGCATCGGAAGCTGAAAGACGCGACCCCGA
>JAPYUI010000434.1 GCA_029936175.1 Kiritimatiellia bacterium
CCGGGTGGTGTGGCACTTGGCGGTGTTGTAGAACTGGGTGAAGCGCAGCCCGTTCCTGGCCAACTGGTCGAGATGGGGAGTCTTGACCTCTCCCCCGTAGCACCCGATGTCGGAATAGCCCATGTCGTCGACCATGATGAGGATGACGTTGGGTCGCGACCGGTCCTTTCCGGGCGCTGCGGAGGCCGGAACCAGGGTCAGGAGAAACGCGCACAGCGCAAGGAGATGGAATCTATTCGTCATGGGTATGCCTTTCGGGTGCCTGCAGGGAGAAGCCCTGCGCTTACTTCTTATTTTTCTTCCGGGGCTTATTCAGCTTGGCCCGGGTCGCTTCGCTGACGCTTAACAGGCGGGTCTTCGCGAGTCGCGCGAGCGTCGCCTCGAATTGCCCCTTCAGGGCGCGCTCCGGCTCGGAAAGGGCGGCGTCCTTAAGTTTCTCGCCGTCAAACGGCCCGGCGTAGCGCGTCAGGCTGGCGTTGCTGCCGTCGGTTTTGGCCACGAGGGAATAGGTCTTGTTGCGAACCATGACCTGGCCACGGTACCAGATGTAGATCTGGTGCTTCTTGCGGGCGCTCGCGTTGTCCTGGAGCACCGGAAGGATACTGGACCCGTCGCCGGGATCGTTCTGCGGCAGGTCGGCGCCCGTGACCTCGCAGAGGGTTGGCATCACGTCACAGAACTCGACCAGGTCGTCGGCGATCCGCCCGGGCTGCTTAATGCCGGCCGGCCAACTGGCAATCATCGGCACGCGCGTCCCCGCGTCGGTCATGCTGCCCTTGCCGCCCACGACCTTGGTGCCGTTCCACGGGGTGACGATCGGCTTGTCGGTGCCGTTGTCGCCGGTGAAAATCAACAGGGTATTTTCACGGACGCCGGATTTCTCAAGCTGCGCCACAATCTGCCCGACGGCCTTGTCGGCATAGGCGACCATGTCACGAAAATGCCGTTGCGGGTCGTTGCGGTCGCCCTTGTAGCTGGTGGAGCCGAGCCGCTTCGGATCCCAGTCGGTGGAATCCGGCGTCGGGTCGAAGGGGCAGTGCGTGAGGATCATGGGGTAATAAACCAGAAAGGGTTTTTTCCGGTTCTTGTCGATGAAGTCGCAGATGAAGTCGGTGCAGACCTGCGGCCCGTATTCCCCGCCGGTGAAGTCCTTTTCCTTGCCGTTGAATTCCAGCATCGGGTTAACGAAACGCCGGTCGATGGTCTTGCCGTCCCCCTTCGACCGCCCGCTGCGCGTATGCTGCCAGAGGCAGGATTGCTCAAAGCCGAAGTGTTGCGGGGCATCCGCCTGCTTGCCCAACTGCCACTTGCCGGCGATGCAGGTGGCATACCCGGCCGCCTTCAGTTGGTGCCCGAAAGTGGTTTGCCCACGATCGAGCAGGCCGAACTGGACGTAGTTCCGGACGTTGTATTGCCCGGTCATGATCTTCGCCCTCGAGGGGGTACAGATTGGGTTGGAGAAGCAGTTGGTAAAACGGATGCC
>JAPYUI010000206.1 GCA_029936175.1 Kiritimatiellia bacterium
CCCATCTGGGTTTGTACGTCCGCCTTCGCCGCGGCCTCGGTAATGATGCGGCACTCGTGGACGTCGCGGGTGAGCGGCTTCTCGCAGTAGACGTGCTTCCCGGCCTGCAGGGCCGGCAGGGTGGCGAAGGCGTGGGTGTGTTCGGTCGTGGCGACCACCACCGCGTCGATGTCGTCGAGTTTGCCGAAAAATTCGCGCAGGTCCTTGTAGGTACGGGCCTTGGGCGCGGTTTTCAAGGCGCCCTTGAGGCTGTTGGCATTCACGTCACACAGTGCGACGATATCCTCGTTTTTGCAGGCACTGACATGGCTTCGCCCGCGGCCGCCGACCCCGATGAGGCCGATACCGAGCTTGCCGTTAGGGGATTTGCAACGCGTGATCGCGGGGAACCCCAGGGTCGCGGAAACCGCGGTCGTCCCGATGAATTTTCGACGGGAAAGCCGGGAGGAAACAGGTTGGTCATTCATGGTATTCACCTTTTTAACTAATCCGTTATATACAGGGAGAAAACCTTCCACGGAACCGCGGTCGTTCTCCGGGCGATGGTCGATCAGAATCGTGCACGATATCGGCTGCCTTGGCGATGTTATTTATGGGGAAGCACGTGGCGTTGCATCTACCCGGTTCTCCTGTGCAGGTTCCGTAGAAAGCGGGTGGTACAGGCGGAAAAATGCTTTACCTGGACGGGGCAGGGTTTCCGGGAGTAGGGATTCCGTTCCTTTCGAAATGATTTTGCTTGTTGCGCGCACGAAGCATGCCTGATCGAATGCTCCCATGCCCGAGATCGTGTTTATCCTGGCGGCGTTGATGCTGCTGGTCGTCCTGCACCGCCACGACCGGAGAAGCCTGGTGGCGGGATTGTTCGTACACGCGCTGCTCGTCGCGGTGCTTTTCCCCGTCCTTCGCGTGCAGGCCCTGGCGGGCATGGAGTTGCCCGCCCGCTACCTGGCCAGCCTGCTCGCACTGGGCGGTCTGCTGCTCGTCCGCAAGGGCGGGGCCGAGAAGCGATGGCCCTATATCCTGGCCGGCCTACTCCATGCGGCCTTGTTGACCGGGTGGATCGCGACCCTCAGCCAGGTGCCCGGGTTTCGTTTTGCCTGGCTGGGATGGTGGCTGGTCCTTTTCCTGCTGGCGACCTGGACCCTGGAATCCGCACGGGTGGCGCACGGAAAAGCGCAGGTGTGGAACGACCCGATGGGCCTGGCCCGGGCAAGCACGTTGCCCTTCGGCCTGGCTGTCCTGCTGGGCCTGGCCTGGGCGGTGGCGATCCTGAAGCATTATCCCGCCGATCCGCTCGCGGGCTGGTGCCTGCTCGCGAGTGCCCTGTTCCTCGGCGTCGCGGCGGTCTGCCTGAAAAGTGCCGGGCTGACCATCCTGGCCATCGCACAGGTCCTCATGATGCACAGCCTGTATTTTCTCCAGGCCCGGCCGGACTTCTTTGGCCGTGAATACCCGGCGATGAGCATCGTTCTCGCCCTGGCGACCCTGGGCCTCGGCGTCTTCGCGGACAAAGGCGTGGTGTACCGCCATGCGCAGACCCATGCGCGCTGGATTACGGTTTTTCACGCCCTGGCTTGGCTGAGCTATGCCCTGGCCACCTTTATGCTCGGTTCCATGATCTACCAGCGCATGAGCATGCTCGGCGGGGATCCCGCCTGGTATTTTTTCCCGCAGGCCCTGCTGGCGGTCGCCTTTGTCCTCGCCGCGGGCTTCTGGCATTTGCCCAAGTTGACCGGGGTGGTCTTAATCTACGCCGTGATTATGGCCGTGTTGGGTATCTTCCGGTGGACATGACCCCACGCGGCGCTTAACCGTGCTTGGCCTGCAGGGCCGTGAAGACGGGCCCGGGCACGTATTCCTCCACGTGCGCCTCCCACCCCTCGGGGCCGACCAGGCCCTCGACCATGCTGGAGCTCAGCTCGGCGATCTCGCGGGGGGGCATGAGGAAAATCGTGGTGATGTTGCTGTTGATATCCGCGTTGATGTTCCGCATCACGCGCTCGTACTCGTAATCGTTTTCCGAGCGGATGCCGCGCAGGATATATTGTGCACCGATCCCCTGGGCGTAATCGACGAGGAAGCGATTCTCGAAATCGGCAATCTGCAGGTGCTCGTTCGATGGCAACGAGGCCTTTAACAACGCGATGCGTTCCTCGACGCTGAAGGTGTAGGTTTTGCCCGGGTTAATCCCGATGGCGATAGTCAGGTCGTCGAAGAGTTTCAAGCCCTCCTCGATCATCCACACGTGCCCGTTGGTCGGCGGGTCAAAGCTTCCAGCGTATACAGCTTTTCTCATGACAGGCTTACTCTAGCGTAATCCGCTCCAGGGTGACAGGATAAGTCCCGTCATAATGGAACTCAAACGTAGTCGGCCGATTGTCGGGAAAGACGAGGGTGAGGACCCGGGCCTGGCCCGGCTGGTTGATCAGCGGAGCCGGGGCTAACACATCCGGTGAGACGGTAAAGTGACCCAGCCGGGCTCCCGGTGGGGCCCCGGGTGCCCGATAATAGACGGTCAAGGTACGGGTTACCGGGTTCTGTGGAACCAGGTAGCCGTAGTACGGTACCCCGTGATCGTGCCGGGGCCGGAGGAAGACCTCGCCTTTCGGGTTCGAATAGCCGCCGTGGAAGAAGCTTGCGGCGGGCATGCTTTGCGGGAGCTGCCCGAGCAGGGAGCCATACAGGATGAAATCGATGACCTCCCCCGGGGCGGGCAGGTATTGAAAGAAGGCCATGTTTGGAGCGGGGAAAAGCGGGGTAAATGCTCGCCAGGTATAGGGTGCTTCCCGGTTGGTCCTGGCCCGGTACCAACCGGTGGCTCCGTTGTGGATCAAGGTCGGCCGTACGCTTTGCACGGTGATGCCCGCCTCGTGGATGAAGAGGGCCTCTCCGTTACTCGCGGCGGGGTCTTCAATCACTTCCACCTGCCCCCCCGGGGCCTGCATACCCTCGGCTTCATAGCGCCGCGCAGGGAAACGCAAGATATCGGGAGGCGGTGGCGGTTGGGGTCCCGGTTCCGGGCGAAGCCGAAAGGCGTGGACCGGGCCATCCTGGACTATGGGTTCCAGTTGCGGGTGGGCGCGGAATCGCTGCAGGGTCTGCTCGACCGGCCAGGGGCTGACATTCTCGGGGAAGGCATTCTCGTGCAGGATCAGGTACTGGATGCCCATTTTGCGCAGGCCGCGTACCTGTTTCGGGCTCAGCACGCCCTGGTTGATACTTTCATAGGCCTTGAAAACACCGTTCACGTAGGCCTTCTTGACCACCGGGCTGTACCCGTTGAGCATCCGGACGCGGTACTTCATGCCATAATACTCGTAGAGCGAGCTCCAGTCGGAGTCCCCCGGCCAGAGGGGGATCGCGAGGGCCCGGGGCTGCGCCTGCCCACCGGCGACGGCAGCATAGGCCTTGTTCCCGGGAGCGAGCAGGCAGATCGTTGTGCGAACCTGGCACATGTTTTCGACCACCAGGACCGTCGTAATACCGATAATGAAGCCGGTGGATCGTCGGGTCACGAATACATTCCTGTACGCAAGGAGCAGGCTCAGGCCGAGGGCCGAGGCCAGGGCCAGCAGGGTCGGCAGGAGACACCAGATCTTCAAGGGTTGCCTGATTTTGTCGTAGGCGGGAATGACTTTCCGGAGGCCGGTGATCAGGTGGCCTTCCAGGGGGCCGTTCATGCCCAGGCCGAAGGCGAGTACCATACCGATACCTGCGAATACGCCCAAACCGAAGAGGCATTCCCGCCCGATACCTGCGAATACGCCCAAACCGATGAGGCGTTCCCGCCCTTTCCATTTCCGGGCAATGAGCACGAGGGAGGCGAGCAGGAGGGCGACGAGGGTATAGCCCAGGAAGGGGTGTGCCTCCAGGCCGAGCCCCTGCCAGGTAAAAAAGTTGAACCATTCCGGGGAGCAGTTGGTTACCTCGTCCAGGGTGCGACCCGTGTCCAGGGTGCTGTTGGCATGGCCTTTTTTTGCGTAGAGGGCGTGAGCCAGGCCGAGCAGGATCAGCACGATGCCGGGGATGCCTGGCTTGATCATGCTTTTCCACCCACGCAGGCAATCAAAACGAATCACCGTCAACAGTTTCCAGGCCGGGAAGGAGAGCAGGCTGAAATAGTAGGTCTGGAAATCCCCGAAGGACATGAACAGCGAGGCCAGGCCGCAGAGCATGCCCCCTTTCCAGGATTTGTCCCGCATGAGCAGGGTGGTGCCCAGCCAGAACGCGGGTATCCAGCACATGGCGAAACCCATCGGACTGCCTCCCATTAGATTCACCCAGCGCCAGGGCAGGCAGATCGCGATGACCCCCGCGGCGTAGGGGATGAGCGGGTGGTCGACGAAGACGCGAACGAGCAGGACGGTGAACCAGGTGGTGAGCCAGAGGCTGAGCAGGCCGCACAGGTTCCAGGCGAGGGCGTCGGTACTGACCCAGCTGATGACGGCGAAGACAAACGAGAAGGGAAAGAAGTAGGCGCGGATTCGCTTCGTGGCCGCGTCATCCCCGGTGTTGAACTCGTACAGGTTGTGAAACCAGGGGGTGTCCCCGGAGAGAAAGTCCCGGAAGAGCTGGAAGTGGTACATCAACTGCAGGTGGTCGCCTTGAAACATGGTCCGCAGGTGATCCTTTTCCAGGTTCTGGGAGGAGAAGGGGATGCCCTCGCCCATGTGCCGTGGCAGGGGCCAGGTGAAGGCGACCCATACGATCAGGGTGAGCAGGAAGCTCAGGCCGGCCGTCTTTAGCATGCGGTGGTTTCGTTGATCCTGCATGGGTTTCGTTCCTGGCTATGCGGAGTACGCCTGCCTGCAAGCATGCACTCCATGGGCAAATGCCTTGCATTGCTATTCCATGCAGATCATGTTCGATCCGACCTGTTCATGCAACGAATAAACCACAAATGACCGGACCGGGTTCCAGGATGCAGATCGCCCTCCTGGCGGGCCTGTGCGCCGTCCTGTTCGCGGTTCTCCAGACCGGTGGCGCATGGATCGTCACCGGCTGGCTGAAGTACCTGTTCCCGCTGGTCCCGGTCGCCGGCCTGGTTTTCTGGCTCCGGCGCAGGCACCCGGGCGAAGCCACGGATCTTCGCAGCCTGCAAGTGCTCTCGATCATGCTGGGCGTTCTCCTGCTTTATCTCTACTCCTCGGCCGCGCAGGATTTCTATTATTTCTTCGCGCAGCACGATGACCGGTCCGCCAAGTTGCGCAAGTACCGGGACACCCTGGAGCTCCTTTCCAAAGGCCTGCTCGTGCTCACGCCGCTTTTCCTCTATCGCAGAACCCCCTGGTGGAAATGGACCCTGCCGGTGATCCTCCTGGTGGCGGTCTGCCTGGCCGGGGACGCCCTGTTTACCGCGACGAACGGCGCGCCGATTTACCGCGATGATCACCCCTCCTTCATGCAGCGCTTCTGGATTTTCGGCCAGACCTTCCCGCAGATCCTCTACTACGATCCGGCCTGGAACGGCGGAAGCTCCACCGCCTACATGGTGGTTTCCGGCTGCCTGGTCCCCGGGATCCTGTACTGGCCTTTCTGGGCCTTCGGTGATGTCAGCCAGGTCTACACCCCGATCCTGTTTTTCCACTTCTGCATCGTCGTCCCCCTGTTTGGCTTGGCCGCGGTTCGCCTGGTCGGGGGCTCCTGGACCGCGGGTTGGGCCAGCGCGATCCTCGTCTTTGCATCGACCCGCTACTTCATGCTCTGGATGCTGCACTACGGGACGATTGGCTTCAGTTTCGCGATCCCCTTCCTGCTGCTGGCTTCCGCCTGCCTGTACCGGCTGCTCTGGCTGGACAAGCGCGAATGGTGGACCGGCGTCCTGCTCGTGCTCAGCTCGGCGGCCTTCCTGGCCTGGCCCGCCTCCATCCTGATGGGCGTGCCCGTGGCGGTCGCGGTCATGCTCTCCTGGAGACGCCTGGACAGGGGGAAGCTCCTATACCTGGGGATCTGTGTGGTCTGTATCACCCTCCTCATGCTCCCGGTGGTGAACGCGGTGTTCAACCACACGGCTGCGGTCCAGCTTATGGCGACATCCGATACGGTCATCACCTGGCAGGGCGTGGTGGTTGAGGGTTGGGGGCAGCTGATGGAGCGATTGCGCAACGGGAATCCGCTGATCCTCTTTCTCGGCGTCCTCGGGGTGTTCTTTCTCCGCCGACCCGCCGGGTTCCGGCTCTTCTTCGGCACGATCATTCTCGGTTTCCTGCTGGAGATCGGTTTCATCGGCCAAGTGTTTCCCGCGTCCGAGCTCAAGCGGACCGCGGTGCCCCTGTTCCTGGTGGCGGCCCTTCCGGCGGGGTGCTGGATCGACCGCCTGTTCCGCGAGCAGGCCAAGCCCGCGGCGGCCCTGCAGGGGATGGTCCTCATGCTCCTCCTGCTCGGCGCGCTGAATATGCCCTCTTTCTACTCCGGGGAACGCCTTGAGAAATTTCGGGATGCCAGGCCCTACCTCGCCACCTTTACCGAGTGGGCCCGGGAACACGTGCCGGACCAGGGTCGCCTGCTCTTTGCCGGGCCCACGCGCCACGCGTACAGCGGCGGACACGTGGCCCTGTTGCCGGTGCTCGCCGGCAAGGAAATGATGGCGGTGGACTTCTACAGTTTCTCCGAGAAGCTGGTGAACTACACCTATCCGCCCACGCCCTGGCGGAACACCACCCTCGGCACCTACGAGTGGTTGCAGCTCTTCGGGGTCAGCCACGTGGTCGCCTACGATGAACGCGAGCTGAAATTTTACCGCCGGACGCCGGAGATGTTCATCCCCGTGTTTACCTTCGGAACCGCACGCACCTTTCACGTGTTTGAGGTTGTCCACGACGACAAGGATCGTTTTTTCAAGGGGACGGGGAGCGTGCACTCCGGGATTAACCGGTTGACGGTTAAGACGACCGATGAGGACGTGGTCATCAAGTACCACTGGGTTGACGGACTCCGGGCTGAAGCCGGGGTCGAACTTTACCCGGTCGAGGTCGCTGAGGGGATCCGGTTTATCGGCATCCGTACCGGCGGGGC
>JAPYUI010000435.1 GCA_029936175.1 Kiritimatiellia bacterium
CGATTGGGCTCCCCACGGCGTCGATTTGGCGTTGCGTGCCCAGGGCAATAAGATGGGGCGCCATGCTATCGATCGGGAGGGCTACCTTTGGGAGCAGGGTGCCTCGCACGTAGCCGAATGTCTGGCCACGGGCAAACAGCCGGAGGTCTCAGCGAAACACGCCCTGCATGTGATTGAAATCATCAACGCCGCCCGAGATTCTCAGCGGATGGGCAAACGAATGGCCATCAAGTCGCGATTCACCCTGCCGGACGTCAAAGGCCCCTAGCATCGCTCACGCTTTTCAGGAGGAATGCTTCAATTACCCTTCAACTGATTGAGGTAAAGGATCGTTTCGACCATCGCCCGGGCTTCCTCCGCACTGTGCTGAGGATGTGGCAGCATGGGGATTTCCCCCCATACACCGCCGCCGCCCTTGAGCACCTTCTGGATCAAGGTTTCGGCAGCGGCCGGATCCGCCTGGTAGCGTTCGGCGATTTGAAAGTAAGGCGGAGCCACGAAAGAACGTGTCCACTGGTGGCAGTTCAGGCAGTCGCTCTTGCTCATCAATTGGTATCCCCTCCAGGCCTCCTTGGACTTCTTCAGTTTCTTGGGGGGAGATTCCAGGCCCATGGCCAAGGTATAGGCAATGGTTCCGGGAACCGCTCCCTTGTTCTCGAGTCGCACGAGCGTTCCCTTGTTGTCCTTAGTGTAATAGAGCACGTGCAGGCGTCCCTTGGGTCCGATCTTGAGGTTGGTGGGCTTGCCGAGGCGCAAGGTGGGCAGCACCGGGCGAATCTCCTCGATCTCGCCTTGGGTATCCAGTTTCACGGCCTTGACCCAGCCCCTGGAGTACTCTCCAATTAACCAGCATCCGTCGAAGCGGTCGGGCAGGCCGAGCTTCTTGGAATAAGCATCATTCTTGCGAAAGATCGGGCCTGCAATGGCCGACTCGCCACCGCGGCCCAGCTCGGGGAATTCCTCCTGGGTCCCCTCGTACCAAATGAGAGGTGGTTGAGCGGGTGGCAGTTCACGAATCCCAGCGTTTCCCTTATGTAAATTGAGCGGGGCCTTGGGGTCGATGACCGGCCCGCCCTTCTCGGTCTCATGATCGTAGTGGGTGAAGGGTTGCTGGTCCGCAATGACCAAGGGGTAGCCATGGAAGCCCGGGCCCTTGGCCAGGTTGAACTCGTCGTAACCCAGGGGGATGGTCTTTTTGTCAAGCGTGGTTCCAGGCGCCCAGTTATTGGGTGGACCATTCTCTCCCCAGAGCAACCAACCGGTTTTTTGGTCGACGTGGATGCGAAACGGATTGCGCAGTCCCATGATATAGATTTCGGGAAGTGTTTTCGGTGTGCCCGGGGGAAACAAGTTGCCCTTCGGGATTTCGTACCCGCCTTCCTTGGTGGGTCGTAAGCGGAGGATCTTGCCGCGCAGATCGTTGCTGTTGGCCGCGGTCTTGCAGGAATAGAGGTATTCCGAGCGTATCTGGT
>JAPYUI010000207.1 GCA_029936175.1 Kiritimatiellia bacterium
TTTCGTGTCGTTGATCCTGATACCCTCGAAGAACTCCCGCCGGACACCGCAGGGTTGTTACTGGTTAAAGGACCGAATGTTATGCTGGGTTACCTCGGCCAGCCGGAGAAAACGGCAGAGGTGTTAAAGGACGGTTGGTATACCACCGGTGATATCGCGGTTCTCCAGAAAGATGGCTTCGTTCGAATTACCGACCGACTCGCTCGCTTCAGCAAAATTGCCGGTGAAATGGTGCCGCACCATGCGATTGAAGAAGAGGTACAAACTGCACTGGGAGCGGCCGAAACCGCCGTCGCGGTCACCGCTGTTCCGGATGATAAAAGAGGGGAGCGACTCGTCCTGGTTTATGTGGATACCATCACGGATGAAGCACGCCTGAAGCAAATCATGAAAGAATCGTCCTTACCCAATCTGTGGAAGCCTTCGCATTACCTGGCGGTCGGGGAACTGCCATTATTGGGAACGGGAAAGCTGGACCTGAAGGGCTTGAAAGAGCTTGCCAGTCAGGGGGATTCGGCGTGAGACGCAGGTGGACATTAATGGACAGAGCACCCTGAGATTAACATGGCCAGACCGTACCGCATTCAATTTCCCGGGGCATGTTATCATGTGCAGATTCGCTTCAGTTCCGATGCGCGCGCCTTTCGAGATGAGAAGGATTATGCACGATTTATATCGATGCTTGCGGATGCTGCAAAAAAACACGAGGTCGTTGTTTACGCCTTCTGCCTGTTGAAAAGAGACGCGGAATTGGTGGTGCAGACCCCGCGGGCCAACCTGAGCCTTTTCTTGCAGGGGTTGCAGACCGGTTACGCGCGGTACCACCACCAGAAGTATCGCTTTGAAGGTCCACTGGTGCGTGATCGCTTTCGTTCAAAGGTGGTTGAAGCCCCCCGGTGTCTCTTGCCCCTGACGCGTAGCGTGCACGTGCGCGCGATCCAGACGAGTACCGTCCGCCGCTTGGACAAGGCGGGCCGCCGCAAATGGTTGACGGCTTATAAGTGGTCGAGCTATCGCACGCATATCGGGCAGGGTAAGCCTCTTGCCATGATTGATACGCGCGGGATCCAGTCCGCGCTTAAAGAGCCGCTTGCTGCGCGCGCCAGGGCCTACAAGGCCTATTGTGAAGCGTGCCTGGGTGCCTCGGACAAGGCCTTTGCGCAGCTCATGAAGGCCTCTCCAATCGCCCTGGGAAGTGATGCCTTCATCGCAAAGCTGAAACAACAGCACACGTCCTTTGTCAAGGGGAGGAAGCCTGCGCATTTCCAGGTGTATGGGCATCGAAAAAAAGGCTTGTCGGCGACGAAGATTCTCCAGGTACTGGCGAGGGAATTGGACGTCGACAGGCAGGTATTTTTCGAGCAACGCAGGCGGGTGATGTATCGGCCGATTGCATCATATATTCTTTACCGTTTCGGGAATCTTTCGCAGGATGAGATCGCGAAGGTCCTGAAGCTGAATACCGGTGCTGCGGTGAGCGTGCAGATGAAGCGCATTCAGCAGGTGCTAAAGGATGACAGGAAACTGGCCGCCCAGGTCAGTCGGATCGAAAAGGCCCTCAGTACCTAATCGCTACTCCGGTACCCGCGGCCTGCGCTTCTGCCCCTGGTGGCCAACTCGACCCATGTCCTCCCGCCTTTCGGCTTTTCCCTCGCGGGAAATCCGCTATAACCCCGACATGGCAAGATTCAAGCACGTGGCGGTCCTCATGGGGGGGCCTTCCGAGGAACGCGGGATATCCCTGAAATCCGGCCAGGCGATTGTGGAAGGCCTGTCGCGCGCGGGCTACGAGGTGAGCGGCGTCGATTGCCGGGCGGATATCGATGGACTCCCCGCCGATACTGAGGCCGTCTTCGTCGCGATCCATGGTGCCTTTGGGGAGGATGGGGGGGTCCAGGCCCTGCTGGAGTCCCGCGGAATCCCCTACACCGGTACAAAAGCTGCGGCGATGCCCGTATCTTTCGACAAAATTGCCACCAAGGAACGCCTGGTGGAGGCTGCTTTGCCCACGGCGGCCTACGAGGTGCTCGAAAGGGGTGGGACGCCCTCTTTGGCTCCGCCCGTGGTGGTTAAAGCGCCCCGACAGGGCTCGTCCATCGGTTTGCATATCGTTTTGAAAGCGGACGAGCTCGCCTTTGCGATGGAAGATGCCTGGCGCTATGACGAGCGCATCCTGGTCGAGAAATACATAGCAGGCCAGGAGCTGACTGCGGGAATTCTGGGCTCAAGCGCCTTGCCGTTGGTTGAAATCCAGCCGCTTGGGGGGCATTACGACTACGAAGCCAAGTACACGCGTGGCGATACGACCTACCTCGTGCCGGCTCCGCTCCCACCTGATTTGACCCTTCGCGTACAGGACCTGGCCCTCCAGGCTTTCCAGTTAATGGGGGGGCGTGACCTCGGGCGCGTGGATTTTCGCCTGGACGAAGCCGGTGCCTTATACATACTTGAGGTCAATACCATCCCCGGGTTTACGACCACGAGCCTGTTGCCCAAGGCTGCCGCTGCCCACGGTATCGATTTTCCCTCTCTTTGCGCGCAGATCATGGAACAGGCGTCTGTCGATTAGCGACCAGTCGCTCGCCGATGCATAAAATGCCGTGGTGGATCAAACACAGCTTGCACCGTCCTTCTTCCTGACATAGGTTTGCCTTAGTCACTGAATTCTGTTCTAAAACGAATCTGATAGATTGTATGTATGAGGTTTAACCGCGCACCATTGTTTTTAAGGAAAAAGAGGAAGCCGAGGCGGCGTGCACGGGGTGGGCGATCCAGGGGAGCGGTCCTCTTTGTGGATTCCAAGGCCTCCGCAGTGGGTGTCGACCCCACGCTTCGTTTCGTGCTCGGCCTGCTGGCCGTGGTCGGGCTCACTGCCCTGATCGTTTATGGTCTCATTCTCGGCGGCCGAACCATGGGTCGCTCGCTTTTTTCCAATAATCTCGAATACAGCATGGCCCATATCGAGACGCGTTCAGATGGCGTGCTGAAATCCGACCAACTCCTGCATTTTGCCCAGCTGAAACCCGGCGAGAACCTGTTTGGCTTTAAATTGTCAGAGGTCCGTGATCGCCTGGAGAAGGAGCCGATTATCAAGACCGCGCGTGTCCGTCGTCAGCTTCCGGACCGCCTGTATATCGAGGTCAAAGAGCGGGTGCCGATCGCCCGTTTGGGCCGGGCATCGAATCGAATAAACCGGCTCCTGGATGTCGATGGGGTGATCATCGGAAAAGCCTTCGATGCAAAGCATTTACCGTTCATTCTGGGTGATACGGCCGCGGCTTCCGCGGGCCTGGGTGACTCGATTGGCAATGGCCGTTCCAGGGACGCCCTTGTAGCCCTTTCTATCTACCTTGATCAACGGCTGGACCGCTACATGGAAATCCAGAGCATCATCGTGGGCTCGCCGGAATATCTCGACATCCGCCTGCAGAATGGCACCCGGCTCAAGCTGCCCCGCGACCAGATCAAATCCGGCCTGGAGCACGCGGTAGCCGGCTTGGCGAAAGCGCGCGAAGTCGGCCGGGTGATCCAGCTCATCGATTTTGTGCCGTCCATCGACAATCCTATCGTCACGTATCTCTAGACCTTGATGCAGAGTTTGCCCATAGCCTCCGTGGAGATCGGGACGCACATGGTTCGTGTTCTGGTCGGGGAGCATCGGCCCGACAACCAGTTGTTTGTCACCGGTCTCGGGGAAGTAGAAAGTTCCGGTGTGCGAAAGGGTGAAATCGTGGACCTGGATAACGCACTCGCCTGCCTGAAACTGGCGATCAGGCAAGCTGAGGAATCCGCGCAAATTGAGATCTTCTCCGGGCACGTGGTTTTCAGTGGGGGACACATCGAAAGCGTCAATAATCGTGGGCAGGTGCTCGTCGTGAACGATGACAAGGTGATCACCCGGGAGGAAATCGATGATGTGATGAATAACGCGCGCGCGATCAACATCTCCATGAACCGGCAGATCCTCCATAGTATATGCCAGCATTTTTACGTTGATGATCAGGCTGGGGTGGTCAACCCGGAAGGTATGGAGGGCGCTCGGCTCTCGCTTGACATGCTTTTGCTGCATGGCATCCACAACCGGATTCGGAATACCATTCGCGTGGTGGAAGAAGCCCATCTCGACGTGGAGGACGCCGCGTTCGGTGGGCTTTGCTCGGCCCTGGCTGTCTTGACCAGTGTCCAGAAGGAGGGTGGGGCGATTGTCATCGATATCGGCGGCGGGACCACCGACTACATTGTCTATGCGAACAAGGCGATCACCCATGCCGGCTCCATTGCCGTGGGTGGTGATCATATTACGAACGACATTGCCCTCGGATTGAAAATTCCGACCACCCGGGCGGAAAAGCTCAAGGTGGAGATGGGGAGCGCCAAGGCCCAGCATGGACATCGCGGCCAGATGATCGATATTCCTTCCGAAAGTGGGTACGAGGGGAAGCAGATCTGCCTGCACGATTTGAATACCATTATTCAGTACCGGGTCGAGGAGCTTCTCGAACTGGTGAAAGAGCAGATTGACCGCTCGGTGCTTAAGCACAAGCTGAGTGCCGGGGTTATCCTCACCGGAGGCGGTGCCGGTATGCACGGACTGGCCGGCGTGGCCGAGCAGGCTTTTGATCTTCCGTGCAACCTGGGCAAGCCGCACAACGTGTCCGGGATCACCCAGGTTGCCGAGGGCACGCAATATGCGGTCGGGCTGGGAATGCTTCGTTATGGTCTGCGCAACCCTCCGCGAGAGCCTCCTGGCGGATGGATCAGGCGGATTTTCAAAGGTTGATGGATGTTCAGTGATATCCAGGATCTCGATCCGCTTGCGGAATTCAACATGCTGGTGGCTGGCGTAGGCCGTGCCGGCTGTCGAATTCTCAGCGAGGCGCAGGAGAACGGTTACGTCTTGCCGGATACCGTCGCCATTCATACCTCGCGCCAGGCACTGGCCGACGCCGGGGTGGATCGGGTCCTGCAGTTGGGCGCAACGGTGGTCGAAGGGGCCGGCACGGGGGGAGACCTGAAACTGGGACGGATCTGTGCCGAGCAGGACGAGGCCCTGTTGCGCGATTTGTTTCACGGGTACGACCTGGTGCTGTTCATCACGGGCCTGGGTGGCGGTACCGGCTCGGGGGCCACCCCGGTCATGGCTCGCCTCGCCCGGGACGTGAAGTGTTTCACGGTCTGCGTTGCGGTCAGTCCGTTTAAGTTTGAGATGGAGGATCGCCGACGGAAGGCCGAGATCGGTCTCGCGACCCTCCGCGAGCACGCCGATGCCGTGGTGTATTTTCCCAACGAACGCCTTTTTTGTTTGATGGAGGGTCGAAAAGACCTCGATCTCGGCATACAGACCGCCAATCATTTCCTGATCGGAACCGTAATCGCGCTGTATGAGTTGCTCCGCGGGAAGGGCTTGCTCAGCCTCGACTTTGGCGATTTGAAATCGCTGGTTCAGCACAGTGATGGTACCTGCAGCATGGTGCATGCGTCGGCCGAAGGATCGGAGGCCGCGGCGAGGGTCGTGGAGCAGTTACTCGCATCCCCCCTGCTGGATCATGGTGCGGTCTTATCCAAGGCCAAGGGCCTGATTATCGGGATTCGTGGTGGTGCCGGGCTGCCCCTGACCGTCGTGAATGAGGTGGTGCGAAACATTGGTGGCATGGCGCATGTGAATGCCAAATACCAGGTGGGTGTGGCTATCGATCCTTCCAAGACCACTGAGTTGGAGGTCACCCTCATCAGCAGCGAGAGCTGGATGCCGGCTGGACCGCTGCCCCTGGATGAGGCCGGGGAAAGCGGCGATGGGAAAGCTGCGGATAGCGCCAAGGCGACGATGGTCCAGGCCGAAATTGAACTGGAGACCACGGGAGGGAAAGGCAAGTTCAAGAACGTGGCCCCGACCATTCACGACGGAGAGGATTTGGATTTTCCCGCCTTCATGCGGAAGAGCGTTAAGCTCTCCAAGCAGTATTAGTAATGGATGATGCCGAAAAGTTGAGATTGAGAACCCGGATGCAGGAAGAGCTTGTGCGGGTGCGACAGGATGTGGAAACCCTGGAGGTGGCGAGCCAGCCCATTGCACCCGATCGGGCCCTTGGTCGCTTGACCCGCATGGAGGGCCTCAATGACAAGGCGGTCAGTGAAGCCGCCTTGCGGTTGGCTCGTAAGCGCTTGGTACAACTGGAGGAATCCCTGCAGCGACTTGACGGTACACGCTGGGGCCTTTGTGTCCGTTGCGGTAATCCCATTGGCGCCGCACGGTTGGAATATATGCCCGAGAGTGATTGCTGCGTCAAATGTGCCAGCTGATTCGTGCCTTGTTTTGATCATCTTTCCCGGGAGGCCTGTTCACCAGCGTGGATGGGACCGACCGGAATGTAGGGAAAGATCGTCCAGGGCGATTGGAATACTTGCGCACGTAGACTCGGTGCCGTTTAATCGGGCGCATGAAAATACTGGTAGAGTTCATTGATGCCATCTTACCGTTTGCGGTGGGGATCCTGATACTGGTTAAGCCGCAAGTATTTACCAAGACCGATCTCAGCCTGGAAGAAAACCAGAAAGCTGCCAGCCTGTTGAAAAAAGGCGGTGTCTGCCTTCTCATAGCCGGTGTGTTCATCTTTATCGCGCACCTGATGGCGAAATAAAGACCTGGGTAATCCCAAGCTGTTTGTAAACCGCTTCTTTCGCAGCTATTCCGCACCAGACTTCGGGCCTTTCGGCTCGAGGTGTACATCGCGGGCTCAAGCGCCTCGGGCGTCCAATTCGCTCTGCGTTTAACCAATATTCCAATGGGCACCAGGCAGCTGGGGGCTGCTGAGCTGGATACGGTCGCCGGGCTGGAGACGAGCTACCCCAGCTGGGGTCCCCGTGTAAATGCAATCGCCGGGCTGGAGCTTCCAAATGGTGCTGAGGCTTGCGATGAGCTGGGGGATGGGGAAGAGTAGGTTGGCGGTGCAGCCCTGCTGGCGGACTTCGTTGTTCACGGTGCAGGTGAAGTGGATTC
>JAPYUI010000208.1 GCA_029936175.1 Kiritimatiellia bacterium
CAAGCCCTGCATCCTCTATTGCCACTGTGCCTACGCCAAGGTCGTGTCGCCCGAGGTAAAACAGGAAGTGCTGGAGAACCTCGCTGCATCAGGCGTTACCTTTGAGGCCGTCGCCGACTTATGTGAACTGTCCGCAAGCAAGGATCCCGCGCTGCAGCGACTCGCCGCGTCACCTGGCCTGCGCATCGCCGCGTGCTACCCACGGGCGGTTGAGTGGCTCTTCAAGGCCGCCGATGTCGCCCTTCCCGAGGAAGGCATACGTGTCCACAACATGCGGACCGAAACCGCCAAGGACGTCACGGAAGCCTTGCTCGACGAGGTGACCCCGTGACCAGTGCCCTCGAACAGTCCAGCCTCCGCGTCGTCCTCTACGAGGGGGCGGGAAGCCTGCCACTCGAGACGGAACGACGGGCCTCCGTCCTCACCCGCTTGCTCGAGAAAGGCTTTCACGTAACCTGCGCCAGGGAGCAGGGTTCCGCCGTCCCCGCGGACACCAGCAGTCTTTTTGTTTTTGGACAGTTCGAAAATGGTCAAGCCCCGGAACTGGAGACCCACGAGGATGTCTGCCTCCACGTCCAGGCCTTCGACCGCATGGACAACGATCAACTGGTCGAGAAAATAGAAACCTTTCGCGACGAGACCAACACGCGAAAAAGCGGGGATTGGCTACCCTGGTTCCCGGTCATCGATTACGACCGCTGCACCAACTGCATGCAGTGCCTCAGCTTCTGCCTCTTTGGGGTCTACGGGGTCTCCGACGAGAAGGAAATCCAGGTCCAGAACCAGGACAAGTGCAAAACCAATTGCCCCGCCTGTTCCCGCGTCTGTCCCGAGGCCGCCATCATGTTTCCCAAGTACCGCAGCGGGCCTGTCAACGGTGAGGAAGTCGACGAGGATGGCCTGGAACGGGAAAAAATGAAGATCGACGTCTCCGCCCTGCTCGGGGGAAACATTTACGACACCCTCCGCAAGCGCAGCGACCAGGCCAAGGACCGCTTCTCCAAGGAACGCGATGAAGACCGTGCGCTCCAGGAACGAAAGCGCTGCCTGGCCAAGTTACAGAAAGAAATGGACATCCCCACCGAGGTCCTCATGTCACTCCCCTCGGTCGACGAGATCCAGCAACGGGCGAAAGACGCCAAGGCCGCGGCAGAAGACGCGCTCAACTGGCGCAACGAAAGTATCCGGCCAGAAGAGCGCGAATAGATCAACGCCCCATCGGAAACGATGCACAGGACCCGGGTCCCGCGCCGCCAGAACACCGTCCCGCATGCCTTTTTTCCTGTTGAATCTTCGCCTTTCTTGCCCTTACATGGTCCCCATGAAGTTCGAGCCCATCAAGATTCCCAAGACGATCCAGCTCCGTCCCGAGCGGGCTCCCCAGAAAACCATCCCGCAGACCAAGGCCGAGCGGGACCAGATCAAGGCCTTCGTCCAGCACTACGTAAAGACGGAAAAACTGGTTCCCCCCGTCCCCTTCGCCGACCTCAAGGTTCATGGCGATCACGTCATCGAACAAATGGGCCTGGACCCCGCCTACCGCGACTTTTGCGGGGTCTTGATCAGCAATGAAAGCTGGCGGGACATCCTCGCCACCATCCCTTTTCACCGCCGACTCATGCTCATTCCCGTCTGCCTGCGACATGAGAAAGAATGCCCGGCTCCCTTTGATGAGTTCGGGCTGCTGTGCAAGCAATGCGGAAAATGCTCCATCCACGAGCTGAAGGAAGAGGCCGAGCGCCTGGGCTACGCCATGCTCATCGCCGAGGGGACCCCCATCGTGTTGAAACTCATTGAAACCGGACAGGTCGACGCCGTGGTCGGGGTTAGCTGCCTGAATGTGCTGGAACGCGTGTTCCCCTACATGGAGACGGCCGCTGCGCCCGGCATCGCCATTCCCTTGCTGCAGGATGACTGTGCCGACACCAACATCGATATCGACTGGCTTTGGGACGTCATCCACCTCACCAGTGACGACCGGACGCATCGCATGGACTTGAACCAGTTGCGCGAGGAGGTCGCCTCGTGGTTCACCCCCCCCGCCCTCGCGGCATTGGCCGGTGATGCCATCACCGATGCAACCGGGAAAATAGCCTACGACTGGCTGGCCCGGGACGGCAAACGCTGGCGCCCCTTCCTCACCGCCTGTACCTGGCAGGCCTACCAGGAAAACCCCGACACCGAGATCCCCCTCGACTTGAAAAAGGTCGCGGTCGCGGTCGAGTGCTTTCACAAGGCCTCCCTCATCCACGACGATATCGAGGATTGCGACGCCATCCGCTACGGGGAAAAAACCCTCCACGAGGAATATGACGTTCCGGTGGCCCTCAACGTGGGCGACTACTTGCTGGGCGAAGGCTACCGCCTGATCGCCGAAACATCCGTGGACCCCGCCATCAAGGCCAACCTGCTCCATATCGCCGCCCTCGGGCACCGGACACTAAGCATCGGCCAAGGGGAAGAGCTCATATGGAGCTTACACCCCAAGCCCATGACCACCACCAAGGTGCTGGACATCTTCCGCCGCAAAACCGCCCCGGCCTTCGAGGTCGCCCTGCACCTCGGCGCGGCCTTTGCCGAGGCGGACGACATGGATATGCGCACCATCCAGCAATACAGCGAGGCCCTGGGGGTCGCCTACCAGATCCGCGACGACCTCGAGGATATCTTCGGCGAAGGGGACTCGAACGACGCACAGGATATGCGCCCATCCCTCCTGCTCGCCATGGCCTATGAAAAATCGCGGGGGACGGATCGCGACATCATGACCGGGCTCTGGTCCAAGGAACGCACCTTCGATGAGTGCGAAGACGATGTAAGAAGAATCCTGGAAACGACCAATGCCCGGCAAAAAGCCTCCGACCTGCTCGAGGCCTACAAGGAAGAGGCCGTACGCTCCCTGCGCATGCTGGAACACGCCACCATCAAGGGCCTGCTTCGCCGCGTGATCGGGAAAATATTTACCGACGATACCCCGGAAACATTCTGCCATGAGTTTACGACTGGAAATGCTGCAAGTCGCCCGGTTGTCGCCGAACTTGTTGAGTGATTCCACCGCCTCCATCGTCGACTTTGTGCGCGCCCAGCAAAACCAGGATGGCGGCTTCAGCGACCTGAATGGAAAGAGCGACGTGTACTACACGATGTTCGCCCTCCTGTGCCTGCAAGCCCTGCAACAGGACCTGCCCGTCGACTCCGTCACGCCCTACCTGGACACCTTTTCCGAGCTGGACACGCTGGATTTTGTCCACCTCTCCTGCCTTGGCCGCTGCTACGGTTGCCTGGCTTCCCATGACGAGGACAGGAACCGGCGCATAATAAAGGAAATCGAGCAATACCGATCCCGGGACGGCGGCTATCACCCCGACCAGAAGCACGCGAAGCAGGGCACGATCTACGGCTGCTTCCTGGCCGTGGGTTCGTACCAGGACCTGGGTGCCGAGCTCCCCGATCCAGCGGCGATGGTCGAGTGCCTGGCTTCACTCAGGACCGAGGACGGCGCCTACGCCAACGAGGCCGCGCTGCCGATCGGCACCACGCCGGCGACCACGGCCGCCGTGACCCTGCTGCGCCATCTCGACCACCCCGTGGACCAGGAGGTCGGCAAGTGGATCCTGGAGCAATGCCACCAGGATGGGGGCTTCTTTGCCATGCCCTTCGCCCCCATCCCGGACTTGCTCACCACCGCCACCGCGCTCCACGCCTTGGAAACACTGGAGCTATCCTTTGAGCACCTGAAGGAACCCTGCCTGGACTTCATTGACTCGCTCTGGTCCACCAAGGGCGCCTTCTACGGGAACTGGGAAGAAGAAACCCTCGACTGCGAATACACCTTCTACGGCCTCCTTGCACTGGGACACCTCAGCCTGTGACCGCCGTCGACCCGGGGCGACTGGAGGCCGTGGCCAGGGAGCTTCGAGCTGAACACCTCGCGCGCAGGAACGACCAGGGGTTCTGGGAGGGCGAACTCTCCAGCAGTGCCCTCTCCACCGCGACCGCCGTCACCGCCCTGGCGATCAGCGACGCACAACGCTTCTCGGAACCGGTTGACCACGGGATCCGCTGGATCACCGACCACGTCAACCGCGATGGCGGCTGGGGCGACACCATCGACAGCCCCAGCAACCTCAGTACAACCGTACTCTGCTGGGCGGCCCTGCACGCAACCGGCCAGGCGTCCACCTACGCCGGGATCTGCACCCGGGCCGAGGAAAGGATCGCGGCCTTCACCGGGCAGGCAGTCACCCCGGGTACCCTCGCCCGGGCCCTGCTCAGCCACTACGGAAAAGACCGCACCTTCTCGGTCCCCATCCTCACCCACTGCGCCCTGAGCGGCGTCCTGGGTCCGGGCAAGCAAGCCTGGCGACACATCACCCCGCTTCCCTTTGAACTGGCAACCCTCCCCCACGGCCTGTTCAAGTGGCTCGGCCTGCCCGTGGTCAGCTACGCCCTCCCCGCCCTCATCGCCATCGGCCAGGCCCGGCATCACCATGCCCCCTCCCGAAATCCCATCGCCCGCGCGGCGCGATCCCTCACGCGCAGGAAAACCCTGCGGATCCTGGGCTCCATCCAGCCGGACTCCGGCGGCTTTCTCGAGGCCGCCCCGCTCACCAGCTTCGTCCTCATGAGCCTGGCCTCCATCGGGCTCGCGAAGCAGGCCGTGGCAAAGCGCTGTGGTGCCTTCCTCACCGACACCGTCCGGGACGATGGCAGCTGGCCCATCGACACCAACCTCGCCACCTGGGTTACCACCCTCTCGGTCAATGCCGGCGACCCAGGGGAAGACGACGGCAGGACCCGGCAATGGCTACTCGCGCAACAATACAGGACCGTGCACCCCTATACCCATGCCGCGCCCGGAGGCTGGGCCTGGACCCACCTTTCCGGCGGGGTGCCGGATGTCGACGACACTGCCGGAGCACTTCTCGCCCTCGCCCGGTTGAACCTGAGCCCCGACGAGGAAAACGCGTCCGTTCCACCCGCCATACAATGGCTGCTCAACATGCAGAACCGCGACGGCGGCTTCCCCACCTTCTGCAAAGGCTGGGGAACCCTCCCCTTCGACAAGAGCTGCACCGACCTGACCGCCCACGTCCTGCGGGCACTGGAGACCTGGAAGCACACCGACATCGCCATCCGGCCCGCCATCGAGCGCGGCCTGGCCTTCCTGCGGAAGACGCAGGAAACGGACGGCTCCTGGATCCCCTTGTGGTTCGGCAACCAGCGCGTGGCCAACCAAAACAACCCCGTGTTCGGAACCGCCCGCGTGGTATGCGGACTCACCCACCTCGAGGCAGCCGGTCTTTCCGTCGAGCCCGGTGTCATGCAAAAAGGCATCCACTTCCTCCTGGCCAACCAGAACGACGATAAGGGCTGGGGAGGCCAGCGCGGCATCCCCTCCTCCATCGAGGAAACCGGGGTCACCATAGAGGCCCTCAGCCCCCACGCCGCAAGCGACCCCCAGGTCGCCCAGGCCCTCGATGACGCCACGGGCTGGCTGGTGGAGCAATGCGAACAACAGGCGTGGCGACGCCCCACCCCCATCGGCCTGTACTTCTCCAGCCTGTGGTATGCGGAGAAACTTTACCCCATCGTGTTTGCCCGAAGAGCCCTGGCCTGCAGGTCCTGACCCTTGCCCGATTCGGCCCGTCACCCGCCGGGGCAGGCAATACTAGTCATTCGCCGTAACCCGCGCGTAGGCGCCAAAGTCGTTAAAGAAGTACTTCTTCGCCAGGCGATACGCCCAGCTCTTTTCCGGCACCTGGTAGCCGGGGGTATCCTGCGAGGGCCTGGATTCCAGCGCATCCAGCTCGGGAAAGGCCGTGTTGCGCACCGTCGTGTCGCGCGCGCCATGTTTCTCCGCCAACTGCTTGAGCAGGTCCGGATGCTCCAGCACAATGCAACCGCGCGTGTTTTTCGCCGCCAGGGTGCGGAAGTCCTGGAGGAACTTCGACTGGGTAAAGGTCTCGTACAAGCCGCGCTCGTCATCGATCTTTTCTTTCGAGAACTGGATAATCGGGCAGGGCTCAATATCGCCATAGGGGCTGATGTGGTGACTCGCCGCCGTCACCGCCGGGCACAGGGCCTGTCCCTTGTGGTCGTAGTACGCATCAATAATCCCAATCGGTTTCTTGACCCGCATGTTCACCACGAACTCGCGCACGCGCTTCTGCTGCTCCGGCGTGAGCGCCAACTCCGGGCACGGATCCGGGCCAATCGGGCGGTAGGTATGAAACCACATGTACATCACGCCCATTTCAATCAACTTGTCCGCCCAGGACTCCTGCAGGAAATCTTCAAAATTTGTCTGGCACAAGCTCGAGCATACACCGGTGAACAACTTTTCATCCACGCAGTTCTGCACCCCCTGCATCGTGCGATTCAACACGTCACTGCCGCCCCGGCGCTGGTCACTGATCGTCTGCGACCCCTCCACGCTGATGACCGGCGTAACGTTGCCACACCTTCGAAGCTTCCGTGCAATATCCCTGGTGATCAACTGCCCATTGGTGAACACCTGGAAGTAGGCGTCGGGATGACGCTCAAACACCGTGATCAACTCCTTGTGCATGAAGGGTTCGCCACCCAATATGCCGAAATATGCATTTCCCACCGCCTTGGCCTCACAAAGCATCTTGTCCATCCGGTCGACATCGAGCTTCGCTTGCTTCGCCTTCACGTCCACCCAGCAGCCCTGGCAGTGCAAATTGCAGCTGTTGATTATGGAGATATGGAGAAAGGGTGGGAAAAAAATACCCTTCTTGACCCGCCGCTTGTGCTTGATCACGGAAAGCATGCCCTTGAAACCCATGGTATAGGACAACTTCCAGAGCAGCCGTTTATCGGTCTCCAGCAACAAACGTTTCGCCATTCTTAGATACACGGGATCACCTGGGTCTCATTGCAGCAACTGTATGCCGGGCAACATGGCAACGATCGCCCTGCCGGGGCAACCCCTAAACGCAAAAAGCCGGCACGGCGAGCGGGG
>JAPYUI010000436.1 GCA_029936175.1 Kiritimatiellia bacterium
AGGTCCGGCCCGAAATCCACTCCCTTGTCTCCCTTGACGTGGCAGGTGATGCACAAGGACTTGGTCGCGTCGTGAAACAGTTTCTCGCCACGAACGGGGTCTCCCTTGGGCAGGAGCCCGGTAAGCTGGTCGAGGCGTTCTCGTTGGCGGGCCTCCTTGGCCGGGTCCGGCTTCACGGCATCGGCCAGTTGGATCTCAGGCATGACGTACTTCGACGGGCTGCGCTTGTCGACCTGGTGCATGTGCCCAACCTGCCTGGTCATCGGGTGATCGGGGGGAAGGCCTCCCTCGTCCCCAATCTCGTAGAGGGCATAGGTGATGGCATGCTGCAAGAACGGATCCGTCTTTGCCAGGCCTGCAGCCAGCAAAGGTCGCACGGCCCTGCGGTCCCCGATTCTACCCAGGGCCATGGCGGCCAATCGACGCAATCGGGCATCATCGGAAGCAAGGATTCCGATCAGCGGCTTTACCGCCCCCGAATCACGCCAAAGTGCCGTGCTGTGAATAGCCGCCATCCGGACATCCGAACCTTCGTCCCGGAGAAAATCCCGAACCGCCTCGCGCGCTATCTTGCCCGGAATGCGGTGGAGGGCCCACAGCGCCGGGACACGAGCCTTGGCAGTTTTCAATTCATCGACGTCGCTCTCCCTGGCCAAGGCCTCGATGGCCCGCTTGACCACGGCGGGTCGCACATCGGATAGCCAATCGACACGGGGCTTGGCCCAATCCAGTTCCAAGCCGCGGGGATCCTTGGGAGAAGGGGCCTTCTTCCTTTGAATCCGATAGATCGCGCCCAGGATGTCGGGCTTGGCGACCTTGGAGGTCGGGCAACAGATCATGTACCAGCTGCCGGTATCCGCCACCAGCAAACTGCCATCCGCATCCTCGATTACGTCGGTGGGATGAAAATCAGTCTGGTCACTCGCAAGGAAGGTACTTGTCTCGGCGGAATAGCTTGATCCGGAACGGGTCAGCCTGTGCCTGGACAGGCGGCGCAGGTTGAAATCGGCGCAGAGCAGGTCGCCCCTTATGCCCAGCGCATCACCCTTGGGCATCACGATTCCCGAGGAAGCCGAGGGGCCCAGCTGGGAAAGGATCGGAAGCAAGCCTCCCGAACTTGGGTGCGGGGAGAGAACACGGTTATTTTTCTTTCCGTACATCCCGCCGTAGACGGCATGGAGAATGCCATCGCGTTTTCCCGGCCCGGAAAGATCAAAGAAAGTTCCGCTCAGGAAGCGTTCTCCGGCGTCACTGAAGGCCAGCCCAACCGGGTTGTTCATCCCCCCGGTGATGACCACCTCGAGCTGGCTACCGTCGGGCCTGGCCCGATAGATATGAGCGGCGCTCGAGTTGAAGGTCCTCCCGTTTCCGAGCACGTGTCGCTGCGGGGCAAAGGCTCCCTTACACCAGTAGAAAAAGCCGTCTGGCCCGAGATAGGGCCCGTGCAGATCATTCCCACAGCC
>JAPYUI010000209.1 GCA_029936175.1 Kiritimatiellia bacterium
GCATGCGATCCAGGGGTGGCCCTGGCTGAATAGCCGTCCCCCTGCGGGGGCATGGTCCTCAGCCCGGATCATCTCTCGGGGTATTCCACGCCCCGTGGGTAACCTTCGGCTTGCATATGCCATACAGTATGTATGATTCATCCGGGACAGGTGCCTATGAAAAAGATCCGTTTAAACACCTTATTCGCCGGCCTCCTCGCAGGCGGATTGCTCAGCCCGGGCGCCTTGCCCGTGCGGCCGGCCGAAGCCGCACCGGTACCACCGGCCAAGATCGGATACCCCTCTTTCCTGAGCCCGCACGCATCGCCCATTACCCTGAACGATCACCGCGTTTTTGTCGTGAATACCCCGTCTGACACGGTGGACGTGATCGACGCGAAATCGCGGCGGGTAATAGCCCGCATCGACGTGGGCATCGACCCGGTGAGTATCGCGGTGCGCCCGGATGGCAAGGAAGCCTGGGTCGCCAACCATGTCTCGGACTCGGTGAGCATAATCGACACCGACGCAAAAAGCCTGACCTACCTGCGCGTGATCGCCACGGTGCAGGACATCGACCTGAAAACCCGGGCAACCCGCTTTGATGAACCCGTGGGCATCGCCTTCGCCTCGAATGAAAAGGCCTATGTCGCGCTTTCATCCGAGAACCAGGTGGCCGTTGTCAACGTCGCCTCCCGAAAGGTCGAGAAACGGCTCACCATCACCGCGCAGGATCCGCGCGCAATCCTGGTCCGCAACGACCGCCTCTACGTCCTCCCCTTCGAGTCCAACAACAAGACCCAGTTGTCCGGCGGCTACAAGATTGACAACAAGCTGGTGACCTTCAACGCGCACGAGCACTCCATCGCCAACAACAACGTCCTGTCCAAGGGGCACGTCCTGGACATCATCAAGCATCCCCGGGTGCCGGACCACGACCTGTACGTCTTCGATACCCGTACCGACAAGCTTGTCGAGGTCGTCGATACCCTTGGCACCCTGCTGTACGGCCTTGCCGTGGATTCCCGGGGACAGGCCTTTATCGCGCAGGCCGACGCACGCAATGACGTCAACGGACTTTCCGGCACGAAGAAGCACGGGCTGGCCGAGCTGGAAAACCGCGCGTTCCTGAACCAGGTTACGCGCGTTGCGTTCAAGGGTAACGATGCTGAAAAACCGGTGTTCATGGACCTCGAACCCCTGCCGCCGAGGCATCCGTCGCCGGCGAACGCCCTGGCCACGCCCTTCGCCATCGCGATCAGCGAGGACGATGCGACCCTGGTGGTATCCGCCGCGGGCTCGGACAAGATTTTCACCATGGATGCCGCGAGCGGCAAACTGCTCGGGCAGGTGCAGGTCGATGCGGTGCCACGGGGCATCGCGCTGGAGTCAAGCGGGGACGGGAAACCCGCCCGGGCCTGGGTCCTCAACGCGGTGGCCAACACGGTCTCGCTCGTCGATGTCTCCAACCCGGCCCGACTGCAGGTCCGGGCGCGGATTCCCCTGCCCGATCCCACCCATGCAGCCTTCAAGCGCGGTCGCATCGCCTTCAACAAGGCCGCGGCATCCTCCACGGCAACGTTTTCCTGTGCCAGCTGCCATCCCGACGGCCACACGGACCAGTTGCTCTGGGTCCTGAATACGCCGATCGTTACCGGCGGCAACCAGATCATGCCGCGCTCGACCATGCCGGTCCGCGGCCTGAGGGATACGGCCCCCTTCCACTGGGACGGCATCCCCGGGGACCCCTACGGGGGAAACAACAGTGCCAACATCCATCGCCAGGTTAAACCGAACAGTGACATCAAGGTTCCGGAAAGCACGACCCGTCATCTGATCGACGCGGGCCTGGCCTCCACCATGGCCCGGGAGGGCGATACCCGGAAAAACAATGAAGGCAAGGCCGGCCTGCTGACAAGGGCTGAACGGGATGACATGGCGAAGTTCCTGCTCAACGTCACCTATCCGCCCGCCCAGCGGCGCGCCTATTCCAACGTCCTGTCGGATCGCGCCAGGAAGGGATTCGACCTGTTCCACATCCAGGGGGACAATGACCCGTCAAAAGCGAAGCCGAATGTCTGTGGCGATTGCCACCGGATGCCCTTCTGGGTGAGTACCAACACGCCGGGGAGCGGGATGGAAGCACCCACCTGGCGCGGCGCCTACGATCGCTTCCTGATCCTGCCCCAGGGCCGACTGAACATTATTGATTTCGATTTCTACCGGCGCATCGCCGAGCGGGGCATTCCCGAGCGCAAGATGTGGCAGTTCTCGTGGGGCGGTCGATCGCGTTTTGACCCGATCTGGGACATGGTGCTGGAGGGAAGCACGGGCTTTTCCGGGGCCTTCGCCCGCCAGCTCACCCTGAACAAGGCGACGGTGAAGGACCCCCTGACGAAGGACCTGCTGGATGCCCTGGAATCCGCCTCCACCGAGGGCGCCATCGTGCTCCAGGGCGAAGGTGCCTTCATCGAGGACGTGCACACGATGCCGGTGAAATTCCAATTCGATGCGGCGTACAAGGGGGGAAGCTACGTTGAAACCACGGGTCGCCGCCGCTCCGTTACACGGGAGAAACTCCTCGCGCTCGCCTCCGAGGGCCGCTTCATCGGCACCTTTACCGGGCGACACGGCGCCAACGCCGATTTCGACCACCCGCAACCGGCGCTCTGGACCCTGGGGGCAATCCAGGCGCAACGCGGTCACCAGAAATTCCCGGTGCTCTCCGGGGAAAGCAAGACCATGACCGTCAGTGGCCGGCACATCCGTGAAGGCGCACACGTGATCGTCGATGGACGGAGGGTTCCCGCCAGGATCCGCCTCGAGAAAAGCGAACGCGTCGCGGTCGAGTTACAGACCCTGCCGCCCGGCGGTATGCATTTCCTGCAGGTGCAGAACCCGAATGGGTTGTTCAGTAACGACTTCATTTTCCATGTGTCAACGGGCGGCGGAAAAGCCGGCGCAACCCCGGCCGGGACCGGGCCGGGCCGACTCAGCGAAGCCCTGGCGGAGGCTGTCGCGGGGGGCAACCTATCCGAAACCCGGCGCCTGCTTGCCGCGGGCGCATCGCTGAGCGAGCGGCAGGAGGAGAGCGGGATGCCTCCACTCTGCACCGCTGCCTTTCACGGGCACCTGGATATCGCCCGGGTCCTCCTCGATAAAGGCGCGGAGGTCTCGCACCCCAACCGGGACGGAAACACCGCGCTGCACATCGCCGCCTTCCTGTGTCGAACGGAGATGGTCAAGCTGCTGCTGGACAAGGGGGCGCCCCCCGGTCAGCGGAACAAGCGCAGCGAATCATCGATCGACGGCGTTTCGTCGCCCTGGAGCGATGAGCTGGCCGGATTCTATACCGCGATCAGCACCGGAGGCGGGCTCGGGCTTGATCTCGATGAAATCGAGCGTCTCCGGCCGCGGACAGCTCGCTTGCTGCGCGATCACACTGCGCGATCAAAGTGAAACCCAACCATGCAGGCCACGTACGAGGAGTTGAAGACATGCAGCGTTCCATGATCCTGGCGTTCACCACCCTGTTGGTCGCCATCGCGAGTACCCGGCAGGCTGCCCGGGGCGCAGAAGCGTACTGGCCCGGCTGGCTGGGCCCGAACCGGAACGGGTGGGTGGAATACTTCACGCCGCCGGCTCCATGGCCGAAACAACTGAAGAAGGCCTGGCAGGTCAAGGTCGGAACGGGCTATGGCTCCCCGCTGGTGGCCGGGAACCGGGTCTACCTGCACGCCCGCCAGGATCCGGATGAAGTGGTGTGGGCCCTCGAGCTCCAGACCGGCAAGGTGAGATGGCGCAAGGGTACCCCTACCCCCTTCAAGATGGGCGGTGGCGGGGAGCGGCACGGCAAGGGCCCCAAGGCCTCCCCGGTGCTGGCGGACGGGCGCGTCTTCACCCTGGGCATCACGGGTGTTCTTTCCGCCTGGGATACCGTAACCGGCACCCTGCTCTGGCGCGCGGATTACGGCGCGCGTTACAAGATGCGGCAACCTTACTGGGGTGCCGCAACCTCACCCATCGTCGACGGCGACCGGGTGATCGCCCACCTTGGGACCGAGGGGGACGGCCATCTCGTCGCCCTCCAGGTCGAAACCGGAAAGGAAGCCTGGAGCCTGAAAACAGCCGGGCCGTGTTATTCCTCCCCGCTCCTGCTCGACATCCACGGCATTCGCCAGGTCATCGACTGGAACCACGAGGTCCTGGCCGGGGTGGAAAGCGCGTCGGGCCGCCTGCTCTGGAGCTACCCCTTTCCCCACAAGGGCCACGACCAGAACATGCCCACGCCGGCCTATCACGAGGGCCGCATCCTGCTGGGCGGCGAAAACCGCGGCGTTCACAGCCTGCTGCCCCAGCTACATAACGGAACCTGGACCGTGAAAAAGGAATGGAGCCAGGAGCAGGTGGCGCTCGACATGAGCACGGCCGTGATCAACGGCGACGGGCTCTATGGCTTCTCGCATTATGGCAAGGGCCGTCTTTTCTGCCTCGACCCCGGTACGGGTAAACTCCTGTGGCAAGGCCCGGCGAGAACCGGGCAAAACGTGATGTTTCTCTCCATCCCGGGCCATGTCCTGGCCCTTACCAACCATGGCGAAGTCCAGGTTATCGCCGCGGACCGAGACAAGTCCCGGAAGGTCGCATCCTATACCGTGGCGGCCGATGCCACCTGGGCTCCGCCGGTTCTCCTCGCGGACGGGCTCCTGGTAAAGGACAAGGAAATGCTGACCCGGTGGCGCTTTTAAGCGCCCCACCAACTCCCAGCTGAGCACCAAGGGCCTTTTCTTCCGGGCTACTCTTTTTTTCTTTTGGCCACCGCGAAGTACTTGCTGCAACGGGCGACGACCTCGGGCATCCGGTCCGCCAGGTCGTTCTTTTCCGCTATATCGTTTTCCAGGTCGTAGAGCTTGTAGCGGTCCTTGCCGTTGGGATGCAGCTTCCACTTGCCCACGCGAATGGCCCAGATCCAGTAGAAGTACTCGTGCTTCCCCTGCGCCCCGGTTTGCCCCAACAGCTCCGGAAGGTAACTGATACCGTCGATATCCCCGGGCGGCTCGACCCCGGCCAACTCACAGGCCGTCGGCAGGAAATCCCAGAAGGCACTCGGGTGGTCCGTGGTCCGGCCGGGCTTGATCCTGCCCGGCCAGCGCGCGATGGTCGGGACCCGGATCCCGCCTTCCTTCATGCTGCGCTTGGCCCCGCTCAACGGCCCGGCACTGTTAAAGAAGGCCAAGCTCTGTCCGCCCTCCGGCGACGGGCCATTGTCACTGCTGAAGATGACCAGGGTGTTCTCGCTCAGCTTCAACTCATCCAGCAGGTCCAGAATTTTCCCGATGCTCCGGTCCATGCGGGAGATCATGCCCGCGTAGGCGGCGTGGGGGTGGCTCTGGCCGCAGTATCCCTTCTTGTATTGGCTGCCGTATGCCCCCCCGCCGGTATTTCCCTTCCCCTCGACCTTGGGGGTCTCCGGCCAACCCAGCGCCAGGTAAGGGGCCATCGAGTCCTCGGGGACCGTCAGTTCCGCGTGCGGGATGGCAAAGGGCAGGTAGAGGAAAAACGGATGCCCGGCATGCTCCTTGATGAAGCTTATCGCCTCCCGGGTGAATTCATCGTGGCTGTAGGTGCCCTTCCCCCGGACGTATTCGCCGTTGACCCGCAGGTCATGGTTGTCCGGGTACAATACCTTCTGGTCATTGCGCCACAGGAACTCCGGGTAGTAGAAGTGGGCGAAGCCCTGGTTGTCGAAGCCGAAGAAATGGTCGAACCCCTTGTTGTTGGGGCTCCCGGGATGTCCCGGTCGTCCCACCAGGCCCCATTTCCCGATCATGCCGGTCTGGTACCCCGCCTCCTTCAGGAGCATGGGAACCGTAACATCCTCCTTTTTCAGGCGCCCGCCATTGCCGGTGACGCTTGCGTGACCCATGTGCTTTCCCGTCATCAGGGCGCAACGCGACGGGGAGCATACGGTAAAGCCCGCGTAGTGGCTGGTGAAGCGTAGCCCTTCCCGTGCCATCCGGTCGAGGCGGGGCGTCTTGATTTTCTCCTGGCCGTAGCAACCCAGGTCACCGTAGCCCAGGTCATCGGCGAGGATGAAGACCAGGTTCGGCTTGCGGGCCGCATGCACGGTAAAACCCAGGGAAACCAAGGCCAGTACACAGACGGAAAATAGTCTCTTCATCGTTCCCTTATTCCTTTCACGACGTGGTGCCCATTCTGGTTAAAGACCCGTTCACGGTTTCGGGTCCACCTGCCAGTCCTTGTTCCGGCGCTGCCCATAGTACGGGTAATAGTCCCAGGGAGCGTCCAGGCCCAGGGCCCGAGGATCCCCGGTGCGGACCAGGTACGCCTGGAGCTGGGCACTGAGCGCTTGCTGGACCTTCGCCAGGCCGGGTTTCCCCGCCAGGTTCACCACCTGCTCAGGGTCACTGGAGATGGCATAAAGCTCCTCGGCCGGGCGCATGGCAAAGGCGAGATCGTAGAAGCGTTTGAAACCGGGCTTGTCCTTGTTGTCCATGAGGAGGGTCTTGGTGGGCGAGGAATCGACCTCGCCAAAGGGAATGTAGCGGGCGCAGAACGTGCGGTCCGGGTTACCCGCCGGCCAGCGGTCGGGCTTGAAATTCTTGATATAGAGATATTCCCCTGTGCGGATAGCGCGACAGGGATAGCCCTTGCCTCCCTTGCGGCACCCGTCGTGGCGCTCCATCGCGATGAAGGCGGCGGACTTGTCTAGATAAGCTCTTAGGTTCGGCGTTCCCGCGTTGCTGAACACATGCATCAGGCTTCCTGCAGTCATCATGTCCGGCACCTGCAAGCCGGCCGCCTTCAGAAAGGTTGGGGCAAGGCTGCTGAGGTTCATGCAGGCATCTGCCGTGCGACCGGAGTCCTTGATGCCCTTGGGCCAGCGGATGGCCAGGGGAACCCGTGAGCCGGCGTCGTAGAGACTGGCCTTGGCCCGGGGAAAAGGCATGCCGT
>JAPYUI010000210.1 GCA_029936175.1 Kiritimatiellia bacterium
TCGGCATGGGGGCCTTCCTCCTCTTCCTGCGCCGGAAGTCCTCACGCGAGTAATTCCAGGCCTAAGCACCCGGTCAATCTTTGATGCCCCGCTGTCACCAGCGGGGCTTTCTTATATCCCCGATTCACGATGCGAACCAAGTTGATTGCGGCGGCGGTTGTTTTCCTGCTTTCCGGCCTGTTCTTCTTCCTCAAGCTCTGCACCGTTCCCTTTGCCGGGGAGTCCGCATTCACCCTGAGTACCCATCTCGGGATTCACCCTTTCGTGCCGATGGATTACCCGCTCTGGGGGGGGCTGGTGCGCAGGGCCGCCCAACTCCCTTTTGGCACCCTGGTGGAACGGGCCCATGCCCTGAATGCCATCCTGGGTGCGCTTACGACCTCGCTCGTTTTCCTGTTCCTGCTGAACGTTCCGCACGACAAGACGCGGGAGGAACAACGGGAGGGGCCGGTCAGCCAGGCCGCGGCGAGCTGGCTCTCGGCCATTTTCGCTTCGCTGTACCTGGTGTTGAGTATACCCTTCTGGCTGGTGTCGACGCGGGCCTGGCCCCTGGCCCTGGGCATCTGCCTCCTGTGCCTGGTGGCGATCCTCGGCCAGCATGCATTCCGCAGCGGGAAATCGCTTCCCATTTTTCTCTCGGCCTTTATCTGGGGACTCGGCATGGCGGAGCATGCGACCTTTCTCCTCCTGGCACCCGCCTTCGTTCTTTTCGCCCTGCGCTACGCCTACGTGAGTCGCCGGAAAATCGACTACGAGATCCTCGCACGCATCCTTGCCCTCATGTTGCTCGGTGCCAGTCTCTATTTCTATACGGCGTACCGGATCTGGACGCATCCATCCAATGACTGGCGGGTGGAAAACAGCTATCTCGACTGCTTCCTCCTGATCCTGCGGCAACAAAAACTCAACCTGTTCGGGATGCTTCCCTACATCGGGTGGCTCTCCGTGCTGCTCAGCACGAGCGTACCCCTGCTCATCGTCCTCGTCCGCAAGCGGGCAAAGCGGGATCACGGCGGCTGGACCTCCTATGTCCTGCACGCCGTCCTGGCCCTGACCTCAATCGCCATCCTGTACGGGACGGTGATTTCCCCCTGGTTCATCCTGAAGTTCAAGCCCCTGGTGGTCACCCCCTACGTGATGACCGCGGTCTGGTCCGGGTATGTGGCCGGTTACGGGTGGCTGGTCTTCACCCGGGTTCCGCGACGGGACAACGCGGTGAAGCGGGGTGTCCGCAAGATGATGGGCCTGCTGTACCTGCCGGCCTTGTGCAGCCTGCTCCTGGTCGCCTATGTGAAGAATCAGCGGGTGACCGACAAGGACCTCTTGCAGTTTACCGCGGACTGGTCCCAGGGCGTGCTGGAACGCGTGCCGGAGAATGGCTTTGTGGTATCCGGTACCGGGCTGGAAAACCAACTGCTCATTCTCGCCCATGAACAGCAACGGGCGGTGACGATCCTGGACGCGGTGAATGCATCCAAGAAAGCCTATCGCCGCTATCTGGAAACCCTGTTTGAGCATCCCCGGGTCAAGCGCTTGAGCCGGGTGGGGCTCAATGCAATCATCAAGGAGTCCATCGCGATGGACCCGGAGGCCCGCAAGCAATTTGTCGTGGTGGATTACGCGGACCTGTGGTTCTCCGCCGGATACAGCCCGGTCCCGAATCGATTGGTGTACACCGCGGGCGAAGAGGGCGACCTGGACCTCGAGACCGTCTACCGGCGGCAGCTTGCCTTCTGGGACGCGTACAATTTTGAGGCGCTGCGACGGCAGGACTACCCGGCAAATCCCCTGCGCGGGAAGCTGCTCGATTTTTTCAGGATGAACAGCAAGTTGGCCAACAATCTCGGGGTGCTCTGTGAGCAGGAGGGGCGTATCACGTGGGCGCAACGGTGCTACGAGCAGGCCTATGCGCTTTACCCGGACAATGTCTCGGTGATCTTGAACCGCCACGAGCTGGCGCGGAAGCACGACCTGCCGGACGCTGAACGGGCCTTCATGGCCTTCAACCAAATGGTGAATTCTCTGCCCGGCCGTTACAATCTCTGGTCTCTCTCGAGAGCCTACGGCTACGTGTTCGATGCCCGGGCCTACCTGGAACGCGGGAATGCCTGGGCGATGAGCGGCAAGCCGCGGCTTGCGATCAAGGAACTGCAGCGGGCCATGGAATTGGCCAAGGATGACAAGAACCTGCGCCTCTCCCTGGCAAACCTGTACTTTGCGGCCAGGGATTTTTCCGCCTCGGAAAAGGAACTGGAAGAGTTGTTGAGTGAAAACCCTGACGATCGCAGGGCCCTGGTCGGCTTGCACCGTATCAGCTTGATCAGCGGCCGCTTTGAGGAGGCGAGCGCCTACCTGGAGCGCCTGAAAGAAGGTGCCGGGCGCGACGATGTGGTCGTGCTCATGGAGGAGATAGCCCAGTTGGTGATGAGGGAGCAGAACGTGGAGGCCGTCGCATTATTGCAACGGGTGGTGAAGCTGGACCCCGATAACCTCCAGGCCTGGTCGGTCCTGGCCAGCCTGATGGTTGCAGATAACCGTACGCAGGATTTCAAGGACATCGTGCGCAAGTTGAAGCGGAGCCGGTTCCTGCCGGGGAACCTGAAGGTCCTGCTGGCCCAGCTACTGATGCAGAAACAGGAGTATGGTGAGGCCCTGGGCCTGCTGGAACAGGTGGTATTTGCCGAGCCCGCCAATGTCCAGGCCTGGGAATTGCTCGTGCGGATTGACGTCTACCAGCGCGACCGCTTCAGGGCGGAGGAGCGTGTACATAAGCTGCTCTCTGCGGATCCGGATAACGCGTATGGCAACCAGGTGCTGGGCTCGATCCAGTTCCAGCAGCGGCGCCTGGTTGATGCCGCTGCGTCGTACCAGGCCAGCTTGCGCAAGGAACGAAGCCCGGAAGCGCTGAACAGCCTGGCCTATGTGTTGGCTGTTACCCGCCGTTTTGACGAGGCCTTGCCGCTGGTCATGGAATCCCTGGAGATCGATCGTAGCAGTGCGCCCGGGTGGGATACCCTGGCGATGGTGCAGTTCGGGCTCAACCGGTACGAGGATGCCTCGACTTCCATTCTCAAGGCCCTGGACTTGATCCCGAACCAACCGGTCTACCTGTACCACCAGGCCCAGATCTACGCGAAGGGCGGTCGCCGGGAGCAGGCACTCAAGATTGTCACGGACCTGCACGCGAACATCGCGGAATTTCCTCCGGAGATGCAGTCCGACCTGACCGACCTGCTCTTCTTCCTGCGCAGGGGCGACAAGGACTAAACCGGGTCACCCGCTCGAATCACCGTGCACATGGGGCGCATGAATCCGCCTGATGCGGGGTCACTCAGTTCCAGTACTCGACGATGAGCTCGACGATATCGTGGGCCAGGTCACGGGAAACTGCGGGAAGCGCCTGCCGCTTGGCGGTCGTGAGGTCGCCCGCGAAATCAATATTCGCGTCCCCGCGAACATCCGGGTAGTTGACGATAATCGCACCGTTGTCCGTCCGGCGCAGGGCGACCGATGCGGACAGATTGATCCGGTACTGGTTCGGTGTTGTGCGGGCGGAGCGCTCGTACACGATGGGGGTCAGGCTGTACTGCTTGAGTGTCACGTCCAGGATGGAATCCGCATCGCGCTCATCGGTGATTTGCAGTGAGCCATCCAGTTGGAGAGCTTCTTTCACCGCGCGCGTGGTTTCGCTGATGATGAAGGGTTCCGAGGTTCGGTTATGGAAGGTGGGAATGTAGACGGTCTTGATATCGTCCGGGAGCATGGATCCCAGGCGATACCCGGTACAACCGCTCAGCAGGGCCGTGAACAGGCCACAGGTGAGCAGCGATGCGCAGGCCCGCCTAAGGGCACTGGACGAGATGAAGGGGTTTTTGAGGCACAAGGTCATTCGTTTCCGGACTTCGATAAGAACGCTATACGGGAATTCGCCTTTTGCGTCCACTTGGAAGTCGGGAAATGTGTGAGCAATTCCTGGTAGGCGAAAAGCGCGGCCTTCGGTTTCCCCGCAATCTTGTCATAAAACTGGGCCTTGTTGAAGTAGGATTCCGCCAGTTTCTCGCGCAGGTCGTCGCGGGTGGCAAAGGCGGCCTTGCTCTCGTCGCTCCCCGGGAACTTCTGCAGGTAGCGGTTAAATGCCGAAAAGGCATTGTTCAAGGCGGCGGCATCATGCGGATTCTCCTTGCTGATTTCAAGCAGGCAAAGGGCTTTCCCATAGGCTGCCTTGCGTGCGTGTGGCGTGCCGGGAAACTTGGCTTCCGCGACCTCGTAGGCCGTAATGGCTTCCTCATATTTTTTCCGCTTCTTCAGGATTTCGCCTACCCGGAATTGGGCGAGACCACTCTTTTCCCAGGAGGGGGCGTTGCCAACGATTGCCCGGTAAAGGGGCAGGGATCTTTCCGGCGTCCTGAAGGTCGCAATACCGAGGAATTTTCCCCGCGAAGTTTCGATGTCCTCGGCAATGGCAAATTGCCGATGGAGTACTTCCTCGTACGGGAATAGGCCTGCATACTTGTTGATCAGTTCCTGGTACGCATCAAATGCATCCTCGGGTTTCCCGATCTTCTCCAGGAGTTGCGCCCGCTTGAGTTGGGCCTGGGGCGCTTCGCCGACCTCGGGCCACTTCAGTGCCAGGTAGCGGTATTGCTTGATGGCGGCCACGGTCTTTCCCGCTGCTTCCAGTTCTTTCGCGAAGATGAACTGCTGGGAGGGGGTCGCTTTTTTTGGCTTGGCGAATACTTCTATGCCTTTTCGCTGGGGTGCGGTCTGTTCAAAGGGTTCCCGCCCCCCCGCGGTGCCCCCGGACAGGATCGCGGCGGAAATCGTCCATACCAATATACACGACCCACGCATGCCGATGAATATGCAGACCCCTACTTGTGGGTCAAGGAAATTGCAATTTTCGCCGATCCAAGGTTGATTCGCCCATGCTTCCTCCGTATATCTCTGCAGCGTTTCAAGCATCGATCGAGCAGGAAGTGGTTCAAGCATGAAAAAAGTCGTCATTCCGACCAGGTTGAGCGCCGTGGCCAAAGAGCAACTGGAGGATCACGGGAACTACATGGTCCACCAGGAGGAGACCTCGGACCTGCTCGCGCTTGCGGTGGAGCATGGGGATGCCTATGCGATGATCGTTCGCAGTGAGAAGGTCACCGCGGAGGTCATCGATGCCTTCCCACAACTCAAGGTCCTTATTCGTGCCGGGGCCGGTTACAACACCATCGATATCCAGTATGCCCGCAAGCGTGGGGTCGATGTCATGAACACCCCGGGTGCCAATTCCAATGCGGTTGCCGAGGAGGTGGTTGCGCTCATGCTGGCCGATGCGCGGCACCTGCTCGCCGCGGATGCTTCCTGCCGGACTGGAAAATGGGAGAAATCCAAGTTTATGGGCCGCGAGATCACCGGCAAGACCATCGGCCTGCTCGGCCTGGGCCATATCGGACAGCTGGTCGCGAAACGTCTCAGTGGTTTTGAGGTCAGGGTGTTGGGCTTCGACCCGATGATCAGCGAGGAGCGCGCGAAAGATATCGGCGCGAGCCTGGTCAGCATGGAGCGCCTGTTTGAGGAAGCGGACTATATCAGCCTGCACATACCGGAGAACGAACAGACCCGGGGTATCGTCAATGCGAAACTCTTCAACTGCATGCAGGAGGGGGCCACCATTATCAATTGCGCCCGGTCCGGGGTGATCAACGAGGACGATCTGCGCGCGGCAAAGGTCGAAAAGGGGATTCGTTTCCTGAACGATGTCTATGTGAAGGACGAGGAAGGCGACAAGAGCGTGGCGGATATTGCGGATATTATGCTTCCCCATCTTGGGGCCAGTACGATTGAAGCCAATACCAATGCGGCTATGTACGCCGCGAACCAGTTGATCAATTTTGATGAGCGCGGTATTTCGCATGCCGTGGTGAACCGGGATATCCCGGAAGGCCTGGATCCCGCCTATGCCGACCTCGCCTTCACCCTGGCGCGGTTGGCGCGGTCCGGCTTTAAGCAGGACGCCAAGCTGAAATTGCTCGAGACCAGTATTTACGGGGACTTGAGCACCTATGGTTCATGGTTGCTGGTTCCTGTCGTCTGTGCCTTGAAGGAGGGCTTTGATCGCTCGAAAGACCCGGCGGCGGCCCAGGCCTATCTTATGGAAATGGGTATCGCGTACGAGGATCGTGAGACCGACGAGGGAAAAGGCTACGGGGATTCGATCACCCTGGATCTCACCGGCGGACCAAGTTCGGATGAACTGCACGCGGTGAGCATACGCGGCACGGTCGCAGAGGGGAACCTGATGGTTTCGCGGATCAATGACTTCGAGAAACTTTATTTTGAGCCGAAAGGGAACCTCCTGGTCTTCATTTATCCCGATGCCACCGGCGTCCTTGCCAAGATCTCGAGTGCCGTCGCCGAGGCCGGGATCAACATTGATGATGTACGGAATCCCCACAGCGAATGCGGCACACGGTCGATAGCTATCTTAAAAGTGAATCGCGAGGTGCCGGAATCATTGGTCGACGATATAAGCGCCTCAATTCAAGCGACTACCGGGTTTTATCTTCACCTGTGACAGATGTTCATCCCGTGCTTACCCTTTATATGGGATGTTTTGATTGACGATACCGGAGCGGCCCCCTAAAACGGCAAGCCCGTTCAGCGCCCTGCGGGATGGATAGTTTTCGTGTGTATGATGACAATTTTTAAACGCTTAACAAGCTGCAGCCTGCTTCTGGCATTGGGCGTTTCGATGAGTGGCTATGCCCAGGATGACAGCGGCACGCCGGTCACCGACCGGGACGAGTGGGGCTTCGCAACCGAATTGCTGGACGCCTATGGCCTCCCGGAATACGCGGAAATCGTCGTGCAGCAGCTACGGAGCAAGTTCCCCGGCCAGAAGGATCGGGCGAATTACCTGCTCGCCCGGATCCGCGT
>JAPYUI010000437.1 GCA_029936175.1 Kiritimatiellia bacterium
GGCCGACCAGCTTCGGGACCTTCCAGGTGATCGATTGCATCTTCTGGTGGTTCACTCCCCGCGCATACTGCCGCTCCTTGCCGTCTACGGTGCACAGCGCGATGTAGGTGTTGGCATGCTTGCCGCCGCCCACGAGTAGGGTGACGGTCGGGGCGTCGAGCGTGAAGACCGGTGATTCCGCCACGCCCGTGAAGGTGTCCGAGGCCTCGTTCTGCGAGGTTTCCAGGGTGGAGAGCAGCCAGGAGCCCTGCTTGTTGTAGGGTCCCTGCTGGTGGTGGAATGTCGCCCGGTCCGTGCGGAGTTTTCCAAAAGAGCCTTCAACGATCTTCCAGCCCTGCATGCCGTCCTCGAAATCAAAGTTGATTTCAGCGGCTTGCGTCAGGGAGCAGAGGGTAACCAGTAGGGTGATGAGTATGCGCATAAAAGTTCTCCAGATGAAGGCGCATGATGCGGGGTGATGGTCGAATGTCAATGCCGATGGCCCGGTCGAAAAAAGCATTTCAGGCCCTGCTAGACTTGTTTTAACCCTGTGTATGATGTTCTTTTCCGTATACGACCACGTGATCCCGATTGTTTCCCGGGTCTTTTGGGTGGTGCAGTGATGTCATCTGGTCAGGCGGATGGAGGTAAAGACAGATGGGTGATTATCATCTCGGTATAAACATGGGACATGATCGGTCGGCTGCGGTCGTGCGCGATGGAGAGATCCTGGTTGCGATTGAGCAGGAGCGCCTTGACCGGATCAAGCACAGCGTGGGCTTCCTGTACCAGGCGGGTGGCAATCCAGCCCACATCCAGGTCCCGGGTGAGTGTATACGTTACTGTCTCGATGGCTTGGGGTTGCCCCTGGGAGACATGAAAAGCATCACGGCGAACATGCCGGGTATTGATTATGCGCCGGAGATTATTGCCGGCAAGTTCTCGGCCGAGATTGCTCCCAAGGTCAAGGTACTTCCCAGTCACCACCTGGCCCATGCCTACTCCGCCTGGTGGCCCTCCGGGTTTGAGGAAAGCCTGGTATTGGTGGTCGACGCCACCGGGTCGACCCGTGCAGATCGTCAGGGTGCGCAGCGAACAGAATCCTACACGATGTATGTTGCAAGGGGGCAGGAGCTTGAGGTCCTGCATGCCGAGACCGTGGCGGCCCATCTCGCCGATCTCTCCACCCTCGGCTTTGTCTACGAATACGTCTCACGCAAGGCCGGTTTCACGACGAACGTGGGCAACCTGTTGAGCTTCCCCGAGGCGGGAAAGTTGATGGGGCTTGCGGCCTATGGAGAAGCACAGGCGAATTGGGAATCCTGGATTCGGCCCCGTGCGGGGGCATACAGCCTGGGGATTTCCGCCTACGATATATTCCTCGAGATCGAGGCCCTGGAGAAAAAGTACGATGACGGTGAGGGAAAGCCCTACCTGCGACCCTGGCTGGTGAGCTTGGCCCGGAAGGCCCAGGA
>JAPYUI010000438.1 GCA_029936175.1 Kiritimatiellia bacterium
ACATCCTCCTCGCACGCCGCAAAGGGCCAGCTGAGATCGCCGTGAAAAATATGACCCTTCGGCAGGTGGATCCTGTCCTCGAGGTCGACCGGGCTCATGGCCTCGATACAGGGATCGCCCCGCGCGTCCCGGGCCAGGCAGTCCTCGATCGGTTCCGCGAGGACCCGGTTGATTCCCACCAGATATTTTTCCAGCACCGCCTTGCGCACCCGCTCGTTATCCCCCTCGAACAGGCGGTAGGGCATGTCCAGCCCGAAGAGGGTAAGCGTGTGGAAGCCGCGCTGCTTCAATTTATCCGAGAGAATGGAGTCGTCGGTCAGGGTATGGCAGTAGATCTCGCCCGGCGGCCTTGCGGGCACCTCGCCGGCCATGCTCTCGCGATAACTCGTCATCATCTGCTCGTAGCCTTCGTCTATGTGAAAGGTGCCGGCAAAGGCCTCGGTCGGCGAGCAGCGGCCGGAGCGCAGTCGGGGCAGGCGTTCCAGCAGCAGGTTGACCTTGAACCCGGCACCCTCGGCAGTCCCCACCGGGCCCTCCGCGGTGCCGGTCAAGGTGTCGAGTACCTGCTCCGGGGCATTGCACAACACGAAGCGGGCATCGACCTCGCGGTTCGCGCCGTCCACCTCGAAGGCGACCGTGGATTGCCTGCCCCCCGGATGCACCCGGCAGACCTTTGCCCCGGTGACCAGAGTCAGGTTACCGGTGGCCGTGGCCACGCGCAGCAGCTCATCCACCAAGGCACCCATGCCGCCGACCGGGACGCGCCACTCGCCCGTTCCCCCGCCGATGACATGGTAGAGAAAGGACCGGTTCTGCAGCAGGGTCGGATCGTGCGGATGGGTCGACACCCCGATTTTGCCATCCGTGAACACCAGCCCGCGAACCAGGTCGTCGGCAAGCAGCTCCTCAATCACCACCCCCAGCGGTTCCTCCACCAGGGCCTGCCATGCGCGCAGCCCCTCCCGGTCCAGGCCGCTGCGCATGGCCGCCCGGCTCACCAACGGCTCGGTCAGGCTCGGCCACACGAGGGCCGCCAGGCGAGCCTGCAGGGCCTGGAGCTCGAGGTAGCCCCGGTAGTCGCGCTCGTTCCCGGTCAGCTCCAGGAAGGCCTCGCGGTTGTGTCCGGGCGCATCGTTGCGCAGCAGCAACTCGCGCAGCGTACCCCCCTGCATCGCCGGCGTGTACGAGGCGGTCCTGCGGGTTCGCAGCCGCAGCTTGAGGCCGAGCTCGTCGACGATCTTCCCCGGGAACAGGCTGACCAGGTAGGAATAAACCGAGAGCCGGGCCTCCACCCCCTCGAAGACCTGCCGCGATTGCGTGGCACCGCCGGGCACCGCGTTTCGCTCCAGCACGAGCACGGACAAACCGGCCTTCGCCAGGTAAGCGGCCGCCACCAGCCCGTTGTGGCCGGCCCCGACAATCACGCTATCGTATTGGGTTTTTAATGC
>JAPYUI010000439.1 GCA_029936175.1 Kiritimatiellia bacterium
CGCAGTGTTTGCGCGCGGGTTCCCCAGGGATGAGGAGATCCTGGGTCTGTATACGATCATTGTTCTGGGGTCCTTCCCTTCAGCGCTCGTTTCGCCCGACTCCTTCACCGCCTTAAAGAATTACGTGGATGACGGGGGGAACCTCGTGATGCTTGGCGGACCGAACTCCTTTGACAAGGGAGGCTACTACAACACGGCCATAGCACCGCTTCTGCCATGGAAGAAAAGTACCAGGGGGCAAGGCATCAGTGCGGGAATCTTCCCGGTTATGGTGCCGCCCGAAGGGGAATCGCATGGCCTGTTGGGTGCGACGGCGACGATTTTGAAGGGTGTGGGAAGTCCGGTATTCCATTCGGTTAATAGAGTCGGGGAGCGCCGCAGCGGTGCGATGAGTCTGATGAATGCCTCGGTGGGCAGCCGGGTGCTACCGATTGTGGTCCTGCAACCGTACGGCAAAGGACAGACCCTGGGGGTGGCTACCGATACACTCTGGCGCTGGGGGCGGATGGACGGTGATATCGCCGACGCGGGTCATCAGTTCTGGCGGGATACGATTCGGTATTTGTCGGGTGAGATTGAAGGGGGCCGATTCCTGACCGTGAAATGGGATCGTAAACGCTACCGGCCGAGTGAGGAAGCGCTGGTTGATATCGGGGTGGTCGGTCGTTATGCTGAGGGTGCGGTACATTTAAAGGGGACCGTGGAGCATGCCGGAAAAACCGAGAACCTGCCGATTGTGCTCAAGCAGGAAAGCGATTTTCAGACCCGGGTGTTCTTCCCGAAACCGGGCGAATATAAGATCAGCATGGAAGCTACGCTGGCCGGGAATCCACTGGATACCTATGGGCGTACGATCCGCATTGGGTCGAGCGTTAGCGAGGGCGCCGACCTCGCGGTCGATCATCCCTTCCTGGAGAGCCTGGCCACCCGCAGTGGTGGTTCGTATAGTCGCGAGGGCGACACAAAAAAGCTTTTGGAACGTCTGGATGCGCTGTTGCTGGCATCGGCCGACTTGCACGACACACCGCTGGTAAGGGTAGCCGCCTTGTTCAACTTTTTGCCGTTGTATGTCATCGTCCTGATGGGGGCCCTGTTGTGGGAGTGGGTTCTGCGTAGACGAATGAATATTGTGTAGTGAAATGAAAACGATGAATAAAAACATTCCATCAATGATGTCTCCCGGCACGCGACGAGCGTGGTGTGGCGGGATGCTGCTTCTTGCAGGGCTGGCGCTGTTGCCGATTGACCTGCACGCGCAAAAGACCAAGAGCACGCTCAAGCGGCATGCCATCCTGCACATGTCGGATGGCGAGCAGCGTGAGGGGATCGTCGAGCTGTCGCGCGGCATCGAGTTTAGTTTGACGAACTTGGAACGCAACGACACCGGCGCCTATGCCCCAGTGGAGTCAGCGAAGTTTTCCGGGAAGAAGAGCAAAATCTACACCTT
>JAPYUI010000211.1 GCA_029936175.1 Kiritimatiellia bacterium
ATTATTCCGGGGTCCCCCCCGTTCCACCGCGGCCGGATAGGAGCCGGCCGGTAACCATGCTGCCGATCGCAGAGACCACGCGTGAGCTGCACCATCCAGATACCAGCCCCCGTGAGGACCTGGAAATCCTCCAGGCCCTGCTGACGGAGTACCGCCGGGCTTTTACAGAGAATCCAAGCGTGGGTGTAAACGAGGAACTGGTCGAGGCCCTGGTCGGGGTGAACCTGAAACGTATCGGCCTGATTCCTGCAGATCACCCGGACATCAATGCCCGGGGACAACTGATCGATCGCTGGGGTACGCCCTACTTCTTTCACGCCCTGTCGGCGAGGCAGATGGAAGTCTCATCCGCCGGTCCGGACCGAAAATGGAGCACTGACGACGACCTCAAGCTGGAGTAGGGCCTGGGCGGGTTCCCCTGAGAACCCACCACGAATGCCGCGGGCGGCAAGGCGGGAAAAGAACCCCCTCAATACATTTCATAATCGGCGAGACGGCATTCGATCGCCCCGTTATACCGCACGCGTTTTTCGCCCGGGCGGAGACCAACGCGTTTGAGCATCCGGATATTTCCGGTAAAGATCCAGCCCGTATACCCCGTCGCTCGCTGCTTCAAAAAATCCCCGATATCCTTGTAGAGGCTATCGAGTTCAGCGACATCCCCCATGCGCTCTCCGTACGGCGGATTGAAAAAGAATACCCCGCCCCCTTCGGGGACCTCGTGCTCCCGAAAATCCTGCACCGAAAATTCGATGAACTCCTCCACGCCCGCTGCCGCGGCATTCGCTCGAGCCGTCTCGATCACGTGGGGGTCGATATCACTGGCCAGGATCCGACCACTGAAATCCCGGCCCTGCGTCCGGCGGCAAAGCTCCGTCCATTTCGCCTCATCAAAACCTTTAAGGAATTGGAATCCAAACGATTCGCGCAGGGAACCGGGCGCAATTCCCTTCGCGATCAAGGCCGCTTCAATGGCAAGGGTCCCGCTGCCGCACATCGGATTGATAAAATTTCCCTCCCCGGTCCAGGCGGTTTCCAGCACACAGGCCGCGGCAAGGGTTTCCCGCATAGGCGCTTCGCCCGGCTGCTTCCTGTAGCCGCGATGGCAAAGGGACTCGCCAGAGGTATCCAGGTAAAAAGAAGCCCGGTCATCCTGCCAGAAGAAAAAGACGACCGCGCGATCCCGCATCGGACCGGTATCCGGACGCGCAGCATATTTTGCCCAAAAGCGGTCGACCAGGGCGTCTTTGCACTTTAAATTGGCGAATCGGGTATCCCGGATCGTGTCATTTCGAACCAAGGAGGTGATGCACACGTAGTCATCAATACTAAAGTGGTCTTCCCAGGGAATCTCGCGCGCCAGGTCATAGAGTTCATCGGGGTTCCGGCAGGGGCCTTCTGCGAGCTTAAAAAGCACCCGATGGGCCGTTCGTAAGCAGAGGTTAAGCTGCATGCAATCGGCCAAACTCCCTCGTGTTTCCACCGCAGCCTTATGCTCTTCCAGCACATTTAGGCCGAGTTCCTTGACTTCCAGGCACAATTGAGAAGTCAGGCCCTTGGGGCAGCTTAACCAGATAGTCTCCATACCCACATGCATAGAACGCGGCTTGGGGCAATGCAAGCCGCGTCACAGGGCCGGTGTTTTGCTCCTGACATTGGGCAAAAAGCGTTTATGCTACCCTCATGAAGATGCCCTTCTGCCCCAGCCTCTTGATGGCCCTCATCCTTGCGGCCCCGCTTTCCGCCTCCGGCAGGCTCATCGCTGCCAACGCTTCTTCCGGCTCCCTGGTTTCCATCCCCTGGGAACAGGTCTCCGAGCAACTCGAACCCCAACAGCGTTATGGACTGGCCATCGTGTTGCCCGACTCGGGAAACCACCAGGCCATCCTGCAAGCCTGTACCCGTTTCGCACAGTCGGACCAATACACCATCAAGGAGATGCTGGCCGTTCCGGTGTGGTTCTGCATCAACCGCCAGGCCTTGAAGAAGGTGGTCAAAGACCTGTCGATCAAAGAGAACGTCGTGGTTTTGAATGCGAAAGGGGAACGCATGGCTGCCACGCACATTGAATGGGGCCTGGACAGCGGTTCCGTCAAGCTGCGAAACCTGCTCTTCGATGTCGAAGGCATGCTTCTCGCGTGGTCCGAATCGAGTATCCGCTCCACGGGCGAGCAGGCGGGGGCCGTACGGGCGGCCTTGATCGGACTGGATGCCGAACGCTCACGGGACCGGCGCGATGCGCGCAACCTGCTCGCGCGTCATCTGCCTCGCATTCTTCCCGCACTGGTCAAGCAGCGCCAGGTCACCGAGTCCATCGAGGTACGCGAGGCCTGCAAGGCCTTGATCGAGAAGTGCTTTGGCGAAGCACTCAACATCCAGGGGTATCTCGCGGGGCAAGGCGCACATCAACACTTCGAAGGACTCGACAAACGATTCCGGGGTAAGATTCAATTGGACTTGTAATCCCTCGATGCAGACCGGGGCCCGTCAACCAACGATATACCCGGAAAAATCCTCGACCGATTCGAGATCCAGGACGGGAAGGAAGACGCTGAAGGTAGTGCCCTTCCCGACGTCTGACCGCACCGTGATATCGCCCTCGTGATCACGCGCAATGCCACGGGAAATCGAAAGCCCCAGGCCGATTCCCTTTCCCGTCGGCTTGGTGCTGAAGAAGGAGTCGAAGAGCATCTTATGCTTGTCAGGCGGAATGCCGACACCGGTGTCCGTGACATCGCAACGCCAGCATTCGCGACCCTTGTAGTTATCCTGCAAAACCGTAATCGTGAGATCACGGGCATCGGATTCAGCCATTGCATCACAGGCGTTGCCGATCAAGTTGACAAAGATCTGCTCCAGCTTGTTTCCTACGCCCTTGACCAGATAACGACCGAGGTGGATATCGTGATGCACGGTTACCTGGTTATCCTTCACTTTTCCGCTCGAGAGAAACAATCCATCCTGGACAATGCCTCCAAGATCGACCATCTCCGCGCAGTCTGAAACGACGCGGGAGAACTCGAGCATTTTGCGGGAAAGCTTTTCGATGGACCTGGAGGCCTCGCCCATGTCGGTCACATACTCTTTCATCTCGTTCATGCGCTCCTTAGGGCACTCGTCACCGATGATGTCCCTGATCATATCACAGCAGACGCAAATGAGGGCCAGCGGATTATTGATGTCGTGAGCGATCCCCGAGGTGAATTCGCCAATAGTCGCGAGGCGCATCGTATTCCCGAGCCCTTCCTGTAGAGACTTAAGCTTACGCATATCCCGGAGGATGGAGTAAGTTTGTACGAAATGGCCGTCGTCGTCGTAAACACTGAAGGATCGTACCTCAACCGGGATGTGGCTGCCGTCCTTGGCGACAATAATGCTCTCCACGCTTTTATCGCCCTTGTGCATTAAGTTGGTAAAACCGCACTCCAGGTCATCCAGCACCTCGTGCGCATAGAGCTCACGCACATTCATGGCCAGCAGTTCTCCATGGGAATAGCCCAGGAGTTGCTCAGCCACGCGATTGGTATAGACGATATTCCCAATTTCATCCACGGAGTGGATGAAATCCGGCAGATTTCCAATGATGGTTTCAAACACATCATTGTCCTGAGTCGTATTGCGATCTATAACCATTCCCTGCATACCAATGCATAGAATAAGCAGAACGGATGCCAAAATGGGTATTTTTTGAATATTAGCCCGTAAATTAAGGATATTCTTAGCATTTCGGCACAGGAGATGCTGCCAAAAGTCGACGTTCGAGACGAAAGTGAGATCGGGTATTTCAAAGGAATGAAATCGCGTACGGTATTGATCTTTGGCGTGATCCTCACCCTGCTTGGATTGCAGCTGTATAGGATCAAGGGTGATCTGAAGCCCTTTTCCGAGCTCGAATGGGGTGTCTACGACGCGATGATTCGTAACCACGCTCAGCCACCCCAGTCCGGGGCGGTGGCCCTTGTGGATATTGATGAGGAAAGCATCGACACCTACGGCCAGTGGCCCTGGCCACGCTACCGCCTCGCGCAATTGATCAAGCAGCTGGAGGCGGAGGGCGCCAGGGTCATCGCCTTTGATATGGTCTTCGCGGAAGCCGACCGAACCTCTCCGGATCAGCTCGAGAAAAGATTTAAGAAATCCAGCGTCGAAGGCATTCCGGAAAAGCTCCGCAATTACGACAGGGTTTTCGCCGACACGCTCGAAACGAGTACCGTGGCCCTCGGATGTTACCTCCACGTAAGTGGCGTGCCCGCGCGAACGACCAACGCAAAGGTCGACCCCCTCTTCCAGGGTCGCGTCATCCTGAAAGGTCCCGCGGGGAGTCTTCCAAACCTGCTCCAATGCAACAACGTAACGCCAAACCTAACAAATTTCGTCGCGCGGGCAGATGGCCAGGGCTTCTTTAACTGTAAGGCTGATGAGGATGGGTCGTTCCGGCAGGTGCCCCTGGTCTACGCGTACGGTCCCGACCGGATCTACCCCTCCCTGGGACTGGAAGCGCTACGCCTGTATCAAGGGAAACCGAGTAACATTATATTGCACCACCAGTGGGGCGAGGTGCGGTTGATTCAAGTGGGCGACCTGAGGATTCCCACCGGGAAGGAGGGCCAGGTCTTTATCAACTACCGAAAAGCCCGGGCGAACGTACAGGGCCTGCAGGCGATTAAATCCTTTGATCACAATTACTCGGTCAAGGAAGTACTGAACGGAACCCTTCCGGAAGGCGTCCTCAAGGATAAAATCGTTTTCGTCGGAACCTCTGCTCCGGGCTTACGCGACATCCGGCCCACCCCCATCGGCAAAGACTTCATGGGGGTGGAGATCCACGCCACCCTGATCGACAATATCCTCAGCGGGGATGTCCAGACACGTGTCCAGGCGGAGTTCGCAATCAACTTCATCTGCATCGCAGCGGTCGGACTCTTCCTGACCTGGTTGATCAGTCGGCGTAAGGCCCTTCGATCCCTGTTGGTATTCATCGGGTTGTGCGCAATTCTCCTCGGTGGAAGCCTGATCCTCTATAAAACGCATGGATTGATGTTCAACCCAACCTGGATCCTGCTTTGCGCGAGCATGAACTACGTCGGCCTTACGACCTTGCGGTACTGGTTGAAAGAGAAGGATTTCGCGATGATTCAGGAGCAATTCGGCAACCAGGTATCGGAAGATGTGATGAATTACCTGCTGAATCATCCAGACAGTATCACGACGGCGGGAACCAGCCAGGACGTGAGTGTCTTCTTTTCAGACATGGATGGCTTCACCAGCCTGGCAGAGAATATTGAACCGGCCACGGTTTCGCTGTTGATGAAGCGGTACTTCACCTCGATGGCCAACCAGATCATCACCCGCGACGGGTACGTCGACAAGTTTATCGGCGACAGCATCATGGCCGTATGGGGCGCACCCAAGCCATCCCGGGATCACGCCACGCGCGCCTGCCTGGCAGCACTTGAACAACGGCGCATGCTACCCCGGCTACAGAAGGCCCTGGGCTTACAGTTCGACGTGGACGTGGAATTCAGAATTGGCATCAACACCGGTACGGCCATGGCGGGTTGGATTGGTTCAGACAAGCGTTCGAACTACACGGTCATGGGAGACATCGTCAACCAGGCAGCCCGCTTTGAGCCGTTGAATAAAGAATACGGAACCCGCATCATCATTGGCGCCCATACCTACGAATCCGCAAAGGATCATGTTGAAGCCCGCTTGCTGGATCGGAACTTCCTCGAGGGCCGGGGCGAACCGGTCGTGTTTTATGAACTGCTCGAGCGCAAGGGTCACCTTAAAGAAGGTATGCTGGAAGTGATCGCGCATTATGAAGAAGGCGTGCACGCGGCATGGGCAAATGAATGGAAGACCGCGGTGCAATGTTTTGAGCAAGCGTTAAACATCAAGCCAGACGATGTACCCAGCCTGCGATTCGCCCGGATCGCCCGGGCCAGGATTGGCGCTGAATCAGGGCAAACCCCCGATCACGCCTGATTTACACCCACTTTTTCCAGGGAGCGCCTTCGTCCCAGAGCTTTTCAAGCAGGACTTTATCGCTCAGGTGGTCCATGCATTGCCAGAAACCCGGATGCTTATAGGCCACCAACTCGCCTTCCCTGGCGATGCGCTCCAGCGGTTCGGCTTCCCAGGGCATGGTCGCGCCATCACCCGGGATGTAGTCAATCACCTGTGGCTCGAGCACAAAATACCCGCCATTGACCCAGCCGATATCTCCAGCCACCTTTTCCTTGAAGGAGGAGATGTGCGCGTTGTCCCGGATCTCCAGCGACCCAAACCGTCCGGGCGGCTGTACCGCGGTCAGGGTGGCCAGTTTCCCGTGCTCCTTGTGAAAACGTATCGTATCGGCAATATCCACGTCGCACACACCGTCTCCGTAGGTAAAGCAGAACGCGTCGTCGCCAATATACTCCTTTACCCGCTTCAGGCGGCCACCGGTGAGGGTGCGTACCCCGGTATCCACCAGGGTCACCTTCCAGGGTTCCGCCTGGGCATGATGAACCTCCATGGTATTGCTGGCAAGATCCATGGTGACATCGGAGTGACGCAGGAAGTAGTTGTAGAAATAATCCTTGATCATCCAGCCCTTGTAACCGAGGCAGATCACAAATTCATTCAAGCCATGATGGGAATAGCTCTTCATGATATGCCAGAGAATCGGCTCGTTTCCGACCTCAACCATGGGCTTGGGGCGAACGGTCGTTTCCTCGCTTAGCCGGGTGCCAAAGCCCCCCGCCAGTATCACGACCTTCACGAACGAATCCCCGATTGAAAAACAGTACGCATCCCGCATAAGTGGCAGAATTATCCAGTTGTGACAAGGGGGATTTTCAGTGTCGGCAACGGAG
>JAPYUI010000212.1 GCA_029936175.1 Kiritimatiellia bacterium
GTTCAAAAACAACCAAATAGAATTTGGTTAACAATTTATAGCTTATGAGATCAAACTCTGTGCTTCCGGTCAAGGCTATTTTAACGGCTCACAACCGGAGCAGTAAGGGATTGGCGGCAACCTCAAAAAACAAACTGTAAAACATGCGCCGGGTTGCCGGAAAACAGGGATTTGCCGGCCAAAGCCGGCACGCCGCAAAGGAATGGACACCCACTCCCCGACCCGGACCGACCCTTTAAGCCGGCACCCGGGTGGGGAAAAACTGAGGTGTGTGCGCCTGGCTTTATTCAGTGATGCTGACCTTAAGCCTGGCAAAGTTGCTGTTCGCGGGCAGCTCGACCTGCAGGGCCTCGATGGCAATACCGCCATTGCTGCCGATGCCGATCACACTCGCCGCATTCGCACCCGACTGCCACAGCAGGTCAGCAGCACCGCTGAACTCCTCTGCAATGGTAAGCCCTGCATCGGCATAGTCCGCGCGCCGTGTGTAGCGCAGGTAATACTTGCCACCCTCCTGGTGGATATGCACTCCGCCGACCGCGGTGATCGCACCGTTGCCGTCAACGCCGATCTCCCCGCTGCTGCCGGTTCCACTGGCGTCAAAGCCGAGGGCGAAGTTCTCCAGGTTGGTGCGCCCGTTCGCCGACACGTCAAGGTCTCCCTCACCCGGCCCGCTGCCGTCCTCACTGTAGCCGTTGTCAAGGCGCCACTGCCCGAGGGCCGTCACCTGAGGTGCACCCACCAGAGTGATGGTTCCGGTGACCGGCGCACTGCCGTCCTCGTCGTCATCATCCACCGCTAAACTCACCTGCACACTTGCCGGGCTGTTGGCATTCGGCACGAAGCTCACTGCCGCCAGTGCCGCGTTGACCGTGACACTCGAGCCGCTCACCGACCACACGCCGGTTGCCGCATTGTAGCTCTCGCCGTTGCCGCTGTCGGCACTCAGCGCACCGTTGGCCGCAACGTCCAAAGTCAAGGTCGCGGTGATCTCCTGGCCCTCACCGACGATATTGATCGCGGCACCCTCCCCGGAAACGTTATACACCTGCACGGAGGCCACCGGGTTTTCGCCGCCCATCGCCACATAGTCGGTGTCCTTGTAGGTGCTGCCGACAATGTTGGCAAGGCCGCCCTGACCACCCTGGGTGCTGGTGCCAATATTGAATGTGCGGTTGCCGCGCCAGTTGTTGCGCGTCCCGAGACCACTCAGCGCCTGGTTCACCTCAGCGGCACCGTTTACCGAGTAGCGCACGCTGTTCAAGTCAAAGATCATTGCCAGGACAACCTCCTCGCCGGCTGCCAGTGCCCCCGTCAGCGGGAACATCACGCTGCCGAAGAGGCCGTCGCCGTTGCTGTCATCAGCCCAGTCCGTGTCATTGAGGCTGGAGGGGAGTGCGGCGCCATTGGTGTTCATCTTGCAGGCAAAGTAGAGCACGCCGTTGACCAGGTAGAGGCCGTGACCGTTGCTCCCCCCGCCATACTCGTAGACCCTGTGGCGGTTCTCCTCACCGGCAACCTCACTGCCCGCCTCGACATCAGCCGCCACCGGCGTGAACTTGATCGCCAGCGAGAAGCCGGGGTTGAGATCCGGCACGACTGTTGTCGAGAAGCTCTTGGTGGTATCCACTGCCGGGTAGTCGATGAAGGCCGCAGCCGCGGTGGTAATGCCGGCAGTCGAGAGACTCTCGTTGCCGTCACTGACCACGATGTCGCCGATAGCGACACTGGCGTCAGCCGAGGTGTAATTAATGGTCTGGTCGGTGTTGGTCGCCACCGGCGCCAGGTTCTTCTCGAAACTCACCGAGTTGTCAGTCGAGGTGCTCGCTCCACTTGGTGCACCGGCATCTCCAACGCGGTTGGCCGCACCCTCCGCAAGCGAGACCACCACGTCGCCGCTGCCGCTCATGCCGGTAACCGCGATGCTGTAGGTCTGGGGACCGCCGGTGAGCGTGGCCACCAGGTTCCCGGCAGCGCTGCTGCCGCTTAAATCCACATCCGCGGCCTCAAGGCCCTCAACATCCTCGCTGAAGCTTGCCGTGAAATTGATCACCTCGACACTGGTCGGGTCCTCCTGGCCGGCGGCCTGGTTGACTGTCACGATCGGGTTGGAGGTGATGTTCACCACCGCACTGTGGGTCACGCTGAGCGCTCCCCCGAAGCCGGTGTTGCCACCGTCATCAGCGGCGATCGCAAGCGTCTCCCGGCCGGCAACATCTCCCGCGGTCGCGGTCACGCCGGCTGCCAGTGTGCCATTGATTGCTTCCAGGGGGCCCCTTAAGGTCACATCGCTGCTACCGTTCCCGCTGATCTCGACCCCGTTGCGCAACACGGACACGTCAAAGGTGGCGAGCCCTTCGAGGGCCTGCAGCCTGACGCTGATCGTGCCCTCTCCGGCATCCGGGTCGGACACCTGCAAAGCTGTGCTGGTGGCGGCCGCGAAGGGAACTGCCGCGCCGGTGGTTATCCCGCCCAGCGGCGTGGTGCCGCCATCGGCAAGGGATATCCCGCCAATGCTCAGGCCGGGTGCCTGGTTGGCGGCGATGCCGCCCGCACAGAGGTCATCAACCCAGATGCCACCGGATACGCCGGTATTGGTGCTGGTGGAGACGCTGAAAACAATCTTGCTGACCTGCGTCGCGTTGCCGGCATAGGCAAGCACCCCGCTGGCACTTTCATAGTTGCCGTCGATCAGGCCCGCCGCAGTCCAGAGAACCGGCCCGCGGTCAATGGACACCTGGTAGCCCGCCGAGCCCAGTGCAATAGCCAGCCCGGTCAGGTCACCCTCGTCAAAGGTGAAGGCGTTGGCAGCGCCACCGGCGCCGATGTTGCGGAAGTCCTCACGGCTGCCCAGTGGGGTCAGCGTGCCGTCTTCGGCGACATGGTGCAGGCGCTCGTCGTTGGGACCATTGTTCTCGGCACTTAAGAACAGCCGGAAGGACACGTTGCCGGCACTGTCATAGCCGGTGATGTAGGAGCTCTTGTCCTCGGTGTTGTTCTGCGTGCGGCTCTGGCCCAGGTCCATGGTGATCAGGCCGGTATTGGCACCGCTTAAGTCAATCGGTGCGGCAAAGTTCGCGGTCACTTCCGTGTAGGCAAGCGTGCCACCGGGGGCGATCGCAGTCGCCGGTGCCGGCCGGTCAACGCGCAGGTGGTGGTCAAGGCCGTCGCCCTTGGTGTCCTCCAACTCAAGGACAACACCCGGGGCCAGTCCCGATGCGGTTGCGCCCGGGACGTTCGACCAGGAGCCCACCGCAGTGCCGGCATTGGCTGCCTCGGGGGCATCAGTATTAAGCAGTGTGCCGCCCGTGGTATCCGCAGCGGTGACCCCCTCAAAATCAGCCTGGAATACCAGGCTGCCCGCACCGTCATTGACGGTGACGCTGGCGAGCGCCGCCGCGCCAATGGCACCGGAAACCGTCCTGTTGATAACCAGGTTATCAATCAGCTTGGTCTCGTTGGCACCGCCGACACGCCCGGAGAAAATGAAGGTATAGGCGTCATCGCCGACAAAGGCACTCTCCACGTCCACGAAGTCCGCGTTGGTGAGCAGCCCGTTGGTGGCGAAGGAAACCCCGTTGACCGGGTCCCAGTTGATTGCGACCGGCCCACCAACAGTAGTGCCATCAGTAAGGATGGCGCCATTGTTGTGCGTCAGGTTGGTGTCTATTCCACCGACCTTTTGGGCGATGTTGACCCCCTGCTCGGCGTTGAAGTTTTGCCATGTGTCAATTTCACAGGAAATATTTTCCGTGACGTTGCCGCGGCCGGCCATGCCTTCCTCAGCCGATCCCTGATCGCCCAGGGGGGCGTTGCCATAGTTAAAGGACATGCCGTCGGCGGGATTGTTGGCCGCGGCACCATCGGAGATGGTCAGGTCAAAGGTGGCCTTCCAGCCGAGCGCGGAGTTGGTGATCGGCGGAACCGAGAAGCTGGCGGAGCCGCCGGCAACACCATCGCGGGTCAGCTCAAGTGCGCCGTTTTGGATGTTTGCGGTGCCAAACATGACCGTGCCGTCACCCAGGTCCTTGGTGCCGTTTGTAAAGCCGTCGAAATCCTGCGCATATCCGCTTCCGGATATGCCAAGGGTCACGCGGTCAATGTTCACGTTGAGCGTCTCCGCGCCCTCAACCTTGCCGTCCTCAAGAACTCCCAGGGTAATGGTGCTGCTGGTCGAGCCGGCCGGGATCGTGCCCAGGATATTGGCAGCTTCCCCGGCACCTACAGTAAAGTCGCTGCCGGGCGTGGTGTCCCCGGAGTAACTCAGCACATAGTCCGCGTCAAAGGCCGCCACACCACTGGCGCTGATAGTGATGACGACCTCGCCACCCTCGTTCACCGAGGCGGAATCCGCCGCAATGGTATACTCCGGCAGGTTGTCTCCGTCATCAATGGCGGTTGCCGCCGAGGTAGTCGCGCCGAGGATCCCGGCACCGGAATTAATGCCCGTAACCGTCACAGTCACGCTCTCGCTGCCACCCTCATAGAGGCTGTCGGCGATAGTCGCCAGGTCAAGGTCGGCGGATGAAGCGCCGGCGGCGATGGTCGCCTTCGCAACACCCGTGAAATCAGAACCGTCAACAGCTGTGCCGCTGTAGGCAAGGGCGACCTCAACCGCACCGCTTACCGGGGCGGTTGTGCTCAGGGTAAAGCCGGCAGGGGTTCCCTCGGTCACGCTGTCCTGGTCGGCAGCGATGGTGACCTGTGGGTCGGTGTTGCTGCCGTTAACCGTGACATTCACCGTCGCGGTGGCGTTGAGGTTGCCATCCAGGGTGTAGGTAAAGGTTTCCGTCACTGACAACCCGGTGCCGAGTAAGTCAAAGGCTCCGGCGGGGTCATAGGTAAGGGTGCCGTCCGCCTCGATGGTCACCGTTGCGCCGGAAGGCAGGCTTACCGGCGTTCCCACCGCCGGGTTGGCCGTGCCGGCAAGGTCGGCGATGCTCGCCGCGCCGGGAGTGACGGCCGCGCCATAGATCGCCGCGAAGTTGGCGGCACGCTGATCGGCATCCAGCACACTGGTGTAGACGCGCAGCAGGGCGATGTCGCCCTCGAAGCGGTCATTGGCCTCGTTGAAGTCCGGAATGTCGGTGGTGCCCTGTGCACCCAGGCCCGGGGCGGTGCCCGTGTCGCCACCGGTGGTGCCATTTGAGCGGGCAATACCCTCATCATCCGTGCCAGCCCAGTCCACGAGGTCCGCGGCGGCGCCAGTGGTGATGTTGATCGCACTGCCGGTAGCCGCCAGTGCGTTGTTAACGTAAAGGGCCACGCTGTCGCCAAGCAAGTCAATGGTGCCGAGCACATGCACGAAATCGCCGCCGGCTGGCAGGGGTGCTATGGCCTGGGCCACGATCGCGCCCTGGCAGACGGTCAGCACCACCTGGTTTTCAAGCAGGATGATCGAGGCGCCGGTGCCGTTGCCGCCACTGCCCCACAGGGGCTCGGCGTCCTGCTGGTCGGCGGGCCGGAAAACAAGCTCAATGCTCGCGTCAAGGCGGCTGATATCAGCGGGACCGTAAATACCGGGCGTCTGGCTGTCGGTAATGATGGCACCACCGGCACCATTAAAGGTATAGACCGCAGCCACTCCCGCGGGAACCCCTGCGGGGGCAAGGTTGAGCACTGAGCCGGTGCCCGGTGCGTCCATGGTCAAGGCCCCGCCGTGGGCGGCGGCGTTGTTCCAGGTCTCGTTGGTGTTGCCGGCTGTCGCCGCGTTCAGGTCAAGGCCCGCACCGGCTGTGGCAGTGCCGAGCTCACCGCTGTAATTGGTATCGTTATCAAGGGCCCCGATGAGAACGGTGCCATCCGCATTCACCGTTGCAAGGTCAGCACTTGAACCGGCATCACCAATCGTGGTGAAGGTGGCACTGCCTTCAACGGCGACAGTAGCGTCGCTGACTGTGTAGGTGAAGGTTTCCGAGGCACTTGCCCCGTCGGCAAGGCCGTTCAGCTCGCTCGAGGTGGACCTGTCGTAGCTGACAGCACCATCGGCGGCAACGCTCACCGTCGCGCCCCTGGCACTGGTGAATGTCCCGGGAGCACCTGCATTAAAGCTCGCCACGGTAAGCGCGTCATTAGCATCGACGTCACTGTCATTGGCCAGCAGGTTCAGGGTCGTGACACTGCCCTCGCCGGCAGTGGCGGACTCGCCGGCAACCACCGGCGCGTCGTTCAGGCCGGTAACGGTAATGGTGACGGTGGTGGTGGTATTGACGCCAGCGAAGTCCTTGATGGTGACCGTGAAGCTGTCCTCTTTGCTCTCGCCGTCATCAAGGCTCTGGATGTATGTTGCCGCCCCTCCCGGGTTATAGAAGCAGTTGCCCGCACCGTTCACGGTTACCGCCGCCCCGAGGGCGCTCTGCGCGTCATGGCTGACGACGCTCAAATTGGAGCCGGCATCATTGGCCAGCACGTTCAGGTCGCTTAATACCGTGTCCTCGTCAGTGGCGCCGGTGTCATCGACCAGGGCGGTCGCGTCACCGACATTAACGGCAAAGTAGGCGCTGGCCTCCGCCCCGCTGTTGCTGTCGTCAACCACCTCAAGGTCAAAGCCGTAGCTGCCGCCCTCGTTGCCCGCGGTGTAAGTTAATGTACCGGCATCAATGTCGGCCTGGGTGAAGGTGTCGCCAATAGCCAGCACTGTGTCGCCGTTCTGGAGTATTCCTCCGCTCACCGCGCCGGTCACCGTGTAGGTGAGTGCGTCGGCGGCATCATCAGCATCCACGCTGGAAAGATAATCGGAGGAAATCACGCCCATCGAGCCGGCGATCAGGGAAATTGCCTCATTGACCGCAATCACCGGGTCATTGGAGGGCACCAGGCTCTTCAGGCTGAGTGCCTGCAGGGAAAGCTT
>JAPYUI010000213.1 GCA_029936175.1 Kiritimatiellia bacterium
AAAGAAACTGGTGGGCCCGCTCGGACTCGAACCGAGGACCAAGGGATTATGAGTCCCCTGCTCTGACCAACTGAGCTACGGGCCCGCCAAGGGTTTCTTTTTGCACCCTTTTCGCTGTTTTTCAAGCGGGAGCTGGCAGCAAAAGGCCGCCGTGGCCGCGGGGAGGGGGCCGGTATTCGCGCTCAGTCGCGAAGGTGCCCGGGGTTCGGGGGGAATAGATCCGTCCGTCGCGCAGCGAGGACCGGCAGCTGCGCCCGCACGCGGGCGGGCAGGGCAAGATCCAGGTCCGCGTCAATACAGGCTTCCGTATCCCCCGCTGCGCACGCGATCACCTCCCCGGAGGGATCGATCACCTGGCTCGAGCCGCAGAAGGTCGTGGGCCCGTCCTGTCCCGCCCGGTTGACCGCGAGGACATAGGCCTGGTTCTCGATGGCCCGTGCGCGCAGCAGGGTATTCCAGTGTTCCACCCGGGGAAAGGGCCAGGCGGAGACCAGGATGATCAACTCCACGCCGAGAGCGCTGTAGTGCCGGAACAGTTCCGGGAAGCGCAGGTCAAAACAAATGGCTGCGCCGCAACAGGCGGTGTCCCCCAGCAGGAAGGTCTCGAGCCGGTCGCCCGGGGTGATGACGTCCTCCTCCTGGAAGACCGTCGCGGGGTGGGTCTTCCGGTAGCGATGCACCACTTCGCCGGCCGCGTCAAAGACGACCAGGCTGTTGTAGATCTTTTCGTCCTCCCGCTCGGACAGGCCGCAGGCGACGGACAGGCCCGCCTCGGCTGCGGCCGACTGGATGCGGCGCCAGTCCGCCGTGCCCGCGTGCTCGCGCAGCAGGTCCATGTGGTACCCGGTATCCGCCAGCTCCGGGAACAGGACCAGGTCGAGTCCCACCGATGCGCGGATGTGTTCCACGATCTTTTCCAGGTTGGCATCCACGTCCCCGGGGACGCAATCGATCTGGGCGAGGCGTACCTTCATGCTGCTGAGCAGCGTTGCAATTTACCGTGGGGTTTGCAAGGTTCCGCCATGCGGATTGTCTGCGCTGACAGCTTAACCCTGGGGAAAGAAGCCTTCGCCACGATCGGCGAAGTGACGCTGCTTCCCGAGGCGGATATCGACCGGGCCGCGGTGGCCGGGGCGGACGCCCTCATCGTCCGCTCGAAAACGAAGCTCAACCGGGACCTGCTTGAGGGGTCCGGGATCCGCTTCGTGGCGACCGCAACCGCGGGGACGGACCACGTGGACACGGCCTGGCTGGCCGGGGCCGGGATTGCGTTCTACGCCGCGGCCGGGTGCAATGCCCCGTCCGTGGGACAGTACCTGAGCGCGGCCCTCCTCCACCTGGCCGAGAAGTATGACATGGATCTTGTGGGGAAAACCCTCGGCATCGTCGGCCATGGCCAGGTGGGCAGGCAGGTCGAGGCCAAGGCGCAGGCCCTCGGCATGCAGGTCCTGTTAAACGATCCGCCCCGCTTTGACGAAACGGGTGACGAGCGATACCTGCACCTCAAGGAACTGGTCCCGGCCTGTGATTTCCTGACCCTCCACGTGCCGCTCACCGACGCGGGCCCGCATCCAACCCGCGCCATGGTCAGCGAGGAGTACCTGCGCCTGCTCAAGCCGGGCTCCTTCCTGGTCAATACCTGCCGCGGCGAGGTCGTTCCGCCGCATGGGATCGCGCATACGCTGCGCGACGGCGTTCTCCAGGGCGCGGTGCTCGACGTGTGGGACCCGGAGCCGCAGGTCCCATCCTTCCTGCTCGACCTGGTCGACGTGGGGACGGCGCATATCGCCGGTCATTCCTTCGAGGGAAAATTCAACGGCACCCGGATGTGCTACGAGGCCGCCTGTACCTTCTTTGGCCTGGCGGCCTGCCTTGATGCGGGGCCGCTTGCGCCGGTAGCCTGCGCCGAGCCGCTCACGCTTAGCCCGGGACCGGCGGCCCTCGCCGAGGCGGTTCGCGCGAGTTACGATATCCTCCAGGACGACCACCTGTTGCGGGAATCGATGGCCACGGACGAGGCGGAGCGGGTCCGGGGCTTCAAGAAGCTGCGGACGGACTACCGCCTGCGCCGGGAGTTTCCCGCCTGGACCGTACAATTGAACGGGACGGACCCGGTCCTGTCTGATACCTTGAGATCCCTGGGATTCCAGGTGCCTTGACATGAGCCCCCCCGACGACAGGTACGAAATAGATCCCCCGGCGTCCCCCGGCCTGGTGGACCGGATCCGCCGCCAACCGAAGGTGTATGCCGCCTGGGCGGTGGCCCTCCTGTTTCTTTTCCTCGTGGGCATGTTGATCATCACCAACCTCGCGCTCTACGGGCAGAACCAGGAATTGATTGCCGCCCTGCGCTTGAACCCGAACGAGCCGGGGGTGTGGACCCCGGGCAAGACGAATGCGGTTGCCGAGGCCCGGCAACAGGCAACCGTGAACGAGCAACACATCTACCTGCTCGATGAAATCCAGGCGCAGCAATTGCAGTTGATCGCGAGCCTGACCAACCGGGTCAACCGCTCCGCGGCAATCATCCGCGAGCTGGAATCCAGGCAGGTCGAACTGGAAGCCGAGACCCGGCAATGGGCATCGATCGGTGGAGGTGCAGGTGGGCCCGGGACTTCGGCGGCCGGGGTGGACCAAGTGGCTGGCACGGCTTCCGGCGAGGAGGTGGACCCGGCATCGGGCGAGGCGGGTGACGTGGAGGCCGTGCTGGCACGGGCTTTCCAGGGCATCCAGATCGACGAGTTATTCTCCATCGACAACCCCGCTTTCTCCGGCATCATTGTCTGGGACTATGACAACCAGTCCGGGGTGATGCAGTTGTCGAACCTGCCCAGCCTCCCGCCCGACTTTCGCTACCAACTCTGGGTCCTCGACCCCAACTTCGACAACTTTGTCGCCGGTGGGACCTTCGATATTCCAGCAAACGTGCCCCAGTTTGAGTACACGTTCAGGCCGGGCGGTGACATCCGCGAGGCGGTCGGTTACGCGGTGACCGCCGAGGTCCTGGCCGGCACCGCGGTACCCCGTGGGCCAACGGTCGTGTCGACCCGCAACCTGCTGGGAAAATTGTAAACCCGAAACGCGATGACAGCTCGACGTATTCGGCGTATAGTGGACGGGGATGCAGCCGAACGGCTGCCGGGTGGGCAAGGGTCATCGACCGCGCGTGGGATGTCCCGACCACCCGTGCGATGAAGCAGTGAAAAGGCGGGCGACATGGATTATGTAAAATTTAAAGTGTTTTATTCAACCCTTAAGGCCGAAATGCTGGGAAATCTACTTGAGGCCCAAGGCGTGGGGGTCCAGCTGAAGACGAGCGAGGCCATCTTCGGCCAGGCCGGGTCCCCGATGGGGACCGCCCTCTGGGTGCCGCAGGACAAGGTCCCTTTCGCCCACGAGCTGCTCGATGGCCTGATCTCCGGTGGCGACCTTGCAGGCGAGGACCTGGACGACAATGAAGGCCCGGATGTACCCGTGGATGACTGACCGTTCCGGCCGACCGGAAGGCCGGGGAGACGTACGTGCATGGACTTGACGCCCGAACAGCTTTACACCTTTCTTATCATGGCGGGCACCCTCGTCATGTTTGCCTGGGGACGTTTTCGATACGACATCATCGCCATGGGATCCCTGCTGGCCTGCGTGCTCGCGGGGGTGATCGATGATCCCGACCAGGCCCTGTCGGCCTTTGGCCACCCCGCGGTGATCACCGTGGCCGCGGTGCTCATCATCAGCCGGGGCCTTCGCAACTCCGGCGTGGTGGATCTCATCGCCCGCAAGATCAACCCCCTGACCTATACCGCGGCCACACACGTGGGAACGCTTACCAGCGTGGTCACCCTGTGCTCGGCTTTCATGAACAACGTGGGTGCCCTGGCGCTCATGCTCCCGGTTACGCTCAAGACCGCGTTCAAGCGCAATCGCTCCGTCGCCATCCTGCTCATGCCGCTGGCCTTCGGCAGTATCCTGGGTGGACTGATGACCATGATCGGCACGCCGCCGAATATCATTATCGCCGCGTACCGGGCGGACCTGACCGGGGAAGCCTTCAAGATGTTCGACTTCCTGCCGGCGGGCAGCGCGGTGGCCTTGATCGGCGTGGCCTTCGTATCGCTCGTGGGGTGGCGCCTGATCCCGAATGTGCGCGATCGTACGACCGCCCGGGCCGGCTTGTTTGAAATCCACGAGTACATTTCCCAGGTGATGGTTCCACCGGGTTGTGTGCTGGTCGGCCAGCAGCTGGGCCAGGTCCAGGAACTGCGGACGGAAGACGTGGTTCCGGTGGGCCTGGTGCGCGGGAACGATGAGGTCGCCAAGCCCGCGCTGAGCCGGGTTCTCGAGGCGCGTGATATCCTCATCGTGAAGGCGGATCCGCACCATCTCCGGGAGCTGGTTTCAACCTACAAGCTCAAGATGGTGACCGCCGCGGGCAAGACGCACGACGAGCTCCAGTCGGAGAACGTGCGGGTAGCCGAGCTGTTGGTTGGCGCGGATTCGCCCCTGATCGGCAACCGGGCCAACTACCTGCGCCGTCGCACGTCGAACCGCATGAGCCTGCTCGCCCTCGCGCATCACGGAACCCCGATTCGCCAACGCCTTCGCAATCGCAGCATCGCTGCGGGAGACGTCCTGCTGGTCCAGGGAAACAACGAGGTGATTGACCTGGCGGTGCAGGACTTGCAACTCGTGCCGCTCGCCGAGCGGGATTTTGTCCTGACCAAGCCCCACCACATGGGGCTCGCGGTCGGCATCTTTGCCCTCGCCATCGGGGTGAGCGCCCTGGATCTCCTGCCGGTGGCCTATGCCTTCGGGGCCGCGATCCTGGCCTACGTGTTCCTGGGGATTATCAAGCCGCGCAACCTGTACCGTGATGTCGAATGGCCGATCATCGTGTTGATCGCGGCCATGATCCCGATCGGGCACGCGTTCAAGACCACGGGATGTGCTGACGTGATGGCCGACCTGATGCTCCAGGTTGCCGGGGGGGCACCCGCATGGGTGATCCTGACCCTGTTGATGATTACCACGATTGGCTTGTCGAATATCATTAACAACGCCGCGACGGCCCTGGTCATGGCTCCCCTGGCCGAGCGCATGGCCACCAGCTTCGGGGCCAACCTGGATCCCTTTCTCATGGTCGTCGCGGTGGGGGCCTCCTGCGCGTTCCTGACCCCGATCGGCCACCAGTCCTGTACCCTCGTCATGGGTCCGGGCGGTTACCGCTTTAACGACTACTGGCGCATGGGTCTTCCCCTGTCGGCCCTGGTCGTGGTGGTGTCCATCCCGGTCATCCTGCAGGTCTTTCCGCTCTAGGCTCCGTCCCGTGCCCGCTCAGTTTACCGGGATAAACAGCACGTGGCCCTTCCGCTGCTCGCCCTCCCGCTCCACGTTCAGCAGGCGCCACAGGAAGGAGAAGCGGTAGCTGTCCTCGCCGGAATCCCACTTGATAAACGGGAAGATATCCCGGGCCACCCGTTGCCCGGTCTGTTCCCGGCGGTACAGGTACTTCAGCACGCTGAATTGGTTCCGGTCCTTGTCCCGGTGGTAATGCACCGCCCCGAACAGGAGTTTCGCCGACCGGATTTCGTTCTTCAAGTCGGCGTAATCACGGTAGACCAGGGGTACGCGGAAGGTCTGCATGGTGAGCACCTCCTCCTCGTAGCGCCGCCACCAGTCAAAGACCAGGGTGTCGAGGTTCCGGACCGACGGGCTGTGGAAGACATTCACCAGCGGCCATGCGCCCCACTCCACGCTTTCTTCATCCGCGCTGTAGTGCACCAGGGGCGTGAGGTACCAGGATAGGTCGTGCTGGGTACGGCGGTACCCCGCGAGGGTCAGGGAGTAGAGAAAATCCGGGTACTGCTCCTGGTTCGACATCGCGGCCAGCGGCCAGAGCCGCCAGGAGGATTGCTCCCCGCGCTGCCGTCGGTGGTACACCATGCCGAGCATGAGGTCCCGGGTCTCGCCTTTCCGCGTCTCGATATACATCGGCCCCAGGTAACTCGTCATGAACTGCTCGCCCGCGGCATCGATCCCCCGCCCGTACAGGGGATTGATCGATATGTGCCGTCCCGCCTCCTCCAGGTCGTACCAGAAGGGCACGAGGACCTTCACTTCCCGGTCCTTGTTTTTCTTGTGGTACCAGACGGGGTGCAGGTGGTGGTCGAATCGCCCGTCCGCCCGGTCGGTCCACTTGCCGATGCCGAGCAGGGCGGAGCGTTCCCGTTTCTTGTCCGTGAAACGGTGCCGGTACAGGGGCGACCAGAAGGCCTGCCCGTCGGTGTCCGCGGAAAAGAGGGGGAAGACCCCGAGGGAGGTCCAGTCCTTCGTGTCCTCGTCCACGATCCGCCAGGCGGGGCCGATGTGGGTCAATTCGGGTCCGGTGCCGTAGAGGGGAAAGACGCCGTGCGACTTCCCCTCGTCCGCCCGCCACCAGGGGCCGACGTAGTCGAAATCCTTCCCGGCATGAAAGAGCGGGAAGGCGCCGAAGTAGTCCTCGTACTTGTAGGCCGTGGCCAGCCACCCGACCTTGCGCCTGGGGTTGTAGCTCGACAGCGGAAAGAGCACCGAGTAATCGTCCTTCTCCTTGTTGAAGAGCGGGCGCACCGCGAAGCCGTTCTCGTCGATGTCCACGATCGGCCAGAGGAGGGAGAGCCGGTCCTCGTTCTTGTAGGCCAGCGGCCAGGCATTGACCCGGTCCGGGTCCGTGAGGATCTGCCCCCGCTCGTAGAAGGGGGAGATCCGCAGCATCCGCTTGCTGCTTGCACAGGAACAGAGGAGCAGGGCGAGGAGCAGGGGGAGGCTGCGTAAAGCGTGTCGTATCATCGGCCCATGGTGTACCGGGAGG
>JAPYUI010000214.1 GCA_029936175.1 Kiritimatiellia bacterium
GCTTTCCACAACCTGCCAACGACAGGCTGACCAGGAACAAAACCGCGAGGCCGCAGACGTTTAATCTGTTACGTTTCACAAGGTGCGTCAGGGCATTTATGGGTGGGCCGCTCGTTCCGCGACTGAAGGCTACGTCCAGCAGCATGTATTCCTTTCCCTGGAGGATTCTACCTGTTTTCTGAACAATAAGTATCCGCTAATCGTCAAAAGACCAGCTAACTTGACAAAAGCCCCTTAATCCGGGACATTCTCTTCATGCGCCAACCAAGGACCATACGCATATCCGCCCTGACGACGGCCCTTGTGGTCCTGTTCGGGGCCTATGTTCCCGCCCGGACCCAGCTTCGGCTGTGCATTGGCGAACAGGGACACTTTGCCATGGATGTTGTATCCCATGTCCTGTGTGAGAACGACTGTGCAGCCAGCCACACACCGGTCAAACACCCGGATACCCCCTGTCATCACGATCATCCATCGCCCGAGCATGAACACAAGCATCCACCCTGTGTCGACCTGACCCTGCATGGCCAGGCGATCAAGCGCACGCAGGATGCAGCGGCACCCGCCGTCGTATCTCTTCACCTTCTTCTCAACCCGGCGCCGTCCTGGTTTGTGACCACGACCCAGGCGTCCCATCTTCCCCAACCCGTCAACGCGGGCCTCCCACCACCGGACAACATCCGGCTGGCCACCATCATCCTGCTTGTCTGATTCAAGCCGCGTACGCGTCGCACCTCTCCTGCCCCGCATTGTGGGGCCACGAATAAACACGCCGGCCAGCGCCGGTTTTGGAATCAGACCTATGAAAATATGTTATCTATCACTCTTTCTCAGCGCGGGAGCAGCCCTGGCTGAAGAGGCTACGCTGCCCGCGATCTGGCAGGCGGTCCAAGCCCGGCATCCCGCCGCCCGGGTGGCGGAAGCGTCATGGCTGGCGACCGAGGGCGACTGGCACCAGGCGCGTACCTGGAATAACCCCGAGTTCTCTTTCGAGGGTGAAAACCTGGGAGGTGATTTTTCAGGAACGGATACCGCGGAGTGGACCCTTTCGCTGTCGCAGGTAATCGAATGGCCGGGACGGCGGTCCCGGCGGATTCGATCTGCCCGCCTGGACCGGGCAGACGGGGAGTGGGAAAGCAAATCCATGATGCGCAACCTGGCGATCGACGTTTCGCGAAGCTTTTACGGGACCCTGGCGCTCCAGGAAAAGATGAAGCTTAACCTGGATGCGGTCGAACAGGCTAAAGCCTTTGTACGCATGGCCGAGCTCCGGGTGAAAGCCGGGAAAAGCACCGTGCTCGAATCCAACAAGGCCCAGGTGGAACTGGCCAGGCACGAACTGCAACGGGAAGCGAACGAACGCGAATTATCGAGCGCGCTCGAGCATATCGGCCGCATGACCGATTGGGCATCACCGCCCAGGGCTTTGATCGGTGTACTGCATGACGCGCCCGCGCCCCCGGATCGGGCTGCGGTCACCGAGGCCCTCAAGTCCACCGCCGCCTATGCCTTTAAACAAGCAGAGGTCAAACGCCGGAAACTTGCGCTGCTTGACGCTTCACGCGCCTGGATCCCGGACCTGGTCCTGGCCGCCGGCTTTCGACAGAACGATGCGGACGATACCCAAAGTTACCTGGGCCAGGTCGGCCTTGAGTTCCCCTTGTGGAATCGCGGGATGGGGCAGAAAATTGCGGCAACCGCACGGCTGCATCGGGCCGAGAGTGAGCAGGCCCTCACGGATCAAGAACTCCAGACCGAGGCGATGAAACGAAGTGCGCACCTGCGGCTCCAGTGGCAGACGATTCAACGCTACCAGGACGAACTCCTCCCCCTCCTGTCGAAACACGCCGAACAGGCTGAACGCAGCTACCGGGAAGGCTGGAGCGGTTACCTGGAATATCTCGAAGCCCGCAGGGACTACCGGGAACAGAAAGCCAGCCACATCAACACCTTGAAAGACTATCACATTGAATACCTATCCATCCGCCCGCTTACGGAGACCAACGATGAAAACTAAACGACACATGATGCTCACCGCCTTACCCCTCTGTATGCTCCTGGCCGGCTGTAGCCAACAGGAGCCGAAGAAGGAGTCCGATTCGGGCGCGCCTGCAGCCACCAGCGGCAAGCTTTCCCCACAAGCCCTGGAGGGCATGGGACTGGAAATCAGCACGGTCCAGAAACAAAACTTCGTTCGCTACGAAACGGTGCAGGCTGTGGCCGAACTTCCACCCTTGAACATCCAGCCGCTCTGCGCTCCGGTCAGCGGCCGGGTGCAAACCATCCTTGGCGGATTGGGGGCCACGGTCGAGGCCGATGACGTGGTGGTTCACCTGGTGCGGGACCCCCTGCCACGCGTTCAACTCATCCTGACCGAAAACCTGCTGAAACCCGCCTCGGAGGCCTTTCATGAGACGGCGGTCAGCCTGCGAAAGGCCGCCGCAGAACTGGATATCGTCACGGGTGAGATTACCCGGCTGAACCAACTGAACCGGGCGGGTGGAGACGCGCTTGTACCCCGTCAACAGTTGGTCGAACTGAAGTACCAGGAGGCGAGGGCAAAAAAGGATCTCGAGCTGCTTAAGGCCCGATTAAAACTGCACGGCATGGGCAAAGGGGACATTACACGCATGCTGGCGAACCAGCCGGTCGAACCGAATAACGATCGCTGGAAGGCCTCGCTGGAGGCCAATGGGCTGTGGAGCAAAGCCGCGCAACAGCTCTACGAAGCCCTGCCGGAAGATGCACGCAATCTACCCTGGAATGTCGCGGGTATCGGCGAATTGGGTGCACTGGGCATGCTGGCACCCGGCTTAACCCACTGGGTGGAACAAACACCGGACACGGGAAACCATTTCATACTCATTGCGGGAATGCTGCAGGCGGGCCACAGCCTGGAAGAAGTAAAAGCCCTGCAGGCGGTTGATGCCTTTTCGCCGATGGCGCAATTAAAGGCGCCCGGCACCAGGCCCAGGTGGGACATCCAGGCGATACACGCCCGACCCGGGGAACGCGTGGAAGCGGGAGACCGCCTTATCACCCTCATCGACGCCTCCATGCTTGCGCTCAAGATACATCCAGTCGGTCGCGAACTGGCCTTGTTGCGCAAGGTCGTGCAAGGCGGCGGGAAGGTCGCCGCCCGTCCGCTGATTAAGGATGCCGGACTCAACTATACGGATCTTGTGATCACGCATATCCAGTCGGGAGGCGACGACCTTCATCCTGTCGCATATCTCTCGATTACCAACCAGGTGCTCCAGGAGCGGGAACAACACCGCAGCTGGGCGGTTCAACCCGGAACACGGTACGTGGTGGAGCTGCCGGTCGAGGTCTGGGAGGATGTCTGGGTGCTCCCCGCGGATGCACTTACCGAAGACGGAGCGGACTCGATCGTCTTTATCGAAAACGGAGACAGCTTCAGCCCGGCCAAGGTATCGTTGCTGTTCAAGGATGAAAAGGTTGCGGTCCTCGGGCCTCAATCGAAACTTTTCCCGGGCGATCCAGTGGTCACGCGGAATGCTTTCGGACTCGCGCTGGCCCTGAATGCCGGAGGTGGAAACGAAGTCGATCCTCACGCCGGACACAATCACTAGGCCAGCCTTCCACGCCCTACGGAAAGATCTCTCATGCTGAATCGACTCATTGCCTTTTCACTCAACAACCGGTTGTTCGTCTGCCTCGCCGCGGTGCTGGTGGCGGGTGCCGGGATCTTCACCGCCACGCGCATGCCGGTGGATGTCCTGCCCGACCTGAATCGCCCCACGGTCACCATCATGACCGAGGCACACGCCATGGTCCCGGAGGACGTGGAACAATTGGTCACCCTGCCCCTGGAACAGATCCTCAGCGGAGCCACCGGGGTGCAACGGGTGCGCTCATCTTCCGGGCTGGGACTGTCCGTCATCCACGTGGAATTTGCATGGAGCACCGGTATCTATCGCAATCGCCAGATCGTACAGGAGAAACTCCAGCTTGCCCGCGACCTGCTCCCGGAAGGCGTCACGCCGGTCATGACCCCTATCTCGAGCATCATGGGGCAAATCCAACTGGTCGGTGTGTACAGCCGGACAGGTAAAACACCGATCGATGAAATTCGTGCGCTCATGGATAACGATCTGCGCTACCGGATCTCTTCGATCAACGGGGTATCCAAGGTCATCACCATGGGCGGCGCGCCGAGACAGTTGCAGGTGACGGTCAACGAGGAACAACTGCGTACGCACGGTGTGACCATCAAGGAAGTGGCGGAAGCCGTCCACAAGAGCAACCTGAACGCGGGCGGTGGCTTCCTGAACATCGGCAAAAAGGCCCCGGTCATCACGGTGACCGGGCTACTGGAAGGCCCGGGCGACCTGGAACAGGCGGTGGTGCGATTCGACCCGCTGCGCCCGGTGCTGGTACGGGATATCGCCAAGGTCGAATTCGGCCCGGCGCTTACCCAGATCGGCGATGCGGGCATCAACGGAAGGGCCGGCGTGGTCATGGTCATCATGAAACAACCCGGTGCCGACACGATCCTGCTCACGGATACGGTCAACGAGTTACTGCAATTGAGTGAGGCTAGCATCTCGGAGGACCTGGTGATCATTCCGGATCTCTTCCAACAGGCGGCCTTCATTCACCGAGCGGTCGACAACGTGATGGAAGCCGTACGAGACGGCGGCATACTCGTCGTGCTCATCCTCTTTCTTTTCCTCGCCAACATTCGAACCACCTTGATCACCCTCACCGCAATCCCCCTGTCGCTGGCAATCACCGCCCTGGTATTCCATGTCATGGGCCTGGGCATCAACACCATGACCCTCGGCGGCATCGCGGTCGCGATCGGCGCGCTGGTGGACGATGCGATCGTCTACATGGAAAACATTTTTCGGCGCCTGCGGGAAAACCGCGCCAAGCCACCCGCCGAGCGCAAGCCGCCATTGCGGGTCACCTTCCTGGCGAGTTGCGAGGTGCGGAAAGCCATCTGGATCGGCACCCTCCTGGTCACCCTGGTCTACGTGCCCCTGTTCTTCCTTACCGGCCTGGAGGGCCGCCTGTTCACGCCCATCGGCATCGCCTATATCGTGAGTATCATGGCTTCGCTGCTGGTCGCACTCACGGTGACCCCGGCACTCTGCTATTACCTGCTGCCGGGCTATGTCGACCGGGTCACGTGCAAGGACAGCTGGATTGTGCGGAGGCTGAAACGACTTGCCGGAAAAAGCATCCGTTTCAGCATCAAGCACGGTACCATGGTCCTGCTCACCCTCGTGCTGCTGGTGGGACTCGGCCTGTATGGCCTGAGTACCCGCGGGACGAATTTTCTACCAACCTTCGACGAGGGCGTGGCCCAGATCAACCTGTTTCTCCCTCCCGGTACCGGCCTCGAGGCTTCCAACACGTACGGCCGGAAGATGGAAAAGACGATCATGGGCGTAAAAGGCGTGCGATCGGTTGCCCGGCGAACCGGGAGAGCGGCCGGGGACGAGCACGCGGAAGGCGTCAACGTATCCGAGGCCATCGTGACGATGGACCCGAAAAGCGGCCGGTCACGGGCGGCGATCATCGAGGAAATCCGTGAGCAGCTGGCGGAACAATTACCCGGGATAGCCACCGGGGTCGACCAACCGCTGGCCCACCTGATGAGCCACATGTTGTCCGGGGTGAAGGCACAGGTCGCGATCAAGATTTTTGGCCCGGACCTGACGCGCCTGAGAGACCTGGCCGGGAAGGTGGAAGACGCCATTTCCGACATCGAAGGGGTAAAGGACCTGTACGTCGAGGCCCAGACCCTGGTGGCGAACGTGGAAATCGAACCCCGGAGGGAACGGCTGGCCCGCTATGGACTGACCGTGGAAGACATCGCGGAGACCGTGGAGCACGCCATGGGCAACGAGGCGGTTTCCCGCTTCATTCAAGGGCGATTCAGCTACCCGGTGGTGGTCGTGCTGGAGGCCGGTGACCGCGCGAACATGGAACGTATCCGTCAACTGTACCTGCGGCGCGAAAATGGCGAACTGATTCGGTTGGGGGACGTCGCAGAGGTCCGTCGCAACCTCACCCCGACCAATATCAACCACGAGAACACCAGCCGCCGCATGGCCGTCCAGCATAATGTAGCCGGTCGGTCCCTGGGCGAGGTGGTTGCAGATGTTGAACACGCCCTGGCACCCATTTATGAAATGCTGGGCGAGGAACCGGGGTATCGCATGGAAATCAGTGGACAGTTTGAAGCCCAGCGCGAGGCCTCCCGGCGAATCTTGCTCTTGAGCATCCTCTCGCTCAGCATGATGACCCTGATCCTCTACATCCACTTCGCCTCGTTGAATCTTTCCATCCAGGTCATGGCCAGTATTCCCATGGCCTTCATCGGGGCCTCCGCCTACATCGTACTCAGCGGTCAGAACCTGTCGATTGCCACCCTGGTCGGCCTGATCAGCCTGGGCGGTATTGCCACACGGAATGCCATTCTCCTCCTGGATCATTACGTGCATATGATGCATGAGGAGGGGGAAGCCTTCAGCGTCGATCTCATTGTGCGTGCGGGGCAGGAACGCATGGTCCCGGTGGTGATGACGGCCCTGACCAGCGGTATTGCCCTGATCCCGATCGCCCTTTCGCCCGGGGACCCCGGGAAAGAGATCCTTTACCCGGTTGCCACCGTAATTATAGGTGGTCTTATTTCATGTACGTTGTTGGATTTTATCGTGCGCCCCGTATTGTTCTGGAAATTCGGGCGACAGTCCGCCGAACGATTGGTGCGACGCCTGAAAGAAAAAACCGAACAAGAGGACCTGATATGAAAATATGGATAACCCTGATGACTGCTTTTGCCCTGGGCCTGTTTAGCGGCTGTGGAGGCG
>JAPYUI010000440.1 GCA_029936175.1 Kiritimatiellia bacterium
GGGCCATCTCGACCTGGAGGGCGCCTTCCAGGCGATTCAGCCATTCTGGTTGAAACCCAACCCGGTCTCCCTGACCCTCAGCTCCAGCGGAAGCAGTGATGTCGACCTCCTGTTCAATGCGGGCAAGCACCTGGTGGCGGGTACCTATAAAGCCAACGTGTATATCACGGAAGATCGCAATAACCTGCGATTGCCGGTTGTCCTTCACGTCAACCCGGCCCCGGCACCGGTCCTGGTGGATGTGCGGGTAATCGATGATGTGACCGGAGATGGCGACCATCTCGCTGAACCGGGTGAGACCGTGGACCTGAGTTTCACCATCACGGTGGAGGGTTCGGCCCTCTTCCTCAGCCCGACGGGCCATTTGTCCACGGCCACCGGGGGGGTAACCATCGTGGATGCGACCGGGGCGTGGCCCTCCATGCTCAGCGGACAATCCACGGAAAACTCGGACACCTTTACCGTCAGCCTGGGGGCTGGCGTAAGCGGGGAGGTGCCCTTTACCGTGCGGGTGGGGAATGGGAGTTACGGCCCCTTTGACCTGACCTTCAGTCTCCCGGTTGCTCCCCGCCATGCGATTACCGGGACCTTGACCGACAGTGGCGGAAACGGTTTGGCCGGGGAAAGCGTTGAGTACTGGGGCGCCCTGTCCGGAAAGGTGATCACGGATGCCTCCGGGCATTATGCGATCTACGGGTTGACGGACGGCGACTACCAGGTCCGGGCCCTGCCGCAGGCGCATGAGAAACGCGATCCCACCGCGGTCAACGTAAACGGGGGCGACCAGGTGGGCACGGATATTTCCGTTCGCCAGGTTGCGGTTACGCCGAGCACACGCGACGTGGTGATCCATGTGCCCCGGGGCCAGGCCGGCCAGGCCTCCTTTACCTTGACGAACACGAGCAACGACACCTTTGAGTACCGCATTTATGAAATGCCCCGGAAAACCGTGGCGCTTATTTCCGATCTCGACCAGTTGGCCGGCCTGGAGCCGATCCTCACCGGGATGGGTTTCGCGGTCGAGGTGTACAACGCGAATGAACGAACCCTGTTCGATGGTGATACGGGGGAATCCTATGTCGGCGGGCTTTACAGTGGCAACGACGAGGTGGTCTTCAATGCGGACCTCGTGATCGCCGATCTCACGGGGAAGTTCAGCTCCGGTCGCTTGCTCTCAGCCCAGGAAAGCACGGTGCTGAACGAATACATGGGCCGGGGCGGGCGCCTGATCCTGACCGGGGGCAATGCGGTTTCCAGTCCGGATAACCGGACCATTGCCGGCCTGGTAGCGGGCGACAGCCTCGACCGGGACGGGGTGCTGCAATCCCTCGCCACGGCGGCTACCGGTTTGCCCATCAATGGTGATATTGGAACGAGGCTGTTCGTCGACGTGTTGTCCGGGGAACAGGTCGCGGTCGCCGCCCAGCGCTATGAT
>JAPYUI010000215.1:0-3425 GCA_029936175.1 Kiritimatiellia bacterium
CCAGCTATGGGCGCATCGAGGACCGGGACGGGGCTACCTTTACCGAGTCGCTGGAGCAGGCCCTCAAAGGGGGGAGCGGGCTGGTCCAGATTGCGACGTGGAATGACTACGGTGAAGGGACGGCTATCGAACCGGGCCGCCGATATGGCTACCGGTACCTCGATGCCCTGCAGCTTCGATCAGCTGCCCGCTTCAGCTCCTCCGATCTGCGCCTGCCGATCCAGCTCTACCACCTCCGCAAGCATTTCAAGGGGCACCTGGAGGCTTCGGTGGCCTTGACCCGGGCCTCCGACCTGTTGCTCGCCGGTGAAATCCCCGAAGCACGTGCGTGTATCCAGCACTGGCAGGCAACTGCAAGCCAAGGGCCTGCTGTTGAGACCAAAGGGGTTGCGGAATAGCACCTACCAGGGAGTGCTTGCGAACGGGGCCTAGGGCGTTGGCGTGTATTCGAGGTTCATGCGGAGGTGGCGAATCGCGTCGGGCACGGTGTCCAGCATGATCGTGTTGCGGGTGCCGTCCCCGAGGTCTTGCTCGGAGTGGATGATGATGTGCGTGTCGCCGGGGCTGTTCTGGTTCCAGGTCTCGAGGTCGCCACTGACATAGGGAACAAACGCGACGTCCGGGATTTCAGTGCGACTGCGATAGCTGACCCCCAGCACCCCGTTGGTCCCAAAGGGGTTGAGCAGGGGGTGGGTCGGTGCCAGGTCGTAGGCGAAGGAGTAGCGAACGAGGTTGTTCAGCGATTCGCCCAGTGGGGTGGCAAGCACGCCGGAGACGAGGGGGTCGTCCAGTTGCTCCCGGTTAAACTGCACGCTGGCCCAGCTGCTGAAGTCCAGTATGTCATCGCTGCCGGGTCGCCCGTCCGCGGAATAGCTGGCGCGCCACTGGGCGAGGTCGTCCAGGTTCAAGCCGGCAAAGGGGTCTACCTGTACCAGGCTGTTACCGGTGCCATCCGCCACGTCGGGCCAACCCGAGTCATCCCGGTAGCGCACCGAGAAAATAGTCACCAGGTTCCCGTCGACCAGGGTCAGGCGTTCTCCCGCGTCCGAGAGCTTGCTGTCACTTTCAAATTCCCCGACGATCTGGTCGACGTAGTGGCCGCCGTAGCGGGCGGTAAAGGCCGCCTGGTTGTTGACAATGAGGGCTCTTTGGCCCGGGTCCAGGAAATAGCCGTCGGGAAAATTAAAGGTGATGCCCTGGCTGAAACTGCAGTCGCTCAAGTCCACGGTCTGGGCGTGCAGGTTGAGGATCTCGATGAATTCAAAGTCCGAAGCGACGGTTGATGCCGCGAGTTCCGCGGCGGTAAATGCGTCGTCCGGGTGGTACATGATCTCGGTGACGGTTACCCGGTTCGAGTCGGCGGGGACTCCGACAATGTATTCCCCTTCCACCAAGGCGGACCAAACCCCTGTGTTGCTGCGGAAGCGCGCCTTGATCGTTTCACTGCTCGTCACGTCCAGGGGGGCGGTGTAGGGCGCCGCGCTGGGGTGGATATCGGAACCGCTACTGGTCTGGGCGCTCAACTTGGCCATGATCAGCAGGTCTGAACTGGTCAGGTCCCGGTTAAAGGCCTGGATGGCCAGCATATTGTCGCCAACGACCAACTGGTTGATGTGGGCCGAGACAATTTTGGCTTCATAAAATATCGCCTCAGAGTCGTTGTGGTGGGTAGTGGACAGGGATGACCAGGTCGGGATGGCCGGTGCATTCTCGGTAGCGATTTGCGTGCCGTTGATATAGGCGGTATATCCGTCATCGAAGCGCATGTTGAGGGTGAGCGCGGAGATCGAGGCCAGCGTGATCGCATTGGGGATGCTAAAGGGAATACGGATGAAGCAGCTTCCCGTTTGATTTCTCATTTCAAGCACGTCCAGGTTGATATAGGCCTCGTACCCGGTGCTGGTTTCGTACCCGACCCCGTTGATACCCGTTTTCCAGCTTGCCAGATTGAGGGGGTCGGCGACCTGGTGCCACGAGGTCCCAAGGATCGCTCCCCCATTGGTGATTGAGGGCACAAGGGCCTGGACCGCACTTGATTCCTCCACCAGTTCGAGGCTACTGGATGAGGCATCCAAAATCATGGGGTCATTGCCGTCGCGCGTGTAGTACACGGTGCCGAGTCCGGCAGGCGGTGTGATCACCAAGGTGGTTCCCGGGTCGTTGAAAAGGCCCCCGATGGGGTTGAAGGTCGGTGCATCGACCGCCGGGTACAACCCCTGCGCGCGGAAGTGGTTCAGGGCCTCGTTGCTTCGAAGGGGGAGGTAGGTGTTGGAAACCCATTCCGTGGCCGGTTTCCATTGGTCATGCTTGGTGTAGGGGGTGGCCCTGCTGATGTTGGAGCCCCCGTCGCCCCAGCGAGCGGACTCGGGAATGATCGCTGTCTGTACGAGGTTGGACAAGGAATCCCAGATCACGGCCAGGTTGTCGGGTGTATAGGGGCCGTCGTTGAAGAAATGCTGCTGCAGGCGATCACCAAAGCGGGTCTGGAAGGGGGCGTAGCCGCGCAGGGCGTCGTAAATCTGGCCGGGCGAGTCGCTGTCGTCCACGCGCGAAAGATCGTGCTGGTAGGAGCGATTGAGGCCCTGAATGGAGACCCCCATGGACATCTCGGCGTCCCAACAATAGAAGCGGAAGGGTTGGATGCCGTTGCGGGATTTCCGGGCCGCGTACCAGTTCTTGTTGTGAAACCGCGAGATGTCGCTTCCCGTGTGATACTGGGGCCCAAGCCAATCCTCGTCGCTGCTCCAGATGCGGTGAATCATTGCGTCGATAAAATTATCCACGTCAATGTACTCGAGGACCTGGTCGTAGGCCACCTCGGTTGTGATGGGCGAGGCGGTTCGACTCATGAGTGTATTCCAAGCGGCGATATCGCCATCCTCGGCCTGCGTGGGTGTGAAGTTGCCATGCTTGATCACGTCCCAGTCGAGTTTCTCGCCACCGTGGTGGTCCGCATGGTAATCCGCATGGGGCAGCTCCTGGAGAGCGTAAAAGCCCCAGTAGGCTCCATTTAAATATACATGCACCAGCTTGCCTCGGGGGGAGGGCTGATCCATGGCGAGTTGCAGTGCGTGAAGAAATTCGTTGCGCATGAAGGAAGCCTCCGCCCAGGTACGGGTGAAGGTCCATCCGTCATGCCCGCCTGCACGGAGCAGGAGACGCTTGAAGCTTTTTACCGGTGAATCCGGGTAAAAGTCATAGTCCAGCCGGTTCTGGCCGTATTCTGATCGAAAATACAGGCGGATCGATTTCTTGGCATGACGCCTTCCGTTACCCCCGTGAATCCGCATACCCCCCGCGATATGAAAGGTTTCCTCGGGGTCGTCGGGGTCGAAGTACTCGATATGCACATTGCGTTCCGACTCGTCGCCCGTATCGTCGGGGTTGTCGTATATCCCGGTAGTGCCGAACATGTCGCTCTCGAG
>JAPYUI010000215.1:3525-6784 GCA_029936175.1 Kiritimatiellia bacterium
CCGTATCGTCGGGGTTGTCGTATATCCCGGTAGTGCCGAACATGTCGCTCTCGAGGTACTGCAACGAGACCACCGGCAGTGCGCGGAGTGCGCCCTCCATTACCCCGCTGTAGCGCGGGTCAGTCAATATCTGGGGATTCATGCCGGTCTGGGAAAGGACATCGGCGGTAAAGATAAAGCTTTGCGCATCCACGTCGGTGGGCTTCCATCCGGTCCGGTAAGCCAATGCACGGATGATGGTCGTCTGGGTGATTACGATGGGTCCAGTGTACAGGGTGCCGCTAGTGGCGTCGGGTTCGCTGCCATCGGTGGTATAGCGGATACTCACGCTGGGCGTCGCGGAGGTGATGCTGAGGGTAAAGCTCGCAGAGTAGAATCCTCGCTTATGTGAGAACTGGGTGTCCTTTACAAAGTCAATCACACCGGTTCCGTTGACTGCACCGGGCGTCGGGGTCTCAAAATAGCCCGTACCGCCGCTGGAGAGCTGGCCATAGGAGATGTTTCGGTATTGTTCGGGATAGTCCGTGAAGGCGCTGATGGTGGTGACCCCATCCGGTTCGGTCAGGTAGATCGACTCGCCGCTGTTCTGGAGGGAGAAATTGGTATGGAGTTCCTGGGATGGATCGCTTCGATCCTTGCCCGACGCAAACACCACCAGGTAGCCGTTGGCTGCCACCATGGTGCCCGGGGAAAAGGCCCACTGGGTGAGGTTGGTGTCGTCGGACAGGGTGTACCCACCGAGGTCCAGGCTCCCCGGTCCCGGGTTGTAAATTTCGATCCAGTCCGGTGAGTTGTTGTCGACATCCAGTTGGAGTCGATCGTTCTCAGCGAGGAATTCGTTGATGATCGGCGTAGCGTTGGCGGTATGGCCGCATAGTGCAATAACGAAGATCAGGCGTTTCATGGTTCACCAATGGTTCAAGCCCGTTTATATAGCATGAAGCCGGGTAGGTTAAGGCTGGAATCGTCCTTGTAGCAGGTTAATTTTCCTCCCCTTGAAGGCATCCCCTCGACGGGCCGACTCATGGGGCTGCCCGGGGCATCCACCAGGCTTTTGCCGTCAATAACCTTGCCGAGTGAAAGCGTAGCCTGATTTACTGCGTCCTGCCCATGATTCATGCCACGCTAGTCGCTCTCCTGATCTGTTCCTGCATAGTGCCGGTTGGACCACACGCCGCCACCGGCGCGAGGCCCGATGTCCTGTTCATCGCGGTGGATGACCTGAACGACTGGATCTCCCTGCTGGATGCCTCCTCTCCGATCAAGACGCCGAACCTGGAGCGCTTGGCCGCACGGGGCATGCTGTTTACGCGGGCCTATTGTATTTCCGCCGCCTGTAATCCCTCGCGTTCGGCCACGCTGACCGGGCTCCGCCCGAGCACTTCGGGGGTGTACGGCAACGCGAGCGACTGGCGGAGGGCGATGCCGGAACGCCGGACCATCATGCAGCAGTTCCAGGCGGGGGGCTATGCGGTGAAAGGTGCGGGGAAAATTTTCCACCACCACCTGGACGGGGCCTTTCACGATCCGGCCTCCTTTGATGAATTCCAGGCCATGACGCCCCAAAACATGCCGCCGAAGAAATTGAACCGGGCCCCGGGATACGGCTCGCGCAACACCGACTGGGGAGCCTGGCCGCCCGACGAGGTGGATACCATCGACTTCAAGACGGCTAGCTATTGCGTGGAGGCTCTGGGCCGATCACCCGGCGACCAGCCCCTGTTTCTCGCCTGTGGGATTTTCAAGCCCCACTCACCTTTTTTTGCGCCGCCCGCTTATCATGCGGGCCTGGCCGACCCGGGGCTGCCTCCGCGCCGGGCAGATGACGGGAAGGATCTCCCGAAGGGTGCGCGGACCCTGCTCAAGAGCAAGCAATGGTTCTGGAGCGGGATGCAGCAGGTCGAGCGGAAACACCCCGGGTCCTACCGGGCATTTGTTCGTGCCTACGCCGCGTGTTGCGTTTTTGCCGATGCCCAGCTCGGGCGCGTGCTGGATGCCCTGGCGGCCCGCCCGGGTGGTGACCGGGCCATCGTGGTCCTTTGGTCCGACCATGGCTTCCATCTCGGCGAAAAGAATCACATTGAAAAGTTCGCCTTGTGGGAGAAGACGAACCACGTCCCCTTTATCGTGGTTGCGCCCGACCTGGCCCGGCCCGGGGCCCGCTGCGGGACCCCGGTGGATCTATCGGTGCTGTATCCGACTTTGCTGGAGCTCTGTGGCCTTCCCGGGGATGCGGCCTGTGACGGGCGGAGTATCGTTCCACTCCTGAAGGATCCTGCCGCCGCCTGGGATCGACCGGCCCTGATGACCTATGGCCGGGGGAACCACGCCGTCCGCAGCACCCGGTGGCGCTACATCCGCTATGCCGATGGCACGGAGGAGTTGTATGACCACGAGCGCGACCCGCACGAATGGACCAACCTCGCGGAAGAGCCGGAGCATGCGGCGATCCTGGCGCGTCATCGCACGTGGCTGCCCGCTCGTGAGGCCCCAGCCGTCGCGGACCTGAAGAAACGAAGGAAGGCGCACCCTTGAAAACCGCCATCTGCCTGGTGCTGGGGCTCTACCTCGGCCTGTCGCTCCCGGTTGCGGCGAAGGCAAGGATGAACGTGCTGTTCCTCGCCATCGACGACCTGCGCCCGGCCCTGGGCTGCTACGGGGATCCCACCGCCGTCACCCCGCATATCGATCGATTGGCCGGGCAGGGGACGCTCTTCACGCGCGCGTATTGCCAGCAGGCCGTGTGCAGTCCCTCCCGCATGTCCCTGATGACCGGTCGCCGTCCGGATAGCACCCGGGTCTGGGACTTGGCCACGCATTTCCGCAAGGCCCTGCCGGACGTGTTGACCCTTCCGCAATGCTTCCGGCAGCAGGGGTACCACACCCGTTCCTTCGGCAAGATTTATCACGGCGGCGGTGCACCCGCAAAGGACGCCCCCTCCTGGTCGGTCCCGCCCCGCTACGACACCTCGCGCGACCCGGCCCTGCGCTACGCATCTTCCGCGAACCTGGCGGGGCAGGGGCTCAAGCGTGCGGCCTCGGAGTCGGTGGATGTGCCGGATGAAAGCTACCTTGACGGGTTGGTGTGCGAGGGCGCCTTGGCAGCCCTCGACGCGCCTGGCGAGCAGCCTTTCTTCCTTGCCGTGGGTTTTCGCAAGCCGCATTTGCCTTTCTGTGCGCCAAAAAAGTACTGGGACCTGTACGCCCGGGATCGCATCCCCGCGCCGGTCTCGACCCGGCATCCCCGGGATGCCCCGGA
>JAPYUI010000216.1 GCA_029936175.1 Kiritimatiellia bacterium
CCTTGTTCAACCCGGCCCCCATCACGCCCGCCCCGGAAAGCCTCGATGAAAACCCGGGGCCTGCACCGCAAGCAGCTGGTCGGGCCGTATTCGACACCTCGATGTGGAAAGCCTTCGTGATCGCCGAGGAATCCGCCGCGATGGGCAACTGGCATCGATCGGACCGGGTGGTGATCAAGATGCAGCGCATGCTTCCACGCAATGTGCTGATGAGTGAGAAAGCGGGCATGGTGTACATGATGCACAGCGAGTGGGAGAAAGCCCTGGAGATCTGGTACGCATTGTTTTCAAATAATCCCACCCGCTACGATATCCCTGCGAAAATCGGCCACTGCCTCTTGCGTCAACAGGATTTTGTCAAAGCGGAAAAGGCATTGCGGGTTGCGCGGGAGTTCAGTCCACAACCCCTGGAGGCCCGGCTTCTCCTCGCCTGCAGTTGTATTATGCAGGCGTCACCGACAACGATTCCCGGGGCCCTGGAACAGCTCAGTATTTTTGACATGAGCCAACTCGCCTACTGGATTTCTGCCGACTTCGAACACTACAAAAGCCTCCTGGGGGAAGACGGATACCTGCAGTTAAGTAGCTATATCCTGGGGGGGGGCGAATCCGGGACCCTGGAGATCAAATCGATCAAGGAGGTCCGTGCACAGGTCTACGAGGCCTCCCGGCGACTCAACCGCCTCGATCGCCAACTCGCCCTGCGGCAATATCAAGCGGTGCCCGACCTGGTGGACAAATGCTTTGAACTGGGTGTGCGCGGCCTGAGTTTTGACCTGTACCGGGTGATCCGACAGGGCTTAAGCGGCGAGGATGAATCGGCCAAAAAGGAGATGGCTAGCCTGGCTGCCCGGTACCCGGATCGCGCCCTCGTGCTCCATTTCCAGGGGGTACTGTTCATGTTGCTGGAAGAATACGACGCGGCCACGATCTCCTTCACCAAGGCGAGTAACCTGGACGAGGATCCGCGCATCCTGGCGGACATGATCGAAGCCGCCGCAGCGGCCGGGCAAACCGATTATGCCTTCACCCATCTGAAGATGGTTGCGTTCCGTCACCCGGTACTGGCCCGTGGCTTTCTCGGGCATGACTCGCCGGGCTTGCGCGCCCTGAAAGCACATCCCGATTTTCAATCATGGTGGAACACGCAATGAAATGGAGGGTCCCCCGAGCTGTTTTCCGCCCACTGAATAATGCATGAAGACCCCGCGCTCATGAACACGATCATCCACCTGGACATGGACGCGTTTTATGCATCCATCGAGCAACGGGACCAGCCCAGGCTGCGCGGCCGACCGGTCATCGTGGGGGGAAGCAAGGAAAAGCGCGGGGTGGTTGCCGCCTGCTCCTACGAGGCCCGGGCCTTTGGGGTCCACTCCGCCATGCCCTCCGGCCAGGCGGAGCGACTCTGCCCCAAGGCTGTTTTCCTGCCGGTGCGCATGGAACACTACCGGGATATATCCTGCGAACTGATGACGATCCTGGGGGACTACACCCCCATCATCGAACAGTTGTCCATCGACGAGGCCTTCCTGGACCTCAACGGGACGCGCTATCTCTGGCCCGACACGGTGGAGCTTGCACGGAACATCAAGCAGATCATCCGGGAAAAGCTTTCCCTGACCGCCTCAATCGGGCTGGCCCGCAATAAGTTTCTCGCGAAAGTGGCCAGCGATATGGACAAGCCGGATGGGCTCACGGTGGTGCCTGAAGCCCGGGGCGAGATGCTCCGGTTCCTCGCGCCCCTACCCGTGAAACGCATCTGGGGCGTGGGAAAAGTGCTGGATCAAAACCTGGCCCAGGCGGGGATCCGGACCATCGGCGACATCCAGGCCATGACAAAATCCGCCCTGGTTAAGGTTCCCGGAAATGCCATGGGTGAACGACTGTGGGACCTGGCCCACGGGGTGGATGACCGGGAACTCGAGCTGGATCGGATCGAAAAAAGTATTTCGAGCGAGACGACCTTTGCCCGTGATATCCTGGACCGGGAAATCCTGGAGCGGGTCCTGATTCAGCAGGCCGAGGACGTGGGCTGGCGCCTTCGCCACGCGGATAAATTCGCGGGGACCGTCCAGGTCAAGCTGCGCTTCGCTGACTTCAAAACCATCACCCGCCAGGTCAGCATGCACCCGCGCATCCAAAGCGACCTGGACCTGATCCAGGCAGCCGGCGATCTGCTGGAAAAGGTACCGCTCGGGCAGGGAATCCGCCTGCTCGGGGTCGGTGTTTCCAAGCTGTACGCGGAACGAATGGAAAACCAGGCCGAACAGCTGGATTTGTTCGGGAGCGACCCGCTCCGGGCGGCGGAAGAGCATGAAAAGTTGGACCGTGCCGTCGACTCGGTACGGGAAAAATACGGAAAGGGAGCCTTAAAAAGAGGCCTGTCCAGCGACTGACAAGCCTACGAGGCTTCAAAGATGTTCGCCAGGCCCCCGATTACCGACCCCTCGCCTTTACCTTTCGAATACCCCGCCAGCATGCGACCGGCCAGGCGGCTGAAGGGCAAGGATTGAAGCCAGACCTGCCCGGGCCCGGTCAGGGTGGTGAGGAAGAGGCCTTCCCCCCCGAAGAGCGCGTTCTTCACGCCCTTCATCATCTCGACCTCGTACTTCACCGAGGGTTGAAAGGCCACCAGGCAACCGGTATCAAGGCGCAGGGTCTCCCCCGCCGCGAGCTCCTTTTTCACGATGGTGCCGCCCGCGTGGACGAAGGCAATGCCATCTCCGCGCAGGCGCTGCAGGATAAATCCCTCGCCGCCGAACAACCCGGTCATGATCTTTTTCTGGAAGGCGATGCCGACCTCGGTTCCCTTGGCGGCGGCCAGAAAGGCATCTTTCTGGCAGAGTAATTCACCGCCCAGCTGGTCGATATGCATGGGGATAATGTGCCCGGGATAGGGCGCGGCAAAAGAAACCTTTTCCTGCTGGCTGCTTGCCGCGGTAAAGGTGGTCAGGAAAAGCGACTCGCCCGTAACCGCGCGTTTGCCTGCATCCAGCAGCTTTTCAAACATGCCCTGATTCTTGCTCGGGTCCCCCATCACGGTTTCCATTTGAATGCCGTTGGTCATGAACATCATGGTCCCGGCCTCGGCGATGACCGTCTCATTCGGGTCCAGAGTGACCTCGACGTACTGGATGTCATCACCAAAAATTTCGTAATCGATTTCGTGGGCGACCTGCCCCGGGGGTATGGGCGGAGGCGCAGCTCCCCCACCACCCAGACTGGCCACGGTGGACGCCGGGACCCACTGGCCGCCGGTGGGTGGCCCGTAGACGGTGGTGCCGGATCCCTGGTGCTGCGGCAACTGGGCGATGCAATCCTGCCGACTCATGGGGCCGAGGCTTTGGCCCTTCGATGCGATGTACCAGCCCTCTTCTACGCTCATAAATGTCTCCAAGTTAACATAGGGGCTATACTAAGGAAAATGTGATGCAAATCAACCATCGACTGGCGCGCACAGGCAAGGCCTTTTATGGTTTGAGCGGTACCGGTTGGGGCGGCGCAGCCGGGTTTTTGGACGGGTCTGCGGTGACACGTTTGAGCACGCGCTCCTTCAGGTATCCAGCTTCCAGGCCAATCGCTTCGATGTGCAAGGCCAGGTTCTCCTTCTTAAGGGAAAGGGAGAATTGAATAGCTTCCTTCACCACGGTTTCGTTCACCTCGGTCTCCCCGAGCCATTTCAGGAGGTGCGGAAAGGCCCCGGCTACATCGTCGTGAAAGAGCCGGGCATACGCAAGCCCCTTGTGGACATTGGGATGATCGGGCATCAACTGCCGCGCCCGCTCAAACATCACTGCCCCCTCCTTTGGATTGTTCACCATGAAATATAACTGGCCCATGAAGAGGAAATTATCCATCTCCTGGGGTTCGTACCGGATCGCGAGTTGAAGGTGTTTGTACGCCTCATCATAGCGGCCCATCGTCATCAGGTCCGCCCCCAGGCAGCGGTGCGGCTTGTCCCAATCCGGGGACCAATTGATCGACTCGCGGTATGCCTCGATAGCTTCCAAGATGCGATATTCTCCATCCAAGGCATACCCGAGGTTGTACCAGGCCCGGCGACTGGGCTCGTGCAATGTGTTGTGTTGCCACATCGTGACCTGGTTGGTGAAAAGTTTGTTCTGGCGGTAGGTCAATGCGGAAAAGATGAACACCGCGAGGCAAACCAGGATGGCAGCGGTCGTCCTCCGCAGATTCACCTCTACGATCTGTTGCAGCGCCCAATAAACCAACAGCACGGTTGTGGCGAGGAGGGCAAAGGAGGGCAGGTACATGCGGTGCTCAGCCCACATTTCCGACATGATCGGCAGGACGCTGGTGGTCGGAGCCAGCACGAGAAAACAGGTCGCCCCGACAAAGCCCCACCGGGAACCCTTGGCGACCAGGTACCCCGTGAAAAGGAACAGGCTACCGGTTATCCCCAGGCCACGCCAGTATTCACTCCATTCATCCGCGATGGGCCAACCATAATCGAGGACCAGTGGATGTGGCCAGTAGATGAGCTTGATGTATTCCACGATGGCGTTGGCCGAGGACATCAGGTAGGTAAAGGGATTGATGCCCTGCAAGGTCAGCCGCACCGTGTTGCCTTTCGGCCCGGAGGCCAGCAGGCTCGCCACCGCCCCCCAGCTCAAGGCAAACATGATGATGATCATCCATCGGTGCCGAGCCCAGACATCGCGCCAATTCTTCTCGCGAAACCCGCGCGCATAGAACGGGTACAGGAAGGGAATCATCGCCCCAACTTCCTTGCTCATGGCCGAAAGTACGCAGCAGGTGATGGCCGCCCCCTTGCGATCCCGGTCTGCAAAGTAGAAGCTCATGACAAAAAACATGCCCATCATCGTTTCGGCCCGCTGGCTGATGTAGGTGATGCACCCGGTGTGTATCGGGTGCACAGCCCAGACCAGGGTCGTGACAAAGGCCAGCCAGGTGGCTTGATCCCTGAAGCGCTCGGTCCGGCGCAGCAAATTGCGGAGGAGACCGAAAAAGAACAGGGCCGTCACGAGATGAATCAACAGGTTTACGACGTGATATCCCTGCGGATTGATGCCGTCGAGGTTGTGGTTCAGCTTCAGCGAGATCAGGACGGGGGGGCGGGCACAACTGGGTGCACCGGTCATGCCGATCAGCGTATTATGGAGGGGCAGCCACTTGCCCAGGTCCGGGTTGTCGCGAATATGGAATTCGTCATCGAAGAGGAGAACCCCATCGTAACTGTTGGAATAGGCCAGCCCCGCCGCTAGCGCGATCACGGCGTACAGGAGCCAGAATCGAGCGCGGGAAGCACTGCGGGCCTCGGCGGGTTCGGCGCAATGGGCTGAAGTGGATTCGGTTTCCGTGCGATCGATTGGGGGGACCGGGCCCTGTTCGCGTCTCAATTTGCGTTTCTTTCTTTTACCCATGTGACCGTGTATTGATGGCAGCTATAGGGGAGATTTAGCCCGATTCCATTAAATTCGGCGCGGGATCAGGAATTTGATGGATTTCAAGCGCGGAACCTCTCTAAAAACCCCTTGAACAAACCAACCTTTGCCGGTATTGTTATGTTATCTCCAATAGGCACCGGTTTACTATGCACAGGATATCTACCAAGCACCATAGGTCAGGCTTCTCCCTTCTGGAACTCCTCATTGTAACCGGCATCATCGTCATCTTGCTGGGCTTTATTATTATCGCGGTCGGCGGCGGGGTTCGCTTTGCCGACAGCGCGGTCTGCGCAAAAAAAATCGCCAGCTTGTCTTCCGGGCTCGTGCTCTTCGCCGAGGATTATAACGGTGAACTCCCCTGGGCCGGCGGCGCGGATCGCAATATGCACAAGGATTGGGTGTGGGGCGGACAGGGCAAGTCACAAACCCGCCGTACCAGCGAATGGAACAATCCGTCTCCCAGCTTCGGGCATCATGCGGAGGCGGGAGGGGCCTTCCCTTACATCACGGGGATTAAACTCCACCGCACGAAAGGGGTCAAATATGGCGGCGACAGTAGCGGCGAAACGGAGTTCGATCCGATTGACTTTGATTACGACAATGATGGGCTTAAGGCTTTTGGCCTGGTAGATCAATCCCACCTTACGGTCTACGAGGAATACCGTTGCCCCAACAGCGGAGAATACGAGATACTCGCCAAGGCACTGCGGGTGAATTACAGCATGAGTGCCTGGATCGATAACGAGAGGAAGAACCGCTGGCTAATCAACGATATCCACGAGAACTGGAACGTGGATTTTGGCACCTTTCTGAGCCATATCCGGAAACCCGCCCTGAAGATCCTGATGGCGGACGAAGACTCCCGCACCATGCATAATGCCAGCATCTGGCCCGCGGGCAGTGCGGATGGAGATGGCCACACCGGTATCGACTTCGACGGGGGCTCCCCCATGGTCATGCACAACAAGAAGACAAATATCTCCTTTGTAGATGGCCACGTCGAGCGGATGCCCACGGCGAGGATATGGATGATCCAGCAGAGTATTGGCAGCATCAGGTCCAATGGCCCCGGAATGGGCCTCACGTCCGATGAGATCAGGCTGGCGACCACGAACAGCAAGGGCGCAGACCTGCCGGGCAATTACTACCGGGACCTTTACTGGCAACCGCTGGACTGAGTGAGTAATTGCCCGATCGGCCCGGCTAAGGCTTCACCCAGGTTCCGATGACCCGCCGCGTCCAGGTGAACCCCATCAATCGGTGAAGCTCTGGCTACACGGCCCGCATCAAGAAACAGGACGTCCTTTTCCTCCGCAATTTCCCGGAATGCCGCG
>JAPYUI010000217.1:0-1112 GCA_029936175.1 Kiritimatiellia bacterium
TATCAGGGTTTTAATTCAGGATTGTCTACGCAAAATCGTGGGATTTTCGGGCGGCTTGGTTGAGGCGAAGGCCCCCGGAACCGCGGATCAAAACTTCAGCAGGTGGATCAACCCGGAAAACTGCTCCGCCAGATGATGGTAGAGGGGGTATTTCTGGAGGGGAATCGACAAGGCGAAGGCGGCACCGGCGACCATGACGGCAACGGCGAGAAACAGGATGCATCCGAAGAGGAAGGGCACCTCATAGATTCTCATCATGATAATAACCGGGGTGAGCACGGCTAGGATGCCCGCGACGAGGGCGAGGTGGGGTTTTCCGGCGAAGGCAGCCATCAGCATGCAAAAGGCAAACAGGAGGGCGACGGTAATGTAGAAACCGGCTTGTCCGGCATCCAGGAAAGACCGGTTGCGGCCCATAAGGGTGGCGGCAATCCACGAGGCGGACAGGGTGAGGAGAGAAAAAGTGAGGACCACACCGGCGAAAATCGGGAGGTCCTTCTGGATCAGGCCGATCAGGTGATCGACGGCCGCGCGTTGGACGTGTGGGCGCTCACCCGAAGCCAGTTGGTCGATATCGATGTAAATGGGGGTCCGGGTGTTCGGGTTCAAGCGGATTTTTCCATCGACGAAGCCGCCGAAAGTGGCCTCGGTCTTTCGACCCCGCTCATCGACCCAGGTGTCGGCGCGGACGACTGCGGTGAAGCAAAGCAACAGGAAAAGGTGTCGAATGAAGCGCATGCCGGGAGTCTAGATCAGATGTAGGTGAATGGAAAGCTGGAATGTCCCGTGGGATCTGTTATGGCCTTGGGCGTGTGGAAAGCGTCGATCCTTTTGTTTTGCCTACTTCTTTCGTATGCGCTTGCGGACCCGGAGGCCTATCGAGAACGGCTGGAAGCCTTCCTTCCGGGTGATACGCAGCAATTGCGGATCCTGGGATGGGTGGGTCACCTGGACGCCGAAAACTTTATCGATCGCCAGCGAGCCCTGTATCAATTGGAGAACCACCCGGCCCTGCCCCTGGATTTGCTTGAGGACTTGGTGACGGGTGCGGGACCTGACGCGAAGTTGAAGTTGCAGCAGTTGATTGGGCTCCAGTCCCCCGGGCGGTCGGA
>JAPYUI010000217.1:1212-6758 GCA_029936175.1 Kiritimatiellia bacterium
ACGCGAAGTTGAAGTTGCAGCAGTTGATTGGGCTCCAGTCCCCCGGGCGGTCGGAGCAGTTGCTGCATGAGCTGTTGAAGGACCTCGTGGAAGCGAAGGTGAAGGGCTTATCTGATATCCTGCTGGAGCTGGGCCGTGCCCGTGCGGAGACGATCAACTGGGAACGGTTTAGACACGCCGTGCTTGCATCCGCACGTGTAGATGACCTCGCAGAGTTCACCCGGGCCCTGGGGGATGTGCATCCCGTGATCCGGATGGCCGCAGCCGGGGTCCTCGATGCGCACCTGGCGGCCGCTGCGAGTAAAAAGCTCGAGGTCCTGCTGGAGGATGACGATGAGCGGGTGAAGATCTTCGTGGCGTACCTGCTGGTGAATCGCGGGGAGCGCAAAGCGGTCGACGCCGTGGCGGACTTGCTCCGGTCGGATTCCCCGGCCATTCGCTGGCAGAGCAGCAAGCTGCTCAGTGACCTCTGCGGGGAGCAGATTCCCGCTGACCCCGCCAAAGCCTGGCCGGCCTGGCTCGCGGCACACCCGGGTTTCGCCATGCGTCTCCCGGTGGACCTGCCCCGCGATAGGGACCTGCTGGCGGGTAGGTCCCTGGCTGGCTGGAGGGAATTCGTGGATGGCCGGCTCCTGGCGCAACCGAGAAACTGGTCGGTAGAGGGGGGCGTCCTTCGGTGCTCGGGCGGTGGATTCGGCTACCTGCGGACGAATGAGAAGTATCGAAATTATGTCCTGTCGGTTGAATGCACCTCCGCCGAGGACTCCGGGCTGGGCCTCATGATGACCGGGGAGGATCCCGCAGGCCAGCGCGAGCCGGATTACCTGGAGGTCCAGACCCTGGGCGGGGTGGTCGGTGACCTGTACCTGATCGCGGGCTTCGAGGCCGCACAGGAGAACGGGGATCCGATTCGCTTTCGTGCATCCCGCACGGCGGAGCCGGCAAGGGATGCCAAGTGGAATGCCTATCGCCTGACCGTCCGGGAAGGGGCGGTCGTGGTCGAGGTGAACGGGACCGTGGTGAACCGCGTATACGGTTGCACGAAAGACCCGGGACGGATCGTGCTGCGCAACGAGGGAAATGCGGTAAAGTTCCGTAAGCTCCTGGTCCGGCCCCAGGATTAGTCGCTCAGCGGGTGCCTGGGCATCCCCGGCAGCCGGCGACCCTGTCCGCAGTGCCTTCGCACGGGCCCGTCGCGGTCCTGCACCAGCTATGGTTTTGCTTCGGGGGCCGGGGCGTTCCCTGCCGGGGGATCCGCCTTGTTCTGTTCCATCCACATCGGGGCCCACTGTTCGGCCATGCGGATACCGATTTCCTGTTGCTTGAGCTCACGGTCGAGGTGGCTTCGCAGTTCAACGAGCTGGCCCTCGTCGAGGAAGCCTGTCGCATCTTCCACAATTTTCCTCGCCTGGAGGTCCTGGGTTTCCAGGTGTTGCTGCATCATGGATTTCCATTGCTCAGGATCCTGTTCCAGGGCTTCAAAATGCTCAAGCTTCTGCTCGGCCTGGTCCGGGCTTCCGCGCCGGATCTCGTGGATGACCTCGACCAGGTCGCCGCGCTGTTCCTCGCTCAGGGGCATGCTCGCGTTGGAAAACACGGGTTGCATCTTGTCGACCTGGGATCGGGCCTGGCGGGTTTCCTGGTACTGTGCGTATTCGTCGTAGGCTTCAGGGGTCAGGAAGGTCTTGATTTCTTCCTCCACCGCCTCCTGTGCGCGCCGGGTTTTGGTCATCATGGCCCGCATGCTCGCGGAATTGAATTTGCCGTCTCCGTCCTCATCGTCGTCGGCCATCATTTTCCAGCCCATCCGGTTCGAGGCCATTTCGCGCTTGAGCAGGAGAGCCTTGAAGGTTTCCCGGTCATCGCCCTTCAGGTCGAACCAGTCGACCAGCATGCGATACTCGATGGCCACGGCCTCTTCGGCCTTGAGTCGCTGCTGATCCTTCATCATCTGCTTGAATTCAGGATTCCGGGCCATGTCTTTCCATGCCGCGAAGGCGTCGGCCTTCTTGTCCTCTTTGGCTTCCGCGTCCTCGCTCGCCGCGGGGTCCCCCTCGCTGAAAGATTCCAGGGCATCCCAGGCGCTGGCTTCCTCGGGTTCGGGCTTCGTCCCGGCCGCCTTTACCTTTGTTTTCAGTTCCCGGTTTTCCCGGGTCAGGGTGGCCAACTGGCCGGCCAGGTCCGGGTTGGGCTTGTCCGGTTCCGGGGCCGGGCGCGTTGCAAAGAAGATACCAATGGCGGCGATGATGACCAGATAGGCTATGTGTGTTTTCATGAGACGGCCTGTATAAACGATACGCGTGCGTGTTTCCAGCCGAACAGGGGAATTATTGGTATGCTTCACGCTTGATCGCCCGGGTCCCATTTGCCGGATGCTTACCCGTTCCTGTGAACTTCCTGCCGGGAATCGTTGGGCTGCGAATGCATTTGTAATCCATCAAGAACCACTCTATTACCGATGTCCAACGTGGAGAGATGGATGAATAAATGCTGCCAGATCCTTATTGTCGCCCTGCTTGCACCCTCCTGTCATTCCCTGTGTGCCGGCGAGTTTGTTTCCTTGTTCGACGGTACATCGACCGATGGCTGGAAGAACCCGTACACGTGGGGCGAGGTGAAGGTCGAGGATGGCTCGATCGCGCTCAAGGCGAACAAGAAATTTTTTCTCGTGACAGAGAAGACCTACAAGGACTTTGTTTTTGAGGTCGAGGTCATGTTGCCGCCGAAGGGCAAGAGCAATTCCGGCATCATGTTCCGCTGCCACGTCAAGCCGAACAAGGTCTTCGGTTACCAGGCCGAGTGCGACCCGAGTGACCGTTCCTGGACCGGGGGACTGTACGACGAGGGCCGCCGCGGTTGGTTGCATCCGAAGAAGAGCGACAAACCGGCCCCGAAACTGGTGCAGGCCCCGCTGGGGGAGTGGATCAAGTACCGGATTGAAGCCCGGGGCGATCACCTCCAGATCTGGATCAACGGCGAGCAGACCACGGATTACAAGGACTCCACGGATGCCGAGGGGCATATCGGGATCCAGCACCACGGGGAAAACGGGCAGGTGTACCGCTTTCGCAGGATGCGGATCAAGGAGCTGTAGTCCCGGCCGGTCAACGTACGATCCCCTGCCGTCCGGCTGAAATCGAATGATGAAGCGAATGACGAAAGCGGGGGGTGTCGCCTGTGTGGTCACCGGGCTTGCTGCCGGGTTTTCCGGGCTCGCTGCCCGGGAGATTCGCTTGACGCCCCGGTCCGATTGGTTTGCGGTGCTCCAGGGCAGTGGCTTGGCACCGGGTGACGAGGTCGTGCTCGGCAAGGGCACGTATACCGACGGACGGATGCTCAGCATGTCGCATCGTGGGACGCAGGAGCATCCCATTGTGATCCGGGGGGAGGGCGCGGTCTTCCGGCGTCCGGATGCCCGGCAGAACTCGATCAACCTGGTCGGGGTACAGCACCTGGTCCTGAAGGACCTGGAGATCACGGGCGGTGATACCGCGATTCGCATATCCAAGGGGAACGGGTTCTCGGCAAAGTTCGTGACCCTGGAGGCCCTGCACATCCATCACGTCGGGGGCGAGGGCGTGACCTGTAACCATGTCGGCAATACCTACGAGGGGATGCACTTCCTGAAGAATCACATTCACCATACCGGGGGGCATGGCGAAGGATTCTATCTTGGCGGTAACCATGCCAAGGCCATCTTCCACAGCTCGATTGTGGAGCTTAATTATATCCACCACCTGAATGGGCCCAAGGTCAGCCAGGGGGATGGAATCGAGCTTAAGCACGGCAGTTGGGGTAACATCGTCCGGAACAACGTGATCCACGACACGAAATATCCGGGGATCATTGTCTATGGGACCCGGGGCAAGCCGCGCAACGTGATTACCGGGAACCGGATCTGGAACACGGGTGACCAGGGCATCCAGGCGGCGGCCGACGCGGAGATAACCGGGAATCGGATCCTGTATCCTGCGGCCGATGGGATTCACTCGAAAATTCACCAGGGCGCTGAGCCCGGAAACCTGCTCATCCGGGATAACTGGATACGCGTGCGCAAGGGCAGCCGGGGGCTCCGTATCAACAAGCCGCCGAAAGGGTATTCAGGCCCGGTGGTCCTGGACGGGAACCGCCTGGAGCATGAGGACGGTGGCGTGGCCCTTCGCGTGGCCCCGGGTAAGGGCCTGGCTATTCGCGGTAACCGCGGCATGGGCCGGGTCGAGGGTATGCAGCTGGGGGTCAGGCAGTGGGACGGCTCCGCCGGCTTAACCGACGTGGACGCTGAAATCCGTCATCCCGCTTTGAAGTAGGACCGCCTGCACGGGACCTTGTCCGCACTTGGCATCTGGTAGCTCCCGCTGCGATCGAAGGTAGATCGGAACCCCGCTTTTCCTTGTTCGCGGCCTTTCGTTTTCCCCTGCCTCCCGTCTACTGTTCCATTTTCACCAGTTCCCTTTGCGAGCGGAGGTAGATGAATCCTTCCTCGATCGCTGGTGCGCCATAGGTCCATGAGCGACCTTCGGTCTCGATCGCTTTCCAGCGGAGGGCATCGGGGGAGAAGGGTTGGGAGAGGTCGATGATGTAGAGCAGGCCGGCACCGCCCTGCCAATAGAGTTTGTTTTCATGGCGAATCGGCCAGGCCGGGTTGGTGTGGCCGAAACCGCCGCGTTGTATGCCGCGCACCGAGCCCACCCGTTTGTTCACGCCGAAGTCGCGGGAGTTGAGGATGCCTTTCGTGAACTGGAAGTCCGTCATGTTCCAGATGGTTTGGTCTCCAAGGACCTGGATCGGGGCCTCGACCATCACCGAGTTGCCGGTGCGGGTGTCGATGCAGCCGATGTCGCCACTGTCGTAGCGCCAGAAGAAGATCCGGTCGTCGGCCACGTGCACGGTGGAGGGGGTCGGTTGGCCCTTGCCGTGCAGGCCCCGGTTGCTGTACTCCGGCACGAAGGGCCGCTCGGCGTAGGCCGTGCCGGTCCAGGCAAAGTAGCGGTCGGGTTTTTCGAAGGCGAATTCATCGGTAACTTCGCCGGTTTCGGGGTCCACGAGTTGGAATTTCGTTTCCGCCCTGGCGCTGACCGTAACCACGAATTTCCCCCGGCAGAGCTGGTTCTTCTGGTGCGGGATCGCGGGCGGAAGATCGAAGGTAAGGATCGGTTTACCATGACTGAGAGAAAGCAGGTGCCCTTTGCGGCCTTGCTTGAATTTCCAGTGGGAGAGATCGATCATTGAGGCCACCATCACCGGCTTGCCCTTCCATTGACTCAAGGCGTATTGCGTTGCGTGATGAAGCAACACCGGGGAGATCCAGTGATCCCTGCCTGTCTTCAGGTCGATGGAATGAATCTGGTAGAAAGGCAGGGCGGGATGTTTTTTGCTTTCCTCCACGGCGATCTTTTCAGAGGGTAAGGCCACCAGCAGTTTTCCTTCATGCAGGTACATCCGGCAGTTCTTGATGTCCGGGTCGGGTGCCTGCCATTTGCGCTCCCAAACAGGTTTCCCTTCATGGGTGAAGCAGGCCAGCATGCCGTTCAGGTTGTGAAATACGA
>JAPYUI010000218.1 GCA_029936175.1 Kiritimatiellia bacterium
AAGCAGACGGCCACGCGCACGTTCCAGGTTGAACTTATTCCTGATGGCGTGACCAAACTGATCCAATACACGGGTCAACGCGTCGAGCTGAAATTCTAATAAGACACGAGGACCATCATGAAATCATTCACTCAGATCCAACGTACAGCATGGCCACTGACCGCCCTGCTTCTGCTCATGGTCAGCAACGTCTTTGCCGCAGACCCGCCGAACGTTGTCTTCATCCTCAGTGACGATACAGGGGTGGAACGTCTGGCCAGGTGCGACCGCGTGATTCGCGGGGGAGACATGCATGCGAGTCATTGACTCACATACCGAAGGTGCACCGACGCGCGTGATCGTCGATGGCGGGCCAGGGCTTGGCGCTGGTTCCTTACGAGAGCGACTCGAGAGATTTCGAGATCGCGCTGACTCCTACCGACGGTTTGCGATTAGCGAACCGCGTGGTTCAGACGCAGTGGTTGGCGCTTTGCTCTGCGAACCTGTCGATGAGGCATGTGCAGCCGGGGTAATCTTCTTCAACAACACGGGCTATCTGAACATGTGTGGGCATGGAGCCATGGGCGTTGCCGTGACGCTAGCCTACCTTGGCCGAATCGGCCCAGGGATTCACCGGCTGGAAACACCTGTGGGTGTCGTTCAAGTAGAACTTCTCAGTCCGAATGAAGTCGCGATTGAGAATGTTCCTAGCTACCGACACCGAGCCAAGGTTGCCATTGATGTGCCTGGACTCGGAGCGGTCACGGGCGACATTGCGTGGGGGGGCAACTGGTTCTTTCTCGTCGAACAATCACCTGTGCCGCTGGTGATGGAAAGCTTACGCCAGTTAGACGACGCAGCCCGCCGCGTTCGAGCAGAACTAGAGCGCCGAGAAATCACGGGTAGCGACGGCGGATTGATCGACCACATCGAGTTCTTTGGGCCACCAAACGCAGCGGATGCCAACAGCCGAAATTTCGTTTACTGTCCTGGCGGAGCCTATGACCGCTCGCCTTGCGGAACCGGCACGAGTGCAAAACTGGCCTGTCTTGCGGCCGACGGCAAGCTCGCACCCGGAGAGCTTTGGGTCCAAGAGAGTATCATTGGCAGTCGATTCTCGGCGAGCTATCGCACCGACGAATCGGGGCAGATCATTCCGCGAATCACGGGCCGTGCTTATGTCTGCAGCGAAGCCACACTCATCCAGCAGCCAGATGATCCTTACGCCCATGGAATCGCATGAAACAGGCATTAGACGGTGAACGCGTGATCGTTGTTGGTGCCGGAATCATAGGCATCGCCTGCGCACACTATTTGTCGAAAGCTGGTTTCTCTGTAGCCGTCATCGACCGGGGAACGATTGCTGGTGCTTGCTCGCAAGCCAACTGCGGCTATATCTGTCCGAGTCACGTTCTGCCGCTGACGGAACCCGCTGCAATCGGCGTCGCACTCAAATCGCTGCTAAACCGCAACGCTCCATTTCGCGTCAAACCAAGTTTTCGACCGGCGTTTTGGAACTGGATGTGGCAGTTTACTAGGCGTTGCAATCATCGCCAAATGCTGTGGGCGGGAGCACACCTCAAAGCCATCCTCGATTCTTCGCTTGTCGAGTATCGTCAGCTGATTTCCGCTGAAAAATTCGATTGTGAATGGAAAGAAAACGGCCTGCTGTATGTGCTGCAGTCCGAAGCTGGCATGGAAAAGTTCGCCAAAATGGATCGCATGCTCACGGAGCACTTTGGGGTGACCGCTGAGCGTGTCGAAGGCAACGACTTGCCGGCGCTTGAACCAGCACTCAAGTCTGGATTAGCGGGCGCATTTCACTACAAGAACGATGTGTCGGTCCGACCCGATCTGCTGAATGTCGCTTGGACCGACAGTCTGCAAGAATCTGGCGTCGAATTCATTGAGAACTGCCAACTGCTTGATGTCGTCAAGGCCCATAGTCAGATCACGCATTTAGAAACCTCGCAGGGCGAGCTGAGTGCCGACCGATTCATCTTTGCGGCCGGAGCCTGGTCTGCTCAGCTATCGGCGATGCTCGAATGCCGGATTCCGATCCAGCCAGGCAAAGGCTATTCGGTTACGATGTCACGCCCTGACCCTTGCCCTCGACATCCGATCTTGTTCCCTGAGCATAAAGTCGGTGTATCACCGTTCGAGCAAGGCTATCGTCTCGGGTCGATGATGGAATTCGTTGGCTATGATTCGTCCATTCCTGCTCGACGTATCAAGCAACTTCGCCAATCGGCCGAGCCCTATCTGATTGCGCCCTTTACTGAAACGGAGCACCAACGCTGGTATGGATGGCGTCCCATGACGTGGGATAGCCTGCCCATCATTGGGCGAACTCCAAGGCTGTCAAACGCCTATCTTGCAACGGGCCACAACATGCTCGGGCTGAGTCTCGCCACTGCGACAGGCAAACTCATTGCCGAAATTATTCAAGATCAACCAACGCACATCGATGCAACCGCGTTTTCTCCAGATCGTTTTTAGTCAGGCAATTCATAAGCGATGCCCCGGGCGATAAGCAACCAGGGGGGGGGGTGATTGATGCCGGGGATTATTGCCTGCGGGCGAGGGTTGCAATAGGCTTGTTTGTCTCCATGCCCTGGATAAGAATGAAGCCATGATCCTGCGTAGATTGATTTCTGTAATTTCAGTTGCTCTGTTCTGTGCAGCAGGCTTCGCAGCCGATAAGGAGCCGCTTTTTCCGCAGAACCTCAATACCCGGATTTCCCACATCTCCACTGACAAGTCGGTGAAATGGGATTACGACATCGTCTATGTGCGGGCGTTGCGGGCAGGCGACGAGACCCACAAGCGGTTCTACACCGATTTCTCGAGTCCCGTCACCATGGAGCCTGGCGCTGACCTGGTACTCCTGCATCCCGACGGCTCCGAGGAGGTGCTCGACAGGGGGGGCGAGGGGAGCATCACCGATCCAATGGTCTCCTTCGATGGTAAAAGTGTTTATTACGTGAAGATTCACAACCTGGTGAAGGCCAGCCAGTGGAACCCCCCGGCACAGGGGGCCGACATCTACAAGATCCACTTGGAGTCTCGTAGAATCGTACGGTTGACAAACCAGCGATTCACCCCCAACACCGGCGCGGGGGACTGGGCAAGTGATTACCGCAACGCCTCGCGCAAGGAGAACCGCAGGAATCACTATGCCTACGGCGTCTACAATATGGGGCCCTGCCCGCTGCCCGGCGGGCGCATCGTCTTCAGCAGCAATCGCGATGGGTTCAAGCCATCGAGGGGATATCCCGCCGTGGCGCTTCAGCTCTTCGTGATGGAGGACCGGGATTCCGATCTCCCCCAGGACGAGGCGTACCCGGTGAATATCGAAAAAATAGGCCACCTCAACATCGCTGGCGCCCTGCACCCGGTGGTCCTCACCGATGGGCGGATCATGTTCAGTACCCTCGAGAGCCAGGGCATCCGCAGCCGAATTTCGTGGGGGGTCTGGACAATCCACCCCGATGGCTCCAATTGGGCGCCGCTGATGAGCGCCTTTGACCCGGGCGGAGCTTCCAACGGTTTCCACTTCCAGACGGAACTCTCCGACGGCTCGCTGGTCATCGAGGAGTACTACAACCAGAACAACTCCGGTTTCGGAGCCTACATCAAGCTGCCGAAGCGGGTGAGTTTCAGCCCCGCCTACAGCGCCAGCCCGGACAATCCGGCACTGCGCTTCGGCCGCCACTACAACGGCAAGGGCAGGTACTACCGCATGCCGTTCATGCCTCGGGAGGCGGTGTCGCTGACGCCCTTCGCTCTCAACGGTGAGGGACCGGCCAACCCCTCGGTGCTGGCCGACAAGAAATCACCGGCAGTCGGCAAGGTCACCCATCCAAGCGGCGCACCGGACAACCATCTCCTCACCATCTATTCTCCCGGTCCGGCCAACCACCAGTACAAGTACCTGCCGCAGATCGATGGCGGCATCTACCTGCTGAAAAACGGCGAGGTTATCGATGAGCCCGGGGACCTGTTGCTGATCAGGAACGATCCCCGGTACAACGAAAGCTGGCCGCGGGCCGTGGTGCCCTACAAGCGCATCTACGGCATCAGCGAACCAAAGCGCCTCGCACCGGTCGCCAATAAGGGCACAACGCACAAGGCTCTGCCTGCCGGTACGCCAACAGGACTCGTCGGCACCTCGAGTTTCTACAAACGCGAGAGCTACCCGAACGGGGTGGTGCCTGTGGGCGGGGTGACCGCTGTCTATTCCGGTGCAGGTAGGGACAAGCATGCCGGTGGGAGGGCGCATCCATGGAAGGCGCTTGACGCCTTCACTAGTCACGGCAATCGTATGCCGCTAAACTGGCACAACCAGGGGGCCGATGCGGGCCTTTATGAAAATGGAGCTATCCACGCGGTTCGTATCTTGGCCATGTCTCCCACCACCGACCGCCATCGCGGAGATCACAACGGTCGCGGGTTTTTCAGCCACGCGATGGAGCGCCTGCGGATCCTCGGCGAGGTGCCGCTTCGAAAGTTCAGGGACAGGAAGCAGCCCACCGACCCAGACGGTAATCCCGATACGAGCTTCCTCGCCAGGATTCCCGCCGACACGGCCTTTACCTTCCAGACCATCGATCGTGACGGCATGGTGCTGAACATGTCGCAGACCTGGCACCAATTGCGTCCCGGGGAAATGCGTGCCGATTGCGGCGGTTGCCACGCGCACAGCCAGGAGCCCACCGACTTCGCCGCCACTGCCGCCGCTGGCGCGGGCTACAAGGTCTGGGACCTGACGGAGACCACTCCCCTGGTTGAGTCCCGGGGGGCGGAAGCGGCTGGCCGCCAATGGGACCGCGACAACTCGACCGGCTTGCGTAAAGAGAATCGGCCGACTGTCACGGTAGAGTATTTTCGCGACATCCGGCCAATCCTGGAGGCCCATTGCGTTGCCTGCCATACCAAGGATTGGCAGAAGCCGGCCGGTAACCTAGTCCTGGATGACGATGGCACCTCGATCCAGGTCGACCGGCACGGAAAATTCCCCGGCACCTACGTTCGCCTGGCGCTGGATGAGAAGGCGAAGTTCGGTCATAAGCCCATAGGCTACAACTCTTGGGGCTATCCCAATGCCTCGCGCTACATTCGCAAGTTGCAGTCGCGCCGCAGCCTTTTGACCTGGAAGCTTTTCGGCCGCCGCCTCGATGGGTTCGAAAATGACGACCATCCCAGCGAGACGGAGCCCGGTGCGGGTTATTTTGCTCACAAGGGGGAACGTGTCGAAACGGACTGGGCACGCTCTCGCTATGACATCGATTATCTCGGCAGCCGGATGCCGCCGCCCGCGGCGGTCGCGGGAACCTACAAGGGCCCCGGGGGCAAGACCATCAAGGTGCCTCCGCTCAGCGATGAGTCCAGGCGTACTCTCGTGCGCTGGATAGACCTTGGCTGTCCCATCGACCTTGACCGGCAATACGGCTGGTTCCTTGACGATGACCGTCCAGTGGTCACACTCGCGGAGCCCGCTCCAGGACATATTGGTCCTCTCGAGATGCTGCGGATCGGGATGTTCGACCACGGAAGCGGCCTGGACCTCTCGAGCTTTACAGTCACCGCCACCGCCCCGCTCGACGGTTTCGCTGCAGGGGAGAACCTTGCCCCGGTTTTTCGCCAGGCCTCTACCGGGGTGTGGGAGTTGGAATTAAAGAAGCCGCTGGCGAAGATCAAGGACATTCGCTGGGAGGTAGCCGTCAAGGACCGGCAGGGCAATTGGACCCGGCTGGTGAGGCAAATCCGCCCCCCTGGATGAGTAAGCGGCCACCCTAAGCGATGCCCCGGGCGATAAGCAACCAGGGGCCACCCTCTCCTTGCCCCCGCCCATGGGCTCGCATAGGATATTGGCTGGGTTCTTCATTAGTTGCCACAGGATTCCTCATGAAACGTCAATTGATTCTTGGCTTATCAATCGTTTTGCTTGCTTTGCTTGGGGGGTGTGGGCCTACGACAGAAGAGAAAGAGAAAGTCCAAAAGTTGCTTCAGTCCGCTAACGGCTGGAGTGCTAAAGGCAATTACGACCAGGCGATCAAGGACTACAGCGAAGCGGTCGAGCTGGATCCTGGCAATGCTGGTGCCTGGAACAACCGGGGCGTTAACTATATCGACAAAGGCGACTACGACCAGGCGTTCAAGGACTACGGCGAAGCGATCAATCTGGATCCTGAAAAGGCTCTATATTGGAACAACCGGGCTTTGCCTATGACGAGAGAGGCAATTACGACCAGGCGATCAAGGACTACAGCGAAGCGATCAAGCTGGATCCCGGATGGGCTTATCCTTGGAGCAACCGGGGTTGGACCTACAGCAAGAAAGGCAACCAGGATCAGGCGATCAGGGACTGCAGCGAAGCGATCAAGCTGGAGCCTGGCCATGCTGGTGCCTGGAGCAACCGGGGCTCGGCCTACAGCAAGAGAGGCGACCACGACCAGGCGATCAAGGACTGCAGCGAAGCGATCAAGCTGGATCCCGGATGGGCTTTTCCCTGGAGGAACCGGGGGGATGCCTATAGAAAACTTGGAAACGAAGCCAAGGCCCAGGCCGATTTCTTAAAAGCAGAAGAGCTCGAGGCCAAAGCGAGGAGCAAGCCCTGAGGAGTCCGCTTCATCGGCTTGAGTCATCTTACTCAACCCTCCCCCAAGCCGTATACCGTATACGTTACCCCGTGCAACGCGGTGTAAAGCGGTGGAAGACTTGCAAGAGTGGCGGGATGAGCCTACGTTGTGGCGTAAGGACTTATGACC
>JAPYUI010000441.1 GCA_029936175.1 Kiritimatiellia bacterium
GCATTGGCACTAAACACATTCGTAGAGAGAAAGGTACATTTATGACGAAGTGTCTGCAGGAATCACTGTTCACCATTGTATCTCTGTCTGCATCTTTCCTCGTTGCCCTCTCGTGCCACGGGGCAGAGAAGGAGGCGGCCGGGCCAAGCATCAAGGAGGCCTTCGCCTCCCTCCAGAGGAACGGTAAACCTTACAAGACCTTCTACAACAACTACATTGCTCCACACGCGATTCTGGAGAAGGACATCGTTTTCACTGCGCACCAGGATGGCCAGGGGCGTCCGATCATTGATGCGTATGACATCAGGAAGAAGACCTGGCTCGGGCCGGTGAGGGCCTCGAACTCCGGGCTGGGCGCCGATACTCACGGGAACCCGTCCATTACCATCGATGCAAAAGGACATCTGCACCTCTTCTTCGGTTGCCACGGAAGGGCAATGAAACACGTCCGCTCAGCGGCTCCCTACGACATCAGCAAATGGGAAGAGATGCCCAGCCCGACATCGCGCGCCACGTATCCGCAATCGATGCGCATGGCAGATGGCAGCATCTACCTCTTCTATCGCGCCGGTGGACACCTGGAGCCCTGGTCGATGCGCATCAGCAAAGACGACGGACAGTCCTGGACCAAGCAGGAGCCCGTCATCGAGATGCGGCGCGACTTCCCGGATAAGAAGGCATGCTCTTACAACGCATTTGTTCCCGGGGCCGATTATAAGACCGTCCACTGTTTCTGGGTGTACAAGGATGACAACCCTCGCGGCAACAAGCGGAAATACCAGGGAATACACGAAGCGGTCTACCGCTACAATATGTACTATGCCAAACGCACTGCCGAGGGACAATGGATTGCCGCCGACGGGACGGTGATGTCCGATCTGCCGGTGAACAAGACCTTTTGTGACAAGCACGCCATGTTCGTTGACAGCGGCGAGGAGTTTACTGCGCCGAAGCGAATCGTGATCGGCGAGGACGACGCTCCCTACATCCGCATCCGCCAGGGCGTGACCGATTGGAAACGCGGCAAGGTCTTTGTGCCTTATCAATACAAGTTCGCCTCCCCGGTGGATGGGAAATGGCAGGTACACGGCGAGATGCCCAATCAGTGGCCCGGGCTGGTGAAGAAGCTGCTGCTGAGCGCAGGTCCGGCGGCCTTCGGAGGCAGGCAACCGAACGACTGGTTTATCCACTATACGGAAGGCCCACCGGAAGACCCAAAGGCGACCTATGTCTGGCTCGGTCACATTGAAAAGGGTTATTCGATTCGGCAAGATGGCCCTGCCAGGTCGCCGGAGAAATGAGCCAACCATCGGATCGAACGCGACTCCGGCAGGGCCGTGCTGCCCCCCCCCGAAGCGGTTCATCCGGAACGTTGCAACCGGAACAAGGAGATCATGAGCTTTGGTGAGAATTGGAAGGCTATG
>JAPYUI010000442.1 GCA_029936175.1 Kiritimatiellia bacterium
TGATATCGTAGAAGGTCGCGTAGTGTGGAATGGTGTATCCCAGGTAAGTGCCGATCGTCTGGTAAATGGAGCGCGCGCGCGGGTCGGCCCGTGCCATGAGTGCCTGGACCTCCACGAGCTGCTCAGGCAGGGGAAGGTCTTCCGGGAAATCGATTCCAGCCAGCGGGGCCAGCCGGGCGACGGCTTGCTGGGAGAAATATTGCACGCCGCAGCCCCGGTCGCCGGACCACTCGTCGACTGGGCCGTTCAGCTGGTAATCCACCGGGGCGAAGGCGAGTTCGCTGAGGCTGGGGGTGATATGGCCGTTCATGTCGACGTAACCGGCGGCTTCGCTGGTGCCCATAGCGACGCCGAGAACGCCGGAGTCGTCCAGTGACATCGAGCCCGCAAGGGCGGTTACATCGCCATCGTTGACGACCTCGAAGGGTACGTTATTCCATTCCCGGCGAACCTGGAGAAAGAGATCCTGCACCTCTTGGTGAAACGATTCTTTTGCGATGCCCCGGAAGAGGGAGGCGACACGGACCTGATTGTTGACATAGACCCCGGCGGAGCTTCCACCGATGGCGTCGACCCGGGGCAGGTGCGCCACGGCGCGTTTCAGTGAATCACGGATGCCGTCCAGGTGATAATCCACGTTCGTCTGGAAGTAGGGATCCCAGGGTACTTCCTCTGCATGCACTACTTTGCCGTCGATGACGGCAGCGCATTTTCGGTCACTCCCGCCAAGATCAAATCCGATGCGACAGCCATCCAGGTGACGTCCCAGGGGAATGGGGCGGGATACGGGTTCCGGTGTTTCCTCGTAGTCGATTGCGATGACCTGTAGGGCCGCGTTGAAAATCTGGTGACCGATCACTTCGTTATCGAATTGTCGACGGCCATTCGGGGCATAGGTCCTGGCTATGTTTTCGGTCAGTTCAGGATACCCGCCGCAGAGGCAGATGCTGGACCCGCCGGTTTGCCAGAGGAGAAATTTCACCAGGCGATTGACGTAACGGTGATTGAGTGCGGCCTGGGCTTGGTGCGGAGGGATGATCCGGGTGTGAAAAACGGTTCGCAGGCCGTCCGGGCGCTCGAGGGCAAGCGCGAAAGGGTGGGCGTCAGGCATGGAGTCGACCAGCTGGTGGTAGGCCCGGTTCCACACCGCTGCGGGCAGGAACGCCTCATCCAGCACGGGCTTTCTCCCTATTTCGGCCGCTATTTCGTAATCCCCCAACATTGTAACATATATGTTACAATTTGCAGGATTGGATGTAAACCAAAAAATGGCTGGGCGCGAAGCGGGGATGGGCTATCCGTGGATCAGGCGATGGAGAACACACCGGACCGGAAGGCCTTGTGGATGACCATGCCACCGATGCCCTGAAGCGAGCTCGTGTGCACCTCGTCTGCACCGCGGACCTGCACGCTTCGTTGGTGCA
>JAPYUI010000443.1 GCA_029936175.1 Kiritimatiellia bacterium
CAAGGCGGATGACGCGCGCCTGGCATCCCTGGCCGGGTACGCCGCGGAACACGGCTTGGTGAATCTCTGTCGACTGATCCTGAACCTGAACGAGTTTATGTATGTTGATTAATCACCCCGCCAGCAGTCGTCGAGATTTCCTCTTCCGTTCCGGTGGCGGCCTCGGCGGTATTGCCCTGGCCAGTATGCTCGGCCGGGAAGATGTTCTCGCGGCGGGTGATGTGCGGCCCCGCGCCAAGCGGGTCATCCAGCTCTTCATGGGAGGCGCGGCGAGCCACCTGGATACCTTCGATTTCAAGCCCGCCCTGATCAAGCACCACGGGGAGAAGTCGGATTTCGGCGAACACGTGGAGGCCTTCCAGAACGGCCTCGGCCCGTGGATGAAATCGCCCTGGGAATTCAAGCCCTATGGCCAGTCCGGGAAGATGCTCAGCGAGATCGTGGCGCCGCTCGGGGAGGTGGTTGACGACATGGCCTTCGTGCACAACATCGTGGGCAAGACCGGGGTGCACAGCCAGGCGACCTATCTCCAGGCCACGGGCTTCCAGCGCCCGGGCTTCCCCGGGATGGGCAACTGGATTTCGTACGCGCTCGGGTCGATGAACGAAAACCTCCCGGCCTTCGTGGTGCTGCCGGATAACCGGGGCTATGCGTCCAATGGCCCCAAGAATTGGGCGAGTGCTTTCCTTCCCGCACGGAATAGCGGGACCATCATCTTCCCCGGTCGGGAGAATCCGATTGCCGACCTCCAGCCCCGGGCCGATTATATCAATGCGGCCAGCGAACACGATGGATTTGCCCTGCTCAACAAGCTGAACGGTGCCTACCAGGAAGAACGGCCCGGTGACAGCCGGCTCGACGCCCGGATTCGCTCGTATGAACTGGCCGCACGCATGCAACTCAGTGCGCCGGAAGCCATGGATATCAGCAAGGAGCCCGCGTACATCAAGGACGCGTACGGTATTCGTGAGCACGGCACCAAGTGGGACAAGACGATTAATGTCCCGGAAGAAACCCACTACATGGCCGTGAAGTGCCTGACCGCCCGTCGCCTGCTGGAGCGCGGCGTGCGTTTCGTGCAGATCTGGTCCGGCAACGACAACAGCCATCCCCGTCGCAACTGGGATTCACACGAGAACATCGAACGTGACCATGAACCGCTGGCCCTGGGCATGGCGCGGCCGATCGCCGCCTTGATCAAGGACCTGAAGCAACGCGGCATGCTGGAGGATACGCTTATCCATTGGACCACGGAATTCGGTCGCATGCCGAGTACGCAGGGCTCCAAGGGTCGTGACCACAATCCCTACGTGTTTACCAACTGGCTGGCCGGGGGCGGCATCCGGGGAGGGGTGACCCACGGCGAGAGTGACCAGTGGGGGTACAAGCCGCTCGACCGATCGAACCCGAGCCAGGTCTACGA
>JAPYUI010000444.1 GCA_029936175.1 Kiritimatiellia bacterium
TTCATCTACTGGTTTATTTGTTGGCTGGATGTTCGCGTTTATAATTCTATTATTATTGAAAAAAAAATCTGTTGCGGAATTTGAGTTGGGAGGCTTTGCGCGGGTGCATTTTCGACGGTTCTAGAAGTTGGGCGGCGGGAACTGCTTGACTTTGCGGGCAATGTCAGGCGGGGCGCGAGTGTTTTCGGCGTTTTCGTTCTGATGGTGCTTCATTTTTGTTCTACTTATGCAATTTGGGGGCGAGGGACGGCGTAATTTGCGGCCAGAAGGTGGCATCTTCACGTATAAAAATGAATTCAATTAGTAGACGTTTACATCAAGATTCACGGCGGGAAATAGTGGAATTTTGGCATAAATTAGATCGCTGAGGGTTTATAGATAGGGTGCGGGCGTCTAGGTGGCTGAAAATTGGGAGGTTTTTGGTGGGTATTATTAAAACGTTCTTCGAGGGATTCGAGTGTCGAGAGTTTGGGAAATGGTCAAATTTGATTGGGAATGATAAATTCAGGGAACAGAGGAAAAGCCTTCGTAATTATTATAGATACGAATTAAAAGTTTACTTGGGGATTGAGTTTCGGGAAATGGAAAGTGATTGATATTAAATTGAGTAAGTAGTTGGGGGTTAGTAAATAATTTTGGGACGCTGGGCTGCGAGAATTTGGGAGATATTTTCAGAAATTGAAACGTCCGTGAGAGGCTTCGAGTGTTCAGTGTTTGGGAAATTTTTTAATTCGATTGGGAATTGTCAAAAAGGTTGTAGTTTGGAAAATTATTATATTTGATGGCGAGGTTAGATATTTCATTTGTGAGAGTTTTAGCTTGGGATCGGTTGGTTGGTTGTAAGTTCCAGGGGCTGCGTAAATTAACCTAATATCAACTAGGGGGCATCGGGTTCATTCGTTAACCTAATATCAACTAGGGGGCTCTTCGGAGTCCAACACAAGGCAACTGGGTTCATTCGTTAAACAATAAAAAAAATGAAACTGTTGGTGTCTCACTACAGAAAATGGATTCCGGCAGAATCTTAACTGAGAATAGTTTTCGAGCAGGAAGGACGTAATTTTGTCCATCCCGAATGTTTTTGTCGATTTCTCGCCGGATTTCCAGCTCGCAGCTCTCTAGCTGCTGTAATGAGCAGAATTTTCAGGGAGCGGATGGGTAGTTAAGAGCCAAACCGGAATTTGATTCAGGTATGCGGGGGAATTCTCGCATTTTTTCGAATTTTGAATGAAATTCCGGCAGAATCTTAACTGAGAACAGTTTTCGAGCAGGAAGGACGTAATTTTGTCCATCCCGAATGTTTTTGTCGATTTCTCGCCGGATTTCCAGCTCGCAGCTCTCTAGCTGCTGTAATGAGCAGAATTTTCAGGGAGCGGATGGGTAGTTAAGAGCCAAACCGGAATTTGATTCAGGTATGCGGGG
>JAPYUI010000020.1:0-4638 GCA_029936175.1 Kiritimatiellia bacterium
GTCTGCTCCGGGCTCATGAAGTTGGGCGAGCCCATGATCGTGTCCGGGGAGGTCGCAAGCGAGGCTTGATCGTGGATGGACTTGGACAGCCCCATGTCGAGGACCTTTGGAATGCCCTTGTGATCAATCATGATGTTTTCGGGCTTGATGTCCCGGTGAATCATCTGGTGGTCGTTCCAGGCCGCGCGCAGGGCTTTCGCGACCGTACCGACCAGCTCCAGCGCATCTGCTTCCTGCATAAAGCCCTGATGCTGCAATATATGATCCAGGGTCTCGCCTTTAACAAAGGCCATGGCCATGAAGTAGACGCCATCATCCTCCCCCGCCTCGTAGGCGGTGACGATATTCGGGTGATCAAGACGGGCTGAGTTGCGGACTTCCTGGAGAAAGCGATCAACCAGTGACTTGTCGCGGGTGAGGGCCGCGGGCAGAATCTTGAGGGCAATATCCCGGTCCATGGTCAACTGCCTGGCCAGGTAGACCTCGCCCATGCCGCCCTTTCCGATGAGCTTCTTGATTTCAAATCCCCCAATGACCACGCCGGGGGCAATTTCATTCGAGGGGACGCGCACGCCCAGCTCGCATTCGGGGCATTCGATCTTCTCCCCGGCATAGGTTGATTCGATCTTCAGCCGGGCTGTGCAGTTCCCGCATACAAACTTGATCAGCATGCGGGTCGCTCTCCCGCCCGGTTTCTTGTATACAAATCCCTCATCACAGCAGCCATCGGTCGTTATTAATCAAAGGTGCAAGGTCGCCTGCTTATTGTACCCATCCTACGGGTTGATGTACGGGATCCAAGCACCCGGGTACAGTCCCCGGAGCCGAAGGGGTGTGCCTTCCTGCTTTCGTGGGTTGTTTCCGGGCCTTGCCTACGAGGCAGGTGTATATGCGTTCTCTCCGATTCATAGCGTGTCGATTGCGGGAGTAACCTACCTGAGGGCGGGCTTAACCTCAAACGCATTAAGCTTCCTTGAAGCTAAAAATGCCGCCTTGTACAAGTGGGGAAGAAGACCACGAAGGGTGGCTAAGCCGGAAGGCTTTTATCGATACGAATCTTCAGCGGAGGGCTCGGTTTTCAAGCGGCGCAAAAATATGACTGGCAGGGCGCGAGCGTGTACGATACATTTTAAACAAGCAGGACGAAGAGGGGGGGGTGGCAAATTAGGCCTCGTGGGTTGGAATCGCTTGACTCTGATATAAAAACAGGCATATTCCGCGGCTCTTATTTGCAGGAGTACGTAAACCATGGCCAAGCTTAACACACGCGGAAATCGGAAAGTCAGCAAAGGAAACAGGATTAGCCGTCGGGGCATCGCCAAGAAAAAGGGTGGAATCGGCCTGAACATTACGGGAATCTGTCGACGCACATTCAAAACAAATATGCAGCGGAAGAAAATTTACTTTTCCGACGGTACGGTTCGCACCATGTGGATTCGTGCCAAGGACTTGAAAGCCGGCGTGTACGACAACCCGGATAAAAACGATTTTTTAAAGCATAAATAGGGGATTCACCATGGGACGGGATATTATCAAGCTGTTGTCCACCGAAGGCACGGGTTACTTCTACACCACGAAGAAAAATCAGCGCATCCAGCCGGAAAAACTGGAGACCAAGAAATACGACCCGATCGTGCGTAAGCACGTAATCTTCCGCGAGGCGAAGATTAAGTAGTTTCCCGCCGCCCCGGAATTTGAAAACCCCCGTATATACGGGGGTTTTTTATTGCCTTAAGGCTTCGATCTGCTGTCCTTGGCGTGTGTTTTGCTGAATGATGGGTTACGTTGGTCGGGGTATCTGAATGAGCCAGCCAGGAGTCTGTGAATGAGTCAGGAAGCGGTGATTGAAGTCGACCAGCTCGTGGTCGATTACGGAAAGGGGAGCAAGCTTCACCGGGCCGTGGATGGGATTTCCTTTTCCGTGCGGGAGGGGGAGTGTGTAGGATTTATCGGTGCAAACGGTGCCGGCAAATCGACGACGATTAAAACCCTTATGGGCTTTATGTTCCCGAGCAGCGGCCAGGCCGGGGTTTTTGGCGCTCGGGCCGGCACGCCGGAAAGTCGTCGGCGCATCGGTTATCTGCCGGAGGTTGCATTGTATTATCCTTTTATGAAAGCCCGCGAACTGCTGGAGCTCTACGGGGGTCTCGGTGGCTTGTCCCGTGTGGACATCCGGGCACGGGTACCGGGCATCCTGGAAAAGGTTGGGCTCAGTGATCAGGGTGAATCGCTGCTGAAGAGTTTTTCCAAGGGCATGCAACAACGGCTCGGAATCGCCCAGTCCTTGATTACCGAACCGGATCTCCTGGTCTACGATGAACTGAATTCCGGACTCGATCCGCTGGGGCGGGTCGACTTGCGCGAGGTCCTCCTGGATCTGAAAAGCCAGGGACGTACGATCTTCTTCAGTTCACACGAACTGAATGAAGTGGAAAATCTCTGCGATCGGGTGATCATGATCCACAGAGGGCGGATCCTGAAGAACGCCCCCCTCGCTGAAATCCAGGAAGAGACCGGGGGCACTTCGCTCGAGGCCTATTTCATTTCCCTGGTCGGTGGTACGCAAACGGTCACATGAACCCCCGTGCGATCTGGCTAATTGCGAAGAGCGTGCTGATCGAGGCGATTAGGCGACGGGAGGTCTATATTGTGATCTTTATTGCGCTGGCGCTCATCGCCCTGATCATGACCATCGATTTCTTTCACCTCAGTGGCTTGAGCAAGTTTTATCGCGAGATGGCCTTGAAGATCATGAGTGCGGCCACCGCGCTGTCGGTGGTGGTGCTGGCCGCCCGGCAGCTCCCCCGGGAATTCGAGAAGCGGACCATCTATCCCCTGCTCGCCCGCCCGATCTCCCGAATCACCTTCCTGCTGGGTAAAATGCTGGGTGTCCTGCTGGCGGCCTTATTCTGCTTCGCTCTATTCATGCTGATCTTTATCGTGGGCAACCTCTATCTCGGAGCTGAGATACCCTGGGTGCATTTCCTCCAGTATGTTTACCTGCAGATGATCATGTTGCTGGTGCTCACCACGCTCTGCTTCTGGCTGTCCATGGTATTCAACCTGGATGCAGCGATTACCGTCGGGGTTCTTCTATTCATCCTGGGTGCCACGATGATGAGCATGTCGATCACCCTCTTTCCCCTGATGACCGACTTTGGGCGGGTGGTGCTCAAGGGCTTCACCTACTGTGTGCCGCAGATCTCGCTTTTTGACATTTCCGAGAAAACCGTTCATGCCGAACGCTGGGATCCGTTGAGCGCGATGACGATACTCAAGGTGACGCTATACGGCTTGTGCTTTTCTAGCATCTATTTCGTCTTCGCCCTGCTTTGCTTCCGGAGGCGTGCGCTATGAGTGCTCCATCCGTCTCGTCCTGGCGGTCCCTTACGCTGATCACCCGAGGGGTGTTCATTGAACTCGCCCGGAAGAAGGACGCCTACGTCCTCATAATCTTCATGCTGCTCTTCGTCACGGGGATGCTGGCCGCCAAGGCTGTGGGGATTGATTCACCTTCGACCGGCACCTTCCTTTTGAATCTCGGGATCAGCCTGGTCTATCTCTTCTCGCATACACTCACCTTGCTGCTGGCGTTTAACCAGATCCCGCGCGAGCTCGAACATCGCTCAATTTATCCCCTGCTCGCCCGCCCCCTGAGCCGGTCCATGTACGTCTTTTCCAAATGTGTGGCCTGTGCCTTGTGCGGGATGCTCGTTTACCTGATCCTGTTTGTCCTGGGTTGGCTGCCGGTGCCGAAGTTGGAAAGCTATCACGCTTCCACGCTGTTCCAGATGATCGCCCTGCATTTCGGGTCCTTGTTCATGATTTCCGCCCTGGCGGTGGCCTGCTCGCTCTTCCTGGCCCGCGGGGTCAACCTGGTCATCCTGGCGGTTTGGTTTCTCTTCGGCGGAAAGCTCGTAATCTTTATGGCCGGCCGGGCATCCTCCCCGGTCCTTGCGCAGGGGTCTTCCTGGTTCCTGGCCTATCTGCCCGATTTCGAAAAACTCAATCTTGTGACGCGGTATACCGATGGGATCGTCGCGCTTCCGGCGGGCGTGTTTTTCGGGTTGCTGGTTTATGTGCTGGTCATTTCCGCCTTCGCGCTGGCGGTATCGATGCGGGTTTTTGAGCGGAGGCCCATCTGATGAGGGCCAACGTGTTCCTGATCCCGACGACTGCATTCTTCCTGCTCAGCCCGTTGCTTTCCCTGCGGCTCGACCCGCATGGGTATCAGGGTGGACGCAGCCGTGACGCGGAAGATCGCATGGAACGCAACGCCAGTTCCATCGGCTCCATGCTCGGGGAGCTGCGTACCAGCATGAGTGATATCCTGTTCCTCAAGACCGAACGGTACCTGCATGGAGGGGTGGCCTATACCCCCCATATTAACAAGAAAGTACTTTCGGTTTCCGGCACCCAGTCAGAAATGTTTGCCCACCAGGGGGGCGTCGACGCTCCGGACAGCGAGGCGGTGGTGATGGAGAGCGATTCCGAGAAGGGGACCGATACCATTATCCCGACTGCCGCCGATGATTTCCGGGGCTTTATCGGTCAACTGCACCGCGAGGTTAAACCCTGGCTGGATCCTTCCCGGCATGCCGGACACGCGGACGGCAAGGAGGTGCTGCCCTGGTTTCG
>JAPYUI010000020.1:4738-37808 GCA_029936175.1 Kiritimatiellia bacterium
GACTTGGCGATCGAGCAGCGTCCTGCCGTGGTGGATCCTCAAAACATGCCGGATCGCTGGTCGAGATATATGGAAGATGACACCCGGGCGACCATCAATATGGCGGTCCTGCTGGAACGTGAGTTCGGGACGGAAGCGAAGACCCGGGAACTGGCGACAAGGTATCTCAGGTACTTCCCGGGAAACCCGACCTTGTTGAGCGCGCTGAAACAAGCGCGCTCGTCACAACCGGGTCCCGGGCTTCAACGGGCACCTTAGGGCTGCTATTCCTCTAAAAAGGATTCCATCGCCCGGACCCAGGCTGCATAGCCCGCCTCATTGAGGTGAAGCCCATCCTTGAGGAAATATTCCCCCCGCGGTTGGCCATCCGTTCCGAGCATGGGGCTGACCGTGTCCGCATAACCGAGCAGCTTGTGCTTTGCGGTGTAGGCCGCGATCAGCTCATTCGCCTGCTTCATCTCAGGCCAGAAGGCCCAGCGTGCGATGCTCGGCTTAATCGGCAGATAGACAATGCGTGTCCGGGGTAAGCGGGCGTGAACCGTCTCCACGAAGGCTTGAAAGTCCTTGAAAACACCATTCACCGTACGCCCTCTATGCACATCGTTGTCCCCGGCGTAGATGAAGATCAGCCTCGGGTGGTAGGGAAAGATAATCGCCTCGGAAAAATGGGTCGAATCGACGATTTCCGATCCGCCAAAGCCCCGGTTGATGTAATCCTTTCCCGGGAAGCTCTGGTCCAGCTTCCACTTGCGTACACTGGAACTCCCCATGAACAACACGTGATCCCGCTTTGGCAACTGTTTTGCATCCTCCTCCGCGAACGTCTTCATGGCACGGTCCCATTTCGCGAAGTTCTTTAGCGTGGCCTGTTGGGCCGGGGCGTTCAGGGCGAAGATCAGTGCGGTGAGGATGGGATATAGTTTCATGGCTTGGCCCGGTTAGAAAATGGTATTTGAGGGTCCTTGCGTGTGTCGCCCGCGGTAGGCTTAAAGGAGCATCGGTCGTTTTGTCGGCAGATCCTCGCTCTCCGGTGCGCAGGGGAAGGTGCGGCCCACCCAGTCATCCCAACTCTTTCGCGTCTGTTCGGAGATCAGGTCCTGGATGTTCGCCTGGCATTCAGAACATATCATCATCCCGGCTGCGAGAAAGGGGCCATAGCAACTTCCTGCCATCGTGTAGCTGACCGCATCATCCCTTCGCCGTCCGCAGTTCAAGCACCCCTGCAGCCCTTCATCCGCCAGTTCCTGCAGGCCAAAATATTGATTCAACCGCAGGACCGTTTCCTTGGAGAACCCCTGTCGAACTTCGTCATGGCATTCGCTGCAGAGGGCGAACTCAAAAATAGTCTCGCCGCGGTGCACGGCCTTCTGCACCATGTATTCCTCGAAGCTTTCGACCATCTCCCGGCTACAATCCGCGCAATGGGTAAACGGCTTATCCGTTTCCATTGAGTGCAACTCGGGAGGAATCAGCAGGACCGGCTCTACGTCGCCTTCCTTCCCGTCAAAGTCGTCGTCAAATTCTTTCATTTTTCGGGGTCTCAAACCAGGTGGAAATCTCCTCCAGCGATTTCGTGTTGAGGACCCGCTCCGGGTTATACCATCCCTTGCGTGCAACGCCGACACCATATTCCATGTCATCCAGCATCTGCAGGTTATGTGCATCGGGATTTATTGAGGTCATCATCCCGCACTCGTGGGCCTTGCGTCCGTATCGCCAATCCAGATCCAGGCGCCTGGGATTGGCGTTGATCTCGATGACCGTTTTATGGTCGGCGCAGTGTTCCACCAGTGCATTCAAATCCATCTCACTGCCCTTGCGCTTCAGCAGGAGGCGGCCGGTCGGGTGCCCGATGATGGTGCAGTAGGGGTTGGCCGCCGCTTTTTGCATGCGCTCGAGCATTTTCCCGGCCTCCATGTCCAGGGCGGAATGGACGCTGGCAATGATGAAGTCAAAGCCGGCGAGGATCTCCTCCTCGTAATCGAGTTCGCCGTTTCCGAGGATGTCGGACTCAATGCCTTTAAAGACGTGGAAGCAATGCCCTTCGTCTGCCAGTTGCTGATTCACCTGGTCGATTTCTTTCCATTGGGCCTCAACCCGCTCAGCGGTCAACCCGCCCGCATAGGCGGCCGCGCGTGAATGATCCGTCAGGCCCAGGTAACTATAGCCCCGCTCGATACAGCCCAGGGCCATCTCGTGGATCGTGCAGGCCCCGTCGCTCCATGTGCTGTGTGCGTGCAGGATCCCCTGGATATCAGCGGCCTGGAGCAAGTCGATCTTCTCGTGTGATTCAAACCAGGCGAATTCGCCCCGGTCCTCCCGGAGCTCGGGCTCGATAAAGGGCAGGTCAAGTTCCCGGTAAATATCAGCCTCTGTTTTCGTGTTTACCGGTTCATCAAAATTGGTGTCGCCCTTGTCGTCGAGTTGGAATAGGCCGTATTCGTTCAGTGCCATCCCTCGCTCGCGTGCGCGTGCGCGGGTTGCGATGTTATGCTCCTTGCTCCCGGTAAAATACATCAGGGCGGCTGCAAAGTGTTTTTCAGGGATGACCCGCAAGTCGACCTGGCGACCCTCCCGGGTACGTATCGAGCTCTTGGTATCGCCCTTTGCGAGAATCTCGACCACGTCTGGGTGGGTCGTGAAGGCTTCCATAATGGAGGGGGAATGTAATTCCTTCGCGGCGACCAGGATGTCGATGTCACCAATTGTTTCCAGGCGCCGGCGGCTGGACCCAGCGAGGGAAATCGCATCTACGCCGGGCTGGCCGAACAGGAAATCGTTAAATGTTTTCGCGACGGAAGCGGCTTGGTCGGCGCGACAGCGTTCACCAAATTTTTCCATGAACGCGATGGACGACAGAATTTTCTCTGCGGTTTTTTCGCCCATGCCTTTCAGTTCGGCCACGGAGCCATCCCTGCATTTCTCGACCAACTCGGCCATTTCCGTGATGCCGAGTTCCCGGTGAACCTTGTAGATCTTCTTGGGTCCCAGGCCGGGGATATCCAGCCACTTGATCAGGCCGGATGGGATCTGCTCGTGCAGGGCATCAAGGACGGGGAGGCGGCCGGTATCCGCGTATGCGTAGATCTGTGTCGCCAGCGACTTGCCGATACCGGAAATGCTATCCACGTTCTCGCCCTCGATGTATTCAGCAATCGGGGTTTCCATGTTTTCAATCTGCCGGGCGGCCCGGTCATAGGCTGCGGCCTTGAAATCGTTTTCCCCGGCCAGGCGTTTTAAGACGCCGGTTTCTTCCAGGAGTTGGGCGAGTTCCTTGTTGTCCATAGCCGTTTAGATGGGGGATTTGGGGCGGGGGCGCAAGGTTATTCCCCTGGCGACCCTCATAGCCCGGACCCTGGGTTGATGTCCCGTGCGCTGTCGGGGTTCTCGGCCTTACTCGACGCCGTTGCGCTTGAAGGGCGTAAACCGCTTCTCAAAGCGCTTGGGGATAGAGGCGGTCAGGCGAACCCCGTCGTACTCATAGCGCTGCTCGAGGATCTTGCCATGATCGTGAATCGTCGATATCAAGTCCGCCCGTTCGTGCGGAATGGCTAAGTCCATGTGCACAACTCGGTTGGCGATCATGTCCTGCATCCGCTGCTGCAGTTCATCCAGGCCTTCGCCCGAATGGGTGGAGATAAACACGCACTCCGGATCGAGCCCTTTCAGGGATGGCAGGAGACTGCGGTCTTCCACCAGGTCGATCTTGTTCCATGCCGTGATTATGCGTGTCTGGTCGGCCCCGAGTTCCTTCAATACCCGGAGGGTGGTTTCATAATATTCCGGGGCTGCTGGCTGGCTGGCATCGATCACATGAATGAGAAATTCAGACAGGGCCGCTTCCTCAAGCGTGGCCTTGAAGGCCTCGATCAACCGGTGCGGGAGGTTGCGTACAAAGCCCACGGTGTCGGTAAGCAGGAGGGGATTTCCGTTTGGCAGTTCCACCTTGCGGGTCGCGGTGTCCAGGGTGGCGAAGAGTTTATCCGCGACCAGGATATCCGCATGGGTAAGGCTTCGCAGCAGGGAGGATTTTCCCGCGTTCGTGTAGCCCACTATCGCTGCATTTGGAACGGGGGTGCGTTCCCGCTCCTTGCGTTGGGTTGCCCGGTGCTTGCGCACCTGGGTTAATTCCTCCCGCATCTGGGAGATCCGCTTGCGCACGATCCGCCGGTCGAGCTCGATCTGCTGTTCTCCTTCACCGCGCGTCGCACCGCCCCTTCCGCCTTGGCGACCGAGGTGGGTCCACGCCCGCTTCAAGCGGGGGAGGGACCATTCCATCCGGGCGAGGTTGACCTGGAGCTTGGCTTCCCTGGTCTGGGCGCGCCGGGCAAAAATATCGAGGATGACTTCCTGGCGATCGACCACGCAGCGTTTCGAGGCGGACTCCAGGTTGCGCTGCTGGGCCGGCGAGAGCTCGTTGTCGAAGACGATGCAGTCGGCCTCGACTTCAGCGGCCCGGTCGAGCAGCTCCTCCAGTTTGCCCGTGCCGACCAGGTAGCGCGAATGTAGCCTGGGCACCCGCACAAGTGCCTGGCCGACGATATCGATGCCCAGGGTCTTGACGAGTTCGCCGAGCTCCAGGAGCAGGCTGTGACCCTCCGGCTCCTCGTATTTTTCCTGGTAGAGTCCCACCAGGAAGGCCCGTTCCACGAATTGGGGTCTTTCACGTACATCCAGCATGGGGGCAATGTACCTAAATCTGGTGAAATGCCGAATTAAAACGATGCCGGCAGCTCCACGGAGCCGGTCCGCTAGGCCAGGATGGGGCGAACGACATGCCCATGTACATCTGTCAGCCGGAAGCGTCGCCCCTGGTACTTGAAGGTCAGGCGTTCGTGGTCGATCCCGAACAGGTGCATCAGGGTGGCATTCAAGTCGTGAACATGGACCCCCCCGTCTACCAGGTTGTAGGAGAAGTCGTCGGTTTGACCATAGCTCGTTCCGGGCCTGATTCCACCGCCGGCTATCCACATGGTAAAGCAACGCGGATGGTGATCGCGCCCGAAGTTGTTCTGGGTGAGTTTACCCTGGCAGTAATTGGTCCGGCCAAACTCACCACCCCAGACCACCAGCGTGTCCTCCAGGAGCCCGCGTTGCTTGAGGTCCTTGATCAAGGCTGCGGAGGCCTGGTCGGTTTCCCTGCACTGCTTGCGGATGCCGCCCGGCAAGCTCCCGTGTTGGTCCCATCCCTGGTGAAAAAGTTGGATGTATCGTACCCCGCGCTCCGCCAGGCGTCGCGCCATCAGGCAGTTGGCGGCAAAGGATCCCGGCGTTTTAACATCCGGTCCATACAAGTCCAGGATGTGTGCAGGTTCGTCACTGAGATCCGTGACTTCGGGTACGGCGCTTTGCATGCGGTAAGCGAGTTCATAGTGCGCGATACGCGTCTCGATCTCGGGATCTGGAATCTCGGCAAACTGGACCTCGTGCATTTCCTGCAGGCGATCGAGCAGCATGCGCCGGCTCGGGTCATCCACGCCGGTGGGATTTTTCAGGTACAGCACCGGGTCCGCACCCGATCGAAAACGTACACCCTGGTGACGGGAGGGGAGGAAGCCGCTGCCCCAGAGGCGGGATATCAGGGGTTGCCCCCCCTTGTTCCGGGTGACCAGCACGACAAAGGTCGGCAGATTGTCGTTGGCGGAACCCATCCCGTAATCCAGCCAGGCCCCGAAACTGGGTCGCCCCGGTATTTGGGAGCCTGTTTGGAGGTACGTGATCGCGGGCCCGTGGTTAATCGCCTCGGTGTACATCGATTTCACAAAGCAGAGATCGTCCGCGACTTTCGCGGTGTGGGGTAGCAGATCGCTCAGCCAGGCGCCGCTTTCACCGTGCCGGGAAAAGGCGAACGGCGACCCGGCAATCGGCAGGCTGGATTGGTTCCCGGACATACCGGTGAGTCGCTGCCCCTTGCGCACCGAGTCCGGTAATTCCTGTCCGTGCATCTTGTTGAGCATGGGCTTGTGGTCAAAGAGGTCGATTTGGGAGGGCCCCCCACTTTGAAAGAGGTAGATGATCCGCTTGGCCCGGGGTGCGTGATGGGGTGCAGCGGGGAGGGTGTCGGCTCGCGCCGGGTTGACCAGGTCTGCGAGTGCAATCCCACCCAGTCCCGACCCGAAACGGTTCAGGAACTGCCGGCGCGACCCGCCACTTGCTTGTTCAAATCCTGTACAGAGGTTCATAGGGTTTCTCCAGAGTCTAGCGCAGGACCACGCTGGCGTCAAAATTCATCAGCAGGCTGATCATCGAGGTGGTTGCCGCGAGCTCGACCGGGTCCAGGTCCTCGCCGGGCTTGCGTAGGCCGACCCGGGTGAATTGCTTCGCCGCATCCGGGTTGCCTTGGAAATGTTTTCGCTGGTCATCCAGCATGTCGCGGAGAATCTTTCGCTGAACATCCGTGGGTTCCAGACTCGTCAAGCGGCGGAAGGCCTCCCGGATACACCGGTCCGGGTCGCTGGGGAAATCCTTCATCAGCCCTTCAGCGAGTACCCGCGCAGCTTCCACGAATTGCGGCCCGTTCAACAATACCAGGGCCTGGAGAGGAGAAGAGCCCGGCTCGCGCTTGACCGTGCAGGCGTCCCGCTTCACGGCATCCAGGGCCATCATCACCGGCGAGGGCCCGGTCAATTTCCAGTAGGTGTACACGCTTCGGCGGTACAGGTTTTCGTTCTTGTCGTGATTCATCGGCTTGAAGGATTCCTTCAAGTCGTAGGGCTTGGCCGGTGTGCCGCCGATTTTATGCACCAGCAGCCCGCTGGCCGCCAAGGCGTGATCCCGCAGCATCTCCGCGCTCAGGCGCATCCTGGGCCCGCGCGCAAGCAGTACATTTTCGGGGTCCCTTCGAAAGGTCTCCGGGTTGGGGAGGGAACGCTGGCGATAGGTTGCCGAATGCACAATCAGGCGATGCAGGGCCTTCAGGTCCCAACCGGACGCGATGAAGCGATAGGCCAGCCAGTCGAGTAGCTCCGGGTGACTGGGGGGGCTTCCCTGGGAGCCAAAGTCCTCCGTGGTTTGAACCAGGCCCTGGCCGAAATGCATTTGCCAGTAGCGATTGACCGCGACCCGCGCGGTCAGCGGGTGCCCGGGATCGGTCAGCCATTGCGCGAGACCAAGGCGGTTGGCGGGATGATCCAAAGCACCCGATGGCAGCCAGGCGGGTGTGTGTGCATCCACCGCTTCACGTCGCTCGGCATAATGTCCCCGGTGAAGTACGTAGGTTTGGCGAGGCCTGGAACGTTCACGCATGACCATGATCTCGGTGAAGCTGTTCGCGTGCTGGTCCCGGGTGGCCCGTTTTGCCTGCAGGTGCTGGGCGGCCGCCTGCCCGGTGGTGCTGGCGGTCGCAAGATACCAGTCAAACAATTTCGGGTCGCGTGCATCAATGGCCCCCTGCAGGCTGGAGCCGTCGTGGAGATGACGTACTTCGAGTTCGCTCAGGCAGCGCCCGACGATCACCAGCTCATCGACCGCTCCCCGGGCAAAGCCCCGGTCCCGGAAGCGCTCACCCATGGCAAAGTGTTTTACTCCCCCGGCTGCGATTCCCTTGCTGAGTTGATCGTGAACCACCTCGCAGTCCGCTGCCCGGCCATTGACATACAGGGTAAGTCCGGCCGCCTCGCTCGACCCGTCGTAGGTCAGGGTGACGTGCTGCCAGGTGTTCAGGCCCAGCTTGTCCTTCGTGCGAATACTGATCGCATTCCCCGGCCAGAAGTGGATAAGCGAGGCACTCAACCGGCCCTCTTCCAGCAGGAGTTGGTAGCCCTGGCTGGCCGAGTCGGTCCAGGCGCGGGAACGATGAAAGATCACCGCGCGTTCCTTGTGCTCGGGTGTCCGCATCCACAGGGCGACCGAAAAGGCCTGGGCACGATTGAACGCCCCGGTTTCAATTTTAATGGCGTCGTCGCCGGTGAGCTCCAGGGCTCGGCCGTGCCTCCCCGGGATGCTGGTGTTCCGGTTGCTGGTGGAAGCGGCCTTTTTTTCGTTAGCGGCATTCCCGTGTTTGCCCACCTGTTCTTCATCAAAGGAGACCCGTGCGAGCAGACCGGGAATGTGCGCCGGGGGCAGGGGACCCTTCAGCCAGTCGGCAAAAGCGGGTTCGGCCTCTTTTCGCACCCGGGCCAAATCGGCTTTTGCGGCTTCGACTTCCGCATTGAGTTGATCGAGGCGTTTCCTCTGTGCATCGCTGGTCATCGCGAGGACGGGCGTGGGTACGGCCTGGGTGAAAAAGCTGTACAGGCCGGCTTCGTCGATGTTGTTGAAGTAGGCGAAGAATCGGTAATAGTCGCGGCTCGTAATGGGGTCGTACTTGTGGTCGTGGCAGCGCGCACATTCCAGGGTGAGTCCGAGAAAGGCGGTGCCAAAGGTGTGGGTACGGTCGGCTACGTATTCCACGCGGAATTCTTCCTCCACCGTGCCGCCCTCGACTTTCTGCTGGTGCAGCCTACAGAACGTGGTGGCGAGGATCTGCTCGTCGCTGGGGTCGGGCAGTAAATCCCCGGCCAGTTGCCAGGTAATGAATTCATCGTAGGCCTGGTTGCGGTTGAAGCTCCCGATAACCCAGTCACGCCAAGGCCAGACATAGCGGTTGTTGTCCCGCTGGAAGCCGTAGCTGTCCGCGTAGCGGGCGAGGTCGAGCCAGTCGGTCGTCATGCGCTCCCCGTACCGATCCGATCCGAGCAAGCGCTCGACCGTGGCTTCATAGGGTTCCTTAGCGTCGAGGTCACTCGCGCTCGGCGGCAGGCCGGTCAGGCCAAAGCTCGCCCGGCGGAGCAGGATGCGGCGATCGGCCTCGGCGGCCGGTTTAAGCCCCTCCCGCCGGAGGCGTTCCAATACGAAGCGGTCGATATCATTCCGGATCCAGGGATCCTCGATGGCCGGGGGGCGTATCTTCCGGGGAGCGATATAGGCCCAGTGGCCCTCCCAACTCGCCCCCTGGGCGATCCAGGCCTTCAGGATCTCTTTCTCCGCCGGGCCCAGGCTCAGCTTGGACTCCGGTGGGGGCATCATTTCGTCCGGATCTGTTTCGAATATTCGGTGGACGATTTCACTCCGGGCCGGATCGCCCGGCTTGATCGCAAAAAGGTCGCTGTCTTTCAACCGGGCCTTGGCGGTCTCCTCCAGGTCCAGGCGGAGACCCGCCTTGCGTGCACCGCTGTCCGGGCCATGGCATAAAAAACACTTATCCGAGAGGATGGGGCGAATGTCGCGATTAAACTGGATCTCAGCGGCCTGCGTGCCCGTACCCAGCAACAAGAGGAGTAAAAGGCGTACGGGCCGGGTTGGAGATGTGCGGAGCCTTGCCATAGGGATAGGTTCTTCAGGCGGGGACCAATTGCAACCCTATTGTAGGGGCGAAAGTACGCGTGCGAGGCGAACCATGACCTGGAAGCCGATAGGTCGGCAGGTCATCTCGTCTTCCACGACTTCCCGGCATTGATCGAAATCCCTGGTCAGCATATCAGCCACCTGCTGAATGAAGTCCGGATGGGCGACGAGCAGGTTCAACTCAAAATTCAGGAAGCATGAACGGTTGTCGAGGTTGCTGGACCCGACCGCGGTGATCTCGTTGTCCACGAGCAGGACCTTCTGGTGCATGAAGCCCGGTTGATAGCGGAATACGCGTGCCCCCACTTGGTGCAGTTCATGAAAATACGAAAAACTGGAAAGGAAAACCATCAGGTGGTCTGGTTTTTCAGGCAGCATGATGCGCACATCGACCCCGCGAAGGGCCGCGAGTTGAATCGCGGAAACCAGGGCCTGGTCCGGAACGAAATAGGGGCTGCAGATCCATAGACGCTCGCGTGCGGAATTGATCGCCCGCAGGTAATAGAGGTGGCAGGTCTCGAGTTCGTCGGCGGGCCCGGTGGCCAGCACGAGGACTTCCTGGCCCGGACCTTCTCCACCCGGAACCTGCCAGGTGAGTTGCAGGGTCTCGCGGGTGATCCAGTGCCAGTCCTCCATGAACGGGACCTGCAGCGACATCGCCGCTGGCCCGGTAACCTGGATGGCGGTATCGCGCCAGGATCCGAAGCGTTTGTCGTGACCGAGATATTCGTCGCCGACATTGAATCCCCCGACGAACGCGGTTTGACCGTCAATCACCAAGATCTTGCGATGGTTCCTGAAATTTATTTGCAGGCGGGTAATGCGACCCCGCGAAGAACGGAAGGGGTGAACATGTACGCCAGCCATGCGCAGGCTGCGCACGTAGCGGTTGGGCAACTTGCGGCTGCCGATGCTGTCAAAGAGGAAGTAGACGCGGATACCGGCTCGTGCCCGTTCCTCGAGCAGGGCATGGAATGCCCTGCCCAGTTTGTCGTCATGGACGATGAAAAAGTGAATGAGTACGTAGTCGGTGGCTTTCCGGATGGCATCGAACATGTGATCAAATGCAGTTGTCCCGTCCTCGAGCAGTTCCAGTTGGTTGGAATGGGTGGCTCGCAACCCCGCTAATTCCTCGTACAAAGCGAAGGTGCGTCCAACCGGTGCGTCAAAGGGGACATACCACGGCTCAATGGAAGCCAAGGCAGCCTTGACCTGGACGTTGATTTCCTGGTCGCCTTCCCGGCGGGTTTTTACATAGCCGTGGAACTTGTAACGGCCAAAGGTCCAATACAGGGGGATGGCCAGCAAGGGGATGGTTATCAGGGTGACAACCCAGGCGATGGTTCCCCTGGGGGAACGTACGTGCATGACCGCGTGCAGTGCATTCACGATGCCGATGAGGTTAAAAACGGGCAGTACGTAGAGCGCCAGGATGGTTAGTATTTCTTTAACGTTTTCCACAAAGATGCAACTCAATCCGATTTCGTCGGCGAATCCAAATTGAATTATCAGTGGTCTGGGTCTCCGCATTGTCGGATTTGAGTTGGGAGAGTTGCATTTTGGACTATGAAATGATCGATCTGGTGTAGTTTGGGTATGATGGGAAGCAGATGATTGATTTTCAGCGGGTAAGCAAATTTTACGGAGACCAGGATGTTCTGGAGGATGCGTCCTTTGTCGTGAATCCTGGGGAACGGGTTGGAATCGTCGGTCCGAACGGGGCGGGGAAGAGCACCATTTTCGGCATGATCAACGGCCAGATCCAGCCCGACAAGGGTGAGGTACTCTTTCCGCGAAAGACGCGCTTTGGTCACTTGCGCCAGGAACTCCGCGCCGACGGGGTGGACCAGGTGCTGCTCAACTACGTGGTCGACGGGGTGCCCGAGTTGAAGGAGTTGCACGGGCAGATTGAAACCCTGGAAGCCGGACTGCTGGGCCTGGAGGGCACGTTCCGGGAGAAGGAACTCCAACGCATCGGTGCTTTGCAGGATGCCTTCGAACACGCGGGTGGTTATGACATTGAAGCCCGCGCCGCCGCGGCCTTGTGCGGCCTCGGCTTCCAGGATGCTGGCTTACAGCGCCCGTTTAACGAATTCAGCGGTGGTTGGCAGATGCGCGCCGAGCTGGCGCGAACCCTGATCACGCGCCCGGATGTGCTCCTGCTCGACGAGCCTTCCAACTACCTCGACCTGCCTGCCGTGGAATGGCTGCAACGCTTCCTGCGTAACTTTACGGGCACCCTGTTACTGGTGTCGCACGATCGCTACCTCCTCGACTCGCTTACCACCATCACCTTGGAGGTAATGATGGGGAAGGTTTCCCGTTACGCCGGAAACTACAGCCATTACCTGGTGGAAAGGGAAGGGCGCTACGCACAGTTGTCCGCATCGGCCAAGAACCAGGCGCGTCGCCGTGAACAGATTGAGCGCTTCATCACCCGGTTCCGCGCCAAGAATACCAAGGCCACCCAGGTGCAGAGTCGAATGAAGATGCTGGACAAGATGGAGGAGATCCAGGTGCCGGCAACCTCGCCGGACCTGTCCCTGATCAAGATTCCCGATCCGCCTCACTGCGGAACGACGGTGTTGCAGGTCGAGGGTATGAGCAAGAGCTACGACGGTTCCGAGTTTGTGCTGAAAGATGTTGATCTAGCTCTCCAGCGTGGGGACAAGGTCGCCCTGGTGGGCTACAACGGCATGGGCAAGACGACCTTGTTGCGTATCCTGGCGGGCGAATTGGAATATACGGAGGGTAAGCGGATCGTAGGACACAAGGTTGTGATCGGGTATCAATCCCAGGAATTCTCCGATACGATGCCCCCGGAAAAGACGGCCTATGACATCGTTCGGGCGGCCGCTCGGGATACCGACGACAAGCAGGTGCGAACGATCCTCGGCATGTTCGGCTTCAGTGGCGAGGCGGCAATCAAGCCTTGCAAGGTCTTGAGCGGCGGTGAAAAAATTCGCCTCGCGTTCGCCCGTATCTTTATCAATCCACCCAACCTGCTCGTGCTCGATGAACCGACCACGCACCTGGACATCAACGGGCGGCGCGCATTGGAAGAGGCGCTGACCCGTTATGCAGGGGCGGTCTGCCTGGTCAGCCACGATGTGACCTTCGTGCAGAAAACAGCCACCCACATCGTGGCGATGCAGCCTCCCGGGATTACCCGTTACCACGGCAACTACAGCTATTACCGCGAAAAGGTCGCAGCTCAGGCTGAGGCCCCCTTGCGTACGAATGCCTCGAAAAGCGACGTAAACGGGAAAGATAAGAAGCAGCTGCGGAAGGAACGGGCGGAACAGCGCGAAACCTTGAAAAAGAAGACCCGTGGGCTGGAGAAAACCATCGTGAAGGCGGAGGCGCGCATCGAGGAGCTGGAAGCCGAGCAGTCCAGGGTTCTTGGGTATTTGTCGGCCCACGAACCGGGCACGGATTTCGAAGACCTGAACCGCCGCTTGAGCCTCATCCAGGGGATGTTGGTCCAGGCCAATAAGGAATGGGATATCGCGGTGGACGAATTGGATTGCGCGAAGGCGGGCATGCAGGCATGAAACACGGGGTGAGCACGGGCTTGCTGTGGTTGCTGGCTGCATCACTTTTTTCCGAGCCCCTGCCCATTTTTCTAAGCGGAGCATCAGACGACGACCCCGAACGCATCGCCCGGGATTACCTGAATGCGCAGGTGGACAACAAGCCCACCTTGCGGCTGCTCCGTCGATGGCGGGATGCGCACAATGGCCTCCACCATTTCATTTTTCAGCAGGAACTGCACCGGTTGCCGGTATTCGGCGATCACCTTTGCGTGCACGTGACACGTAGGGGACAGGTTGTCAGTTGCCATGGTGAACTGCGCCACCTGGAGAGTCTTCCGGAAGCCGGATGGACGGCTGCGCAGGCTCGGGGTTCCGTCCGGGCGGCGCTGGACTTTCCGGTGGGGGATGAGGTCGCTGCGGAGTTGATGGTTTTCTTCCCGGAGCACGAGGCGCCCTGCCTGGTGTGGAACATGCAGATCCATGCACCGGACGGCCGCGTCGCCCTGGATGTACATGTGGATGCCGCAAGCGGGAAGGTGATCTGGCAGAACGACCTGGTCCGGCGCTGCACGCACCGTGTTTTTGCGCCGCCCCTGGAGTCGCCCGACCACGGCCTACAGACCCTCCTGCAACATACGCCCGATCCCGTCGCCTCGCCCTTTGGCTGGCACGATACCAATGGCGTTGCCGGACCGGAGTTCACCGATACGCGGGGCAACAACACCCAGGTGCAGGAAGATGGGGACGCGAATAACATTGGCGGGCTTCGCCCGGACGGCGGACCTTCCCTGAGCTTCGATATTCCCTTCGATCCGTCCCTGGTGGTCAGCGGAAACCGGGATGCCGCCATGGTCAACGTCTTTTTCTGGGCCAACTATCTTCACGATGTACTGTATCATTATGGCTTCGATGAGGCCTCGGGTAATTTCCAGGCCAATAACTACGGTCATTCCGGAACGGCGGGTGATCCGGTCCTCCTGGATATCCAGGACGGGGCCTCCGTGAACAATGCGACCTTCACCGCCAGCTCGGATGGGATACCCGGGCGGATGCAATTGCATATATGGATAAACGGTGCGGTTACGGTCACGGTTTCCGCTCCTGCCGCAATCGTGGGCCTTCTCCAGGGGAGCGGTGCCCAGTTCGGAGGCTCCATTCCCCCGGGCGGTCTCTCCCATGAGGTGGTCCTCGCGCGGGATGCGGCTGATCCTCCACTCAACTCCACGACCGATGCCTGCTCGGCCATTACCAATGTCACGGAGGTCACGGGAAAGATCGCACTGATCGATCGAGGCGACTGCCTGTTCACCGACAAGGTGAAGCGGGCGCAGGATGCCGGGGCGATTGCTGTTATCATCGCGAACCACGAGGGCGAGGGCCTGGTTCGGATGGCGGGATCGGATGCCACGATCGTGATTCCCTCGGTCTTTATCCGCCAATCCGCCGGCGAGGTACTCAAGGCGCAGCTCGCGCTGGGGGAGACGATCGAGGTGACGATCAGCGGGAGTCCCGAACGGGATGCGGCCCTCGACAACGGGATCATCGCCCACGAGTATGCCCATGGCCTCACCTCGCGATTGACCGGCGGGCCGGCGAATCCGAACTGCCTTTCCACGGTCAACCGCCAGAGCGTCGGCCTGTCGGAGGGCTGGAGTGACTATTTTGGCCTGGTGTTCACCCAGGAGCCCGGGGATGTACGTCAGACCCAACGTAGCGTCGGGGCCTATGTACTGGGCGACATCACGGGGCCGGGGATTCGTTCCCTCCCCTATGCCGCAGACCTCTCGATCAACCCGCTTACCTTTAATGACCTCTTGAATGTAAGCGACTTTCACCGCATTGGCGAAGTCTGGTGCCTGGCCTTGTGGGAACTGTATTGGGATTTTATTGACCGCTATGGGTACGACCCCGACTTGGTTCACGGACAGGGCGGCAACAACCTTTGTCTCCAACTGGTGCTGGACGCACTGAAGCTGCAGCCCTGCAACCCCACCTTCACCGATGCCCGTGATGCGATCCTGCTGGCTGACCAGGTCAACCATGCCAGCGCGTACCAGTGCCTCATCTGGCGGGCCTTTGGCCGGAGAGGACTCGGTCAACTGGCGAGTGCAGGCGCCCCCACGGCCACCGTGGTGAATGAAGATTTCTCCGTGCCCCTGGGATGCGAGGCGGATATTGATCTGAGCCTTCATTCGCCCACCGGCGTGCCCTTCCAGATGGATTGGCCCGCCGTGAGCGGTGCGGTGTACCAGGTGCAGCAGCGTTTCATGTTCGATTCCGGTGCCTGGGTCGATCTCCCGGATGGCCGGGTGACTGCGACCCTGCAAAACGTGGTATTCGATCTGCCGACAACGGCACCCACGCAGCTTTATTACCGCGTCCAACTTAAGCTGGATCCCTGATCGATGGTTGAAGAAGAGCATCTCAGGGCCGCCCTGGCCGAATCGGTTTGTATTTCCCCCGAGGTGCGCGTCCGTGCCCAGGGCCGGAGCATGGGTCAACCCTACGCCCAGGCGGCCCAGCTGATTGTCCAGGGCCGCGAGCATGCAGAGGTAAAGGTTGGATCGATCATCCTTTTCACGGGCTTGAGCGGTTGGAGGGCGCACCGGGTTATTCGGATCCTGGGCGAGGGGACTGCGGTGCAGTATGTGACCCGGGGTGATGCCAATCGCTCATTCGATATCCCCTATGTCACGCACGATCGCCTGCTGGGTCTGGTTGTCGGCTGGGTGAAAGGCGAGGACGAGATTGTTTTCGGCCTGCGCGAGCGATTGCGCGGATGGCGCATGGTTCGCAGCGGCCGGGTTCGCTGGGCCTGCCGGGCCTTTTGCATCCGGGTAAAGGGAATCCTGTACGGATAATGAGTGGCCGCCCGGGGTGTTGGATTCTAGACAATCCGTGCTCACTCTCGTATAGATGTCCACCTCAAGCGAATGGAGACGGCATGTTTATGAAATATCTGCTGACCGGCCTCGGATGCCTTATGGGCTTTTTATCCCGGCCCATGGCGCAGACCGCCCCGACCCGGGAGGCTTTTGCTGCCCAGGCCCGTGAAGTTTCCCGGGTTCCCCTGGAGGCCTTCGCGTTCGCTCCGGATGCCGAGAAGGAGCTGAAAATGGAGATCTGGGCCACCTCGCCACTGATATTTTCACCGGTCGCGATGGATATCGATGCCCTGGGCCGGGTCTGGGCGACCGAGGGCATCGATTACCATGTCGGTCGGCGGGTGGAGGCTGGCCAATCGATTATGGTGCTCAGCGATACAGACTTGGACGGAAAGGCGGACCGTTCCCAGGTCTTTGTCAGCGAAAAGAACAGCCGGCCCGCGCCCCTGGGCATTGCGGTGTTCGATAACAGGATCGTGCTCTCGAGCACGCCGGATCTAATCGTCTATACCGACTTGAATCGCAACGCGGTTTTTGATGAAGGCGACACCCGCGAGGTCCTGCTCACCGGCTTCCAGAATAAAACACACGACCATACCCTGCACGCGGTGGTTGGCGCACCCAGCGGGCAGTGGTATTTCAGCTATGGCAATTCCGGGGCGGACCTGAAGACAAAAGACGGGCGTCATTTTATCTCGGCCTGTTATTACGGCCACGCCGATGCCATTGGCAAGCGTAGTTCCGACGGCCATCTCTACGTCGGGGGCATGGCCATGCGGATGAATCCGGATGGGACCGGCCTGCATCCCGTGGGCGAAAACCTGCGCAACACGCACGATATGTTCGTTACGTCGATGGGCGACGTGTACCACAGTGATAACGACGACCCGGCCCAGTGCCGGGTAACCTGGCTGATGGAATACGGGAATCTCGGTTACGCGGACCTGCGGGACGGGAGCAAGTCCTGGGAAGAAGTCGGCAAGTCATGGGAAGAGCCGCAGGCGAGTAATTCCCGTGGCCGCCGGCGTTATTCCCTGGCCCACTGGCGCCAGAATTATCCGGGGACCATCCCGCCCGGGGATGTGTATGGTGCAGGGTCCCCCACGGGCAACGTGTTCATCGAGGGGGATGAGCTGGGGGAGCAATTCCGCGGGTACTACCTGGTATGTGACATGGTTCGGAAGGGGGTGATCGCGCACAAACCCAAACTGGTTGACAGCCAGGTCGAGATGGGGGAACTGCATGATTTCCTTCGCCTGAAAGATGGATCAAAGGGTGAACATTTTCTTCCGACGGACTTGGCGCTGGCCCCGGATGGCTCGCTCTTCCTTGCGGATTTTTATAACAGTACCAGTCGGCGGACGGCGCAGGTTGAAGGCACAATCTACCGGATTTCCCGGAAGGATGAAGAGCCGGCGGGGCGAACGTCGATCGATTACAAGACCGCCCGGGGTTTACTGGATGCCTTGAAGAACCCGGCCGTGCACGTGCGCTGGGTGGCGCAGGAAAAGCTGGTCGATGAAGGTGAAGCCCATCTCCCGGCACTCAAGTCCTGCTTTGAAAATGAGACCAATCCCTATCTTCGTGCCCGGGCCATTTGGGTCATGGCGCGGGTGGGCCCGTCCGGCCAGGAGGCGGTAAAGTCCCTGTTAAGGCATCCCGACCAGCGTTTTCGCGTGGTCGCGTACCGGGCGCTTCGCCACGTCTTGCCGGGTCAGTTGCTCACGCATGCGGCGTTGATGGCAGGCGATACGTCGCCGGCGCTTCGCCGGGAAGTCGCCCTTTCCCTGCGGGATATCCCGTATGGTGATTGCCGGGAGATCCTGTCCCGCCTGGTCGATGGCTTCGACGGTGAAAACCGATGGTATCTCGAGGCCCTGGGCACCGCGTTCACCGGAAAGGAAGCGGAGGTTTATAACGAGTTGATTCGCCCGCGTTTTGTCCAGGTACCTTTTGGCCGGTGGCCGCCGCTTGCCGTCAACCTCGCCTGGCGAATCCACACGCCGCAGGCCAATGATGACCTGCAACGGGTCATGCTCGAAAGTCCACCATCGCTGGATGTTTTCCGCCGCCTGGTAATGGCCTATGCCCTGTTTGACACTGAGGCCCAGCGACTGGATGGACAGGATAAACTGGAGGCCCTGGCCCGGGCCCCCGGTTACGAGGGGGAGGCTTACCAGCAAACGATCACGGAAGTGCTGGACCGCGACATGCGCGGCTTGAAAGGGGAACTGCTACGCACCAGTTACCAGGTTCCCACGTCCTTTGGCGCGCCCACCAAGCTGTCGAATACCGGGACTATCGCCGCCTTGCCGGGTGATGCCGGGCGGGGCAAAGCCAGGGCAGGGGTCTGTCTGACCTGTCATAAAATTTCCGGAGCCGGTGTGGCCTTCGGTCCAAACCTGAGCGCATGGGGAAAAGAACGCACGGTTCCGGAAATTATTCACGAGTTGTTGAATCCTGCTGAGCATCTGGCGCATGGGTATGACAAGCCGGTTCGCGTACGTGCCGGCACGCATGTCGCGGAAGGCCTGTTGATGAATTACAGTCATCATGCGGGGTCCTTGAAGCTAAAGATATTCGGTGGGACGTATAAAAAAATTCTTTTCCGCCGCTCCGGTGCAAAGGTGGAGCACCTGAAGGATCATTCGTGGATGCCGCCCGTTTCCGAGATGGGTTTAAACGACCAGGATGTTCGCGACATCGCCGAATATTTGAAGCGGATCTAAGGCGCCGGCGTTTTCCCGTACCCGGAACGTTCTGGAAAAATCGTTTCGGACATCGGCCTGCGGATTATGGTACCTGTGTCCGTTCTCCGCCCCTTCGCTAGGGTCGGGTGCGGGCCTTTCGGTTCCCGTGGTCCAGCGAGCTGCCTGCGGCTCGAAATCCTCTCGTCACCGGGTTTTCAAATAGCTTTTGCGGCGCCAGGTCCCGATTTCGGTTTCGCCGACAAGCGCAAGCTCCTCGATTCCGGGCGGTTTCTATATGGCTGTAGGTGAAAAAAATGAACGGATGTTCCAGGTTTCGGTCCTTCGGTCGAGTTTACGCTTTATTTGTAACGAAGGTCATTTTAGTCTGTGTGGGATGTTTGCTTACTTTCTCACAGCAGGCGCTAAGAGGCCTGATGCAAGGCTGTTATATTTTTTAGAATTGCGAAAATTATCCCATATCAGCGGCCGCTCAGAATGCTATTTCAGGCAGCTAAAACGGGGCTTTTGCATAGGAGACACGGTCTTAAATTCCCCTCCTTCCCCGCCTGGTCACAGATCTTCCTGCCCCTTCAAAGTATTCTGGCACACGCGATGCTTATATATAACGCGATGGATTGGACCGTAAATCGATGAAGCACCGCGTGACGCTAGAATCGCCAGGGCAAGGAAGACAGCCCGGGCTTTAGAACGGATAATATGATGAATAAAATGCACGAAAAATACGAATGGTTGAAGCGGGTTCCCCTGCTCGCCCTGATCTCCCTGTTGAGCCTGGCCTTCGATGCCGGCCCGGTTTACGGACAGGATTCCGACGGGGATACGGTTGCGGACAGCGTTGACCTGGATGACGATAACGACGGCATTCTCGACGTGGTCGAGAGGCCAAGTCCGGATGTGACCACCTGGATCAACCAGGTTGGCGGGATTACCGCCGTGGGAAACACCCTGCATTTCAGTTCATCGGCCCCCTCCAGTTGGAATTCAACCCTGACCTCGCTCGACTTCAGTGCACTTGGCGTCAGCGGAACCTACACGGTATCTTTCACCCCGGACCAGGGGAATATTCGAAACGTGATGATCGGCCTGAACAAGGCGGGCCAGAACTCGGGAACTAGTACGAGCTGGTCCAACATCGACCACGCCATGTATTTGCGGTCAGATGGTGTTCTCCGGATTTATGAAAGTGGCTCAAACAAGCACAGTTCCAGTTATTCTGCTGGCGATCTCTTGACCATTGAAGTCACGGGCAGCACCTTGAAATACAAACGGAATGGAAGCACCCTTCGCACGAAGACCATTACCTCCGGACAGGATTTCTATATCGACACCGCGTTCCCCGGTGGGGCACCGTCCAACTACACCATTTCCAATGTCCAGTTGGACTCCGGCGGCACGGCCGTCAGTGACACGGATGGTGATGGAATCGCCGACCACCTGGATACGGATAGTGATGGGGACGGCGTTTCTGACCTGATCGAGAGCGGGCAGGCGCAGGGCGTTGTCGACACGGACAATGACGGCCGGCACGATGGCAGCGTGGATGCTTCGGGGGTGCCGAATGCTGCTTCCGGTGGCGTGATCCCGGTCGACAGTGACAATGACCAGCGCGCCGATGTGCTGGACCTGGACAGCGACAACGACGGGGTTCTCGACGCTGACGAAAGTTTTGACACCCGTATAATGACCTGGATCAACCAGGTCGGCGGCGTGACTGTGGCTGGAAACACCCTGAGCTTCGATGATGATAACTGGTCGGGTGCCTGGAATTCGACCATCCATTCCCTTGACTTCAGCGCGCTCGGGGTCGCGGGCGGTTTTGAGTTCAGTTTCGTCTCAGAGATATCCCCGGTTTGGAGGGCGATGATTGGCCTGAATAAGGCCGGGAATAACTCCACGGCCAGTTACTCCGACATTGACCATGCGATCTACCTGAATAAGGGCAAGGTCCTCGTGTTTGAAAACGGGGCCAACCAGGGGAACTTTGGCAACTTCTCCGCGAATGATCGCTTTTCCATCACGGTCGATGGCGGCTCGCTCAAGTACAAGCGGAACGGCGTGACATTCCTGTCCCGCGCGGTGACTCCCGGGCTCGACTACTACGTCGACAGTTCCTTCCTGGATAGCGGTGATAACGTAAATTACAGCCTGTCCGATATCCGGGTCCGGCCTTACGACGGCATCAGGGACAGCGATGGCGACACGGTTGCCGACCGCTTGGACATCGACAGTGATGGCGACTCGATCACGGACATGGCCGAAAGCGGCCAGGATTCCAGAACCTACGATACCAATACCGACGGGCGCCATGATGGTGGAGTCGATAATGATGGTGTACCGGTTGACGCGGCGGGCGGAAAGAGCCTGGTGGATAGCGATCTCGACCTGGTCTTCGACATCCTGGACTGGGACAGCGATAATGATGGTATCCTGGATAACATTGAGGGCCCGAGCAACCCGGACGTCCTGGCGTGGAAGAACCAGGCGGGTGGTCTCACGGCCAGTGGGAATAACCTGAACCTGGATTTCGGAACCACTTCATCCGGGTGGTCCTCCACGATTCACTCTGAAGACTTCAGTACCCTGGGAGTCGGGGGTGATTTTACGTTCAGCTTTACGGCAGAGAATCACCCATGTAACTACTTTTTCCTCGGGATCAACCAGGCGGGCAACAACAGCACCGCCAGTTACTCGGATATCGATCACGCGTTTTACCTGCGCAAGACGGGGTTTCGACTCTTCGAGAATGGCTCGCAGGTTTTAAACGCTGGATCCTGGTCCGCCGGTGATCGCTTCAGCATCGTTCGGGAAGGTTCCCAGATTATATACAAGCGCAATGGCGCCGTGGTTCACACCTCCAGCGTGATCGGGACGGGAACAGACTACTATATTGACAATTCGATGCACAGTTCGGGTTCGGGTTTGCACACGATCTCCGACGTGGAGATCGTGGGCGCATTTGGCCATCCGCGTGATTCGGATGGTGACGGTTACGCCGACTACATCGATACGGACAGCGATGAGGACACCATAAGCGACCTGATTGAGTCCGGCCAGGACTGGGAGGTGGTCGATGTTGATGAAGACGGTGTGCATGACAGCGGGGTGGATGAGTATGGGGTGCCCGTGGCTGCTGCGGGTGGGGTTGTCCCGGTTGACACCGATGCCGATGGCACCATCGATGTGCTGGATTTTGACAGTGATTCCGATGGCATTCCCGACCAGACCGAAGGCTATGCGGATCCGGACAACGACGGCAAACCCAATTTCCAGGACTTGGATTCAGACGGCGATGGTATTCCGGATGCCCCGGAGGTCGGCGACTACGCCCAACTGTTCTATGTTCCGGTTGAAGATGAATTGGCCCGGACCGCCTTTGATCATTACGAATCCGGAAACGTGGACCTGGACCAATATGGAGTCATCTCCATTACCGCTACGGCCGACGGCACGGTCCTGTATTACGACCAGTGGGAAGATGGCGGATATGACCTGGATATCACCACGCCGATTAATGTCTACAGCACGGGCAACCTCTCCGGCACCCAGATCTGGGGTGATGGAGATGACGCGAACGGAAAGCCACCTGGTTTCGCCAGTGATTTCATCAGCCTGGGCGACGTGATTCGCCTCGAGAATCTGGTACCCATCCCCCGGGATGCCAATGACCTTCGTTTCGATGGTGGTGACAAGTTTGCCGTGACGGAACCGGTTGCCGTGACGCGTGCATCCTGGAATGACGAGGCGAAAGCCCTGCTCGCCGGAGCCCTGGAGGTCTATGATACCAGTGCCTGGGGGGTGTCCTACTCGATCCCCCTGAGTGAACATTACAGCCACTCCGATCAGATTTTTCAATACGTGGCACTAATGATCATGGCATCACAGGATAACACGGTCGTGAACATCGATGAAGACGCGGACGGATCCTCGACGGTGATTACGCTGGATGAAGGGGAGTCCATCCTCGTTTCCGGCAATGTGTCGGGCTACAACAACGTGGTCGCTGGTGGCCAGATTAACGCGACGCACCCGGTACAGGTGGAAATGATAACGGGTAGCACGTACAGTCGCTACCAGTCACGCTGGTACCACATCACCCCGACGGAAAACTGGAGCTGTGAGTACTTTAACCCGGTGGCTTCCCTTTCCGGCGACGATCGTTCAGACGTGTTCGTGTACAATCCGCATCCCTTTTCGATCACGGTCAAGTATGAACGCCTGGTGAACGGGAGCTCGAGTATTAACACCTATTCGGTCGACCCGACGTCCACCCGGACGATCCCGATCAACAGTTTGAATACGGCCCAGCGATTCTACACCGAGAACGTTACGGATACCTTCTATGCTTTTGTAGCGGTGGATGCTGTCACCCGTGCCGGCACCCACGACTGGGGACTGGCCCTGGTGCCAAATACCAGCCTGAGTCCGGCCTTGCAGGTCGGTTGGGGACCCGGCCGCGATGCCTTGTCAACCACATCGCCCAACGGTAATTACAACCCCGTCTGGGTGACGGCGGTCGCCGACACCACGGTGTACATTGACTTCAACGGTGACGGAGGGCCCATCTCAAATGGTTGCGGAACATGGGATACATCGGTCAGCGTAGCCCGGCTTGAATCGGTTCGGATCTTTGATCCGGACGGTGATCAAACGCAGATGAAGCTCCAGACCTGCGACGGCACTCCGATCACGGCGGCCTGGGGCCAGGACACCTCGGTTGCGCCGGGGGCCCAACCCGCGCTGGACATGGGGACGACGGTTCCGCCCCTGCCCCTGTTTGCATCCTCGAAATCGGTGGCCCATGCGCCGGGTGGTGACCTGAATGGCGACGGTGAGTTCAATCCCGGGGATACCATCCGGTACACGATTGAAGTTTCCAACCCGGCCTATGTCCTGACCCGTCAGCTTCAGTTGTCTGACACGCTGCCTCCTGCCGGAGCAACCTATGTGGCAGGCAGTACCTTCCGCGGCGGGATATCCATCCCGGATGCGGGGAGTACGCCGTTTCCCCTGGATGAAGGGAATTATGCTATTGGCGTGCTCGCTAGCCAGGAAGCGACGCATTTCCAATACGATATGGTGCTGGATTATCCATGGACGGTGCCGGTGGTCACGCTCGTCAGTGCGGCCACGGTGTCGGATGCCCAGAATACCTTTACGCCCAGTGTCAGTGTGCCCGTGGTCTTGAGCCCCGAGCTCACGGTTACCGTGACCACCACCACGCCGGAAGTTTGTATTGGCGATACCGCGCAGTTCTCGGTGACGGTGGAGAACACGGGCGATACCATCCTGAGTAACATCGGGAGTTCCTCGGCCCTTGCGAGCGGCTGCGACCAGGTCATTGGCACCTTGAATATCGGTGAATCGGCAAGCTATTCCTGCAGCAAGGCCAACGTTAGCGCGGCTTTCCTGAATACGGTTGTCGCGGCTGGTGATGTGCCGGGCGGCCAGACGACCACGGGGATCGGCAGCGTCCAGGTCACCCTGCAGCCTCCAGCCACTATTTCCGGTACCGTGGTGAAGGACTTGAATGCCAATGGCCAGGTGGACGGTGGGGAAGGGGGTCTCTCCGGGGCCACGGTTTCCCTTAGCGGTCCCTCCGGAAGCTTCCAGGTGACCACAGGCTCCAGCGGCAACTTCACCTTTACCGACCTGAAGCAGGGAACCTACACCCTGACCCGGGCAAATCCGACGGACTGGATTTCCTCGGCGGCCCTGCCGGGGACGGTGGGTGCGACGGTTGTATCCGTTGACGAAATCTCGGTGGTTGTGGCTCCGGACGATACGAGTAGCAACAACCGCTTCCTCTCCTATGTCCCCAGTACCATCTCCGGTACCGTATACGATGAGCTGGTCATCGACGGGGTTGTGGGTGCCGGAGAGGGCCCCTTGGCAGGAGCCATTATTACGCTCACCGCTCCGGGCTTCAGTGAGCAGGTCACGACGACGGGTGACGGCACCTACGAGTTCGACGAGCTGGAAGCGGATACCTACGTGATCAACATCATTCCGCCGGCGAATCACGGTTCTGGGAGTGCGGTTGCGGGGACCATTGGTGCCGTTGTCGATGCGGAGGACCAGATTACGGTTGTCCTGCCCCAAAGCTCGGATAGTGAAGACAACAACTTTTTCACCTACGAGCAGGCCAGTATCTCCGGGGTCATCTATGAAGACGGCGGCGCGGACGGGGTCGAGGAAGCCAGTGCCCCGCCCATTCTCGGCGTGGTCCTCAGCCTCTATACCTGCGATGACGTTTTCATCACCAGTACCGCGAGTGCGGCGGATGGCTCCTATGCCTTCGGTGGGCTGGATCCCCGGGTTAACTACAGCATTCGTTACTCGAATGTGCCGGCCAACTTTGAAATCTCCCCGGTGAACGCATCCGATATCGAGACCGACAGCGATGCCTACGAAGATGGCCTGGTGGATGACGATGAATCCTCGACAATCGTGTACGGGCAGTGCGAGACCTCCGCTGTATCCATCGTGAACGGCAGTTTTGAAGATCCCGTGGATCCGAACGGGGTCCGCACGACCTTCGGTGGCGGTTCATTGCACGCGTATTATATCTACGAGGATTACATTAATGGTTGGGAAACCGATGCATCCGATGACCTCGGTGAAATCTGGGACTCCGGTTTTGCCGGGGTACCTTCCCATGATGGTGATCAGCATGCGGAAATCAACGCAACCCGGTTTGCGGCCCTGTTCCAGGATGTCAACACCTCACCCGGGGCTCGCATGACCTGGTCCTTTGCACACCGCGGTCGCAAGGGGGTCGATGCCATTCGCCTGGAAATCGGTCCACCCGGGGGCCCTTACGTCTCCGAGGGAACCTACGCCGACGGAAAGCACAATTGGGGTGTCTACACCGGGGACTATAACGTGCCCGAGGGGCAGACCGTGACGCGTTTCCGCTATGTCGCGATTTCCACGGCCCGTGGCCACATCTCCATCGGTAACTTCCTGGATGCGATTTCCTTTGAGGAGTGTATCCAGGTGGTTGATGGAACGGTGGCGGAAAATGACCCGACCTGTTTCGTATTGGCCGTTGGTGAAAACCGCGACACGATCGACCTGGGCATGTACGAGGTGCTTCCGCAGATCTCGGTAAATGACCAGGAAGTCCTGGAAAGTGACGGTGATACCAAGGTCTGGGTTTGCCTCGACAAGGCAGGTGAACTTCCGGTGCAGGTGGACTATGTAACGATCAGTGGTTCTGCAGTGAGCGGATCGGATTACACGACTACCACCGGGACGCTGGTCTTCCCGGCCTTTGAAACCTGCATGCCGATCACCATCCCGATCATTAACGATCCCACTATGGAATCAACCGAGCAATTCAGCGTCCAGATCAGCAATCCCCAGAATGTGGCGGTCGTCGATGATACCGGTGTGGTGACCATCTATGATGACGATGTACCGGCATTCAGCATATCGGGTACGGTCTACGCGGATAACGACACCAGCAACGATAACGTTATCGGTAACGATGATACGGGTATCGCGGGTGTGACCCTCGACCTCTATAAGGATGCCAACGCCGACCAGGTGGCGCAGTTGAGCGAGTTTGTCACCACGACCACGACCGCCGGTGATGGCACGTATACTTTCCCCAACCGCGACTATGGCATGTACTGGGTCGTGGAAACCGACCTGCCCGGCTACGTGAGCGAGACGGATTCAGATGGGGTTAATGACAACGTGGTCGCAGGGCTCTACTCCAGCAACGCAACCAATGTCGACTTCCTGGATGACGATGTCCCGTTCAACGCGATCAGCATTAATGACGTCATGGTCGACGAAGATGCGGGCACGGTTACCCTGACGGTCAGCATCAACCGGGTGACCGCCGATGCCGTCAGCTTCGATTATGTCAGCGAGGGCATCCTGGCGACGGATGGCCTGGACTACCTGGGTCATGCCGGGACGGTCAACGTGGCCGGCAACGAGACGGAGCATCTGCTGGTGTTCACCGTCCTCGACGACTTGGAAGACGAATCGGATGAAACCTTCCGGGTCGTGTTGAGCAGTCCGGTCGGGGCCCTGATCCTGGATGACACCGGCCTGGTCACCATTCTCGATGATGACGAGGCTCCCGTGTTTGTCGACCTCAGTGGTACGGTGTACGGCGATTCCGACCTGGATGACAATGATATCATCGATACAAACGATTACCCAATCGGAGGGGCCCTGATCTCCCTGTGGACCGACCCGAACGGAAACGGAGACGAATCCGATGATGGGGTGCTGGTGGAGCAGGTGATTACCGCCTCCGATGGCATGTATTCTTTCATTTCCCTGCAGTCGGGTAACTACGTGATCATCGAAACGGATCCCACGGGTTACACAAGCGACTGGGATGCACAGGGCACGAATGACAACGTGATTGCCGGAAACTATACCGTGACGACGGGGAACCTGGACTTCCTGGATGATGATAGCGGTTGTGTTGACACGATCAATACCTTCGACACCTATGCATTCGATATTGAAGCCGCCTGCGAGTTCAGTGGATTCAGCCTCGCGACCGATGCGACGACGGTGAACGGCCACAACTACTACACGGGTGACGTGACCGCTCCGCTGGGTGCCCTGGGCGAACCGATCACCATGCAGCGCCTGACGGGAGAAGTATTGTTGATCGATGCGAGTATCGATACGGGTGGTGCGAACAACCTGATCGTCCAGGGTGTATTGGACTTCACGGTCTTCAAGGGTGACCCGAACTCGGCTTTCCCGGGTGAGCTGGCGGGCAATCTCCTGGTGACCTACGAGGATCTGAGCACGGATGTCTTCTACGTCTACTACGAGCAGGTCTGTGGTCTCGACTACAATGGCGTGGCCGGCGGCGTGCTCGTGCTGGGTTGTAACAACTGGCCGAACCAGACCCAGAGCAAAGCCGCCTTTGAAAACAGTGGTGGAGTGGCCCGCGCCTTCACCCTGTTGGCGAGCATTCCGCCGATCTGTGGCGAGGGCGGTGGGTCCAACCAGTAACGCGTGCATTTAAGCGCGGTGACCCGGTCGCCGCTGATCCGCCGGTCCTGCTTCGCGCGTGGCCGGCGGTTTGCTTTACATGAACGCGGTGGATCGGAAGCTACGCCGGGCTATGATGCCGTGGTGCACGGAAGGCCCGGTTCCCTATATCTTCCCCGGCAGCGCAAAGGGGGCGCGATAGGCCCTGCCGAGCAGGGCGTTGGCCTCTTCATTGCCCGGGAAGCGTTCGGCTTCCGGGTCGAAGCGCAGCATGGGCCCCAGGTGGATTTGTGCGGATGTGGCATCGATCCCATTGGCATCCAGGTGAGCGGCCATGCGGTCAAAAGTAGCGGCGTTCGGGGCATCGGCCTTGCGCATTTCCCGGGCTTCCGCGATCGAATGTTTGTTCCCGAGGCGATGTGAGATGTTGCCCTGGTGGCAGAGTCCGCAGGAGAGGTGACCGACCGCGATCTCGGCGTTCAGGTCTGCTCGCTTGCGACTGCGCACGGCGGCGATGAAATTGGCCTGGTGGGTGCGTCCTCCGTTGCCGACGATTTGCCGGATCTTCTTTCCGTCCTTGTCGTAGAGGTGCCCACCGTCCATGCCGGCGAAATAGCCTTCCTCGCACTCGACCACGAGGCCGGTGCGGATACCCTTGTAATGATCGGCCGTGCGCATGCCCTTTTTCGCCGGAAGGTTGCGGACCTCCATGATGATCGGTGCCGGTTGGTAATCGTAGTAGACCAGGTGGGTGTTGGGGGTTTCGCCGTCGTCATTCCAGCCGAAGCGTCCGCCCACGCTGACCACGCCGGGTGCGAGCGTCTCGTAGCCTCCGACCCAGCGGGCGAGATCGAGTTCGTGCGGGCCATTGTTTCCCAGTTCCCCGTTGCCGGTTTCCCAGACCCAGTGCCAGTCGTAATGCAGGTTCTTACGCATGAGCGGGCCCTTGGCAGAGGGTCCGCACCAGAGGTCGTAGTCAACATGTTTCGGTACGGCCTGGGCACCCTTCACCTTGCCGATGCTCCCGCGGACGCTGTAGTGGCACACCCGGATTTGCTTGATCTTTCCCAGCTCCCCCTTGCGGAGCGCCGTGAAGGTTTCCGCCAGGGCCGGGTCCGAACGACGCTGGGTGCCCGATTGGACGATGCGGTCATATTGCCGGGCTGCGGCAATCATCTGTCGGCTCTCCTCGATCGTGTAGGAGACCGGCTTCTCCACGTAGACGTCCTTTCCGGCCTGGCAGGCCCAGATCGTCGCCAGGGCGTGCCAGTGATTGGGTGTCGCAATCACCACCGCATCCAGCTCCTTGTCATCCATCACCCGTCGCAGGTCAGTATGGGTTTTCGCCTGCAGATCACCCAATTCTTTTGCCCGCGCGGCGAGGATGTTCCGGTCGGGATCACAGAGTGCAGCGACGCGTACCCCGTCCATCGCCTTGAACATCTGCATATGCTGTTTGCCCTTTCCGCGTAGCCCGATGATCGCGACCTGAATCGTGTTGTTGGGGGAATCGTTGGCTGCGCGGAGGACGGTGGGGAGGGATGCGGTGGCGGCTGCCGCCGCAGTGGATTTAAGGATGGCCCGTCGGGTTGTCTTCATGTGGGTATCCTAGGCGATTCCCGTTGCGGGATCAAGCCGTAGCTGCTGGCCGCGATCCCGGTGGGGATGTTCAGCGTCGATTGTGCTCTTTGGACCGCGCTAAGGGGTAGCCACAGCCCCGTACGTTTCTCACGGCTTCTTCTGCTCATACACCCGCTTGCGCTGCCGGTAAGCCTCGACGGCACGATGGAACCGTGCCATGGCCACGTCATCGTTCTTGTCCAGGGCCTGATATTGTTCCTGGAGGCTTTTCTTCATCTTTGCCAGGCGCCTCTTTTCGGCATCACGCGAGGTCATGTGACCGACTTCGGTATCCGGATAGAGGAATGCCTCAAGGACTTCCTGAGCGTAGGCCACCGGGGCTTGGCCCGACAGCGCGCCGCTGATGGTGGGAACCAACAAGATGCCGAGCCCGGTGAGAGCCGCACCGACCATACCCCTTGCATCGGTCCAGTGCTTAATCGCGTACGCAATCCAGGCAAAAGGGGGCATGATCAAGGCCGCCAGGCCCCAGGCCCAATGGGTCCCGAAGGCTTTGAGGACCAAGCCGATGGCGCCGAGGAGGAGAAAACCGAAGCCGGCGAAGATGGCGATCGCCAGAACGGAGTTACCGTCGATCATGTGTTCTCCTCGGGCTGGTGACCACGTTAACAGGTGGGTAAGGTTTCATTTCCAGGATTTCCCTCTAGCTCTATCAGGATTAAGTCCGGGTTGGAAAACTAAATTGGACGGTTCATATAGTGCGTGGAGGAACGAATGATGGAGAATTAGCCGATACGGTGGTGGAACCTGTCGCTTAAGTATGGTTTATTAACCTATGGGTGCGATAATATCAGCCGTGCTGCTCGTCTTTATTTTCGGGATGGTGATTTATATCACCCGCGAACTGTAACACATCCCGGTCATGATTGAGGAAGAAATACCTGTAGAAGTTAAAGGCCTCGTACCAACGCCCTCGGGTTCCGGGGTATTTCTAAGCAGTGGACAAAAGGTGATCGCGATCTTTGTAGATCCCAGTGTCGCCGCAGCCATCACCATGTTTCTACAGGATATCAAGAAGCCCCGCCCGCTCACCCATGACCTCATCGGAAACATCCTGACCGGCCTCAGCGTGACCGTACAGAAGGTGGTGATCAACGACTTGAAGGAGGATACCTTCTTTGCCCGGCTGCACATGTACCAGCAGAACGAGCTCGGCACCAGCCTGGTCGAGATCGACGCCCGTCCCAGCGATTCAATCGCTCTTGCCATCCAGCAGAACTGCCCCATTTTTGTGCATGAAAAAGTCTGGCACCAGGCCGAGGATATGAGCTGGGCGCTCCAGGAGGCCGCCAACGACTTGGACGAGGATGAGGACGACGAGGGGCTTTTCTAAGCTCCTCCATTCCCCATACGCTCCCCGTCATGACAACAGCTGAAATCATTACCACCGGCGCGGAACTCCTCAATGGCAGCGTGACCAATGGGCATGCCCGGGTTTTGGGTTCCATGCTCGGGCGACTCGGCATCCCCCTGGTTCGGGACACGACCGTGATCGATGACCCGGCCCTCATCGTCTCTGCGATAAAACAGGCGGTCGCGAAGAGCGACCTGGTTTTTATCACCGGCGGCCTGGGTCCGACCCAGGATGACATCACGCGCGAAGCATTGTGTGAAGCACTCGACCTCAAGATGTCTTTGAATCCAGACGTGTTGGAGCATATCAATAAGCGGTATGCGCAGTCGGGTAGCCGGGCGATGGAAGGGCGGGAGCGCCAGGCCATGGTCATCGATGGTGCCGATGCCCTGTTGAACCCGGTTGGTTCTGCACCGGGTCAGCGCCTTGACCACCAGGGCGGGACTATTTTCGTGCTGCCGGGCCCGCCGTCGGAATTTATCAGCATGATGCAGCACCATGTCCTGGAATGGATCGCCCAGCACCTCCTTGTCGGAGCGGCACCGGTTGAAAAGGTATTCATGCTGGCGGGGATCGGCGAGTCCGAGATCGTCAATCGCCTGCGTGACCACGCGCTCGTCGGTTCGGACATCGAGGTGGCTTTTTGCGCGATGCCGGGCCGGGTGGAGCTTCGATTGACTTCACATAACGTGGTTGCGCTTGAACAGGCTGCCCTGCAGGTGGCCGGCCATTTTGGCGAACATGTTTATTCGGATCGCCGGATGGCCATGGAACAGGTCATCGGCGAGAAGTTGCTTGCATCCGGGCAGACCCTGGGTGTCGCCGAGTCCTGTACCGGCGGCCTGCTCGGCGGGCGTCTCACCTGTGTTCCGGGGAGCTCTACCTGGTTCAAGGGTGGCATCATTTCCTACGCGGACGAGGTCAAGGTGGCCCTGCTCGGGGTGCGCGAGAGTGATTTACAGGAACACGGTTCCGTGAGTTGCCCTGTCGCAGAACAGATGGCGCGGGGGGTGTGTGAAAAGCTCGGGACCGATTTTGGTATCGGCATTACCGGCGTCGCCGGTCCGGACGGGGGAAGCCCGGATAAACCCGTTGGCTTGGTATACATAGCCCTGGCGATGCCGTCCGGCATCGAGGTGCAGGAGGATACCTTCCGGGGCGACCGGGAAATGATCCGGGAGTCCAGTGTGCAGCGGGCCATGAGCCAGTTGTGGCGAGCCCTGGCCTGAAACGCCACCTGTGCACGATGATCGAATGATCCGGGCGAACCCTTCTTAACCCGGATCGAAAAAAGCTTTCACCGTCTCGAATTGCTTGCTTTACTTCGTGTTGAACCCGGAACCGGACTCCATGAAAGCAATCGCATCGTATACCCTTTTCCTGGGCCTGTGTGCCCTCGGGCAGGCCGAAACCAAGGCGGTAAAGGTCGGGGACCTCTCGCTGAAGATTCCGTCGACCTGGACCCAGGAGCAGCCGTCGAGCAGCATGCGTCTCGCGCAGTTCGTTGTTCCCGGGTCCAAGGAAGGCGCGCACGCGGACCTCGTCATTTATTTCTTCGGTGCGGCGAGCGGCGGCGGTGTGCGCGCCAACATCGATCGCTGGGTGGGGCAGTTTGTGGAAAAGGGCCGGACCGCCAGGGAGAGCAAGGGCACGTCCGCGAACGGTGCCTACGATCTCGTCTCGGTCACCGGCACCTACAACAAGCCGGTGGGACCCCCGATCATGCGCAAGAGCCAACCCACGCCGAACCAGCGGATGCTTGCGGCGATCGTGCAGACCGCGAAAGGGAACTACTTTATCAAGTTCACCGGGCCGAAAAAAACGCTGAATAGCGCGGAGAAGGCATTCATGGACAGCTTTGGCGCAAAATAGGGATTCCTGCCAGGGGAAGGCTTTTCGCCGGCGTTCCGGCCAGGAAAAACCCTATTCTTCGGTCGTACCTTTTTTCTTTTGCGGTTCTGCCGCACCTTTGGGTATAATCCGGGAACGATTCTTGACATGGCTTACACAATAAAACGATCCAGTATTTTACGCTGGTTCATCCTCCTGGGGATGGCTATATCCGTTTTCGCCGCGGATGAAATTGAACTGCCCGACGGAACGAAATTCGAGGCGGATGTCATGCTGTACAAGACGGGCCGCCTGATGATGATCAAGAAGGACGGCAGCAAGGTGGTCATGGCGGTTACGGATATCAAACGTGCCAGCTTTGAACCGCCTGAGGGATCCTTTATGCCCATGATATTTCCGGGCGGCCAGCGCAGCAAGGCCATGGTGCAGGATTATGACGAGGGGTCCTTTAACCTCCTGACGATGGAGGGCGAGGACAAGTCTCTCAGGCCCAACGAGATTGCGGCCATTCAGTTTCGTACCAAGTCCACCATCGCTTCGGATGCCGCGGAGGCCACGGCCAGGAAGTCCGAGGACCCCAAGGTAAAGGAGGCGGCGAGCAAGCGGATCAGCGATGAGGACCTGGCGGAGGTGCCGCCAACGCTCTCCGTGGAGCTTCCAAAAAAACTCATCGAGGGCATCCTCGACCAGCTGGATTTGCGCGCTGAGCTGGAGGCGTTAAATAACGACTTTGAAGGGGGTAAGAAAACGGATAGTCGTATCAAGAAGCTCAACGAGGAAATCAAGGAAATGAAC
>JAPYUI010000219.1 GCA_029936175.1 Kiritimatiellia bacterium
TTGGCGTAATATAAAGGATTAACGAACACAATCCAGATTGCGTGGAAAATCAGCCCGAAGGTAACAACTTGCATGGGTCGCGTCGCTTCCAGGTATTCTTTCGTCAGGAAGATATGTACCAGCGGCGGCGCACAGACAATGATCAGCAGGGCCATGAACAGACAGATGAAGAGGTACCATCCGAACTTCGCGCTGAAATCCTTCCCGCCGCTACGGTCCTGTTCCGCGCGCTCGAAAAAGTCGGGGAGCCAGGCATTTTTCAGGGCCAGGGAAAAGATGGGAAGAAGCGATGCCAGCATGTAGGCACTGTTGTATATGGCCAACTGGTCGAAACCTTCGTAGGCCTTGAGGACCAGGCGGTCCGAATAGGAAATCGCCCACATGAAGATCATGTGTGGGGCGAGCGGGGCCGCATAGCGAAAGATACCACGCCAGGCGATGACGGCAAAGTCGGGGCGCGCAGAACGGAAGAGAGTCGACACGGAGACGAGCATCCAGCATCCGCAGGAAATCACCTCGCCAAGCACCGCGCCCTTTAAGCCCAGATCCCGAAAGACGACAAGATAGATGATCAGTCCGGTCGTGCTGAGGAACTGGGCAAAGGTGAAGACCCGGTATTTCATCGGCTCATGCCGGATGATGAATTTCTTTTCAAGGATGGAGCAGTTCGCCCGAAAGAAGCCGGCGAGTACCGCGAGCAGGAGGAGCTGCACGCTCAGTTGGCTGGTCCAGGCCGTGGGCAGGAAATGGATACCCACTGCCAGAAGGCTGCAGCCGAGCAGGCTGAGTCCAAATCCGATACACCACAGGCTGCTGACGAAACGGTCGGCCTTGTCGGTCATGTCCTGGTAAAATCGCGCTACCGACATGGGGAGGCCAAAGGAAAAGATCGGGGGTATCGAGAAGGTGAGCAACTGGAGGATTGCAAGGGCTCCGACCTCATCCATGCTCAGGTAGCGCACATAGAAGGGGATCAGGATGAACCGCGCACCCTTGGTCAGCAGGTCGCCCGCCGCGTAAATCAGGGCGGAAATGCTGAGCTTTCGCATGCTGCGACCGCTCATGATCCTAAACTCGTGCTCTTGATTTCACTCGTGCTCTTTGTGCGCCACATCCGGTTTATCCTGGCTGGCGGAATCGATTTGTATGGATTAGGCCAGGGGGAGGGGAACCCGCTTACCTTCACGCGCAGATTTGTAGATCGCCAGAATCAGTTCCAGGCTTTTTCGGCCCGAGCGGCCGTCCGTGGCCGGGGGGGCATCCCCGTGCAGGGAGTCGATCACGTTCTTGTAATAGGCCGTGTGCCCGAAGCCATACACATTCGGGGGCTCGTAATTTGTTTCCTCGACCAGCTTGTCGTCCTCATCGGAATGATCAAATTCCCACTTCTCGAACTTGTTGATGGCGACACCGCCGAGCTTGACCGTGCCGTTCTCGCCGAGGATGGTCACCGATCCTTCGAGGTTCTTGGGGTAGGTCAGCATGGAAACGTTCATCGAGCCGATGGCACCATTGCGAAACCGGATCACCGCGGATCCTGAATCCTCAGCCTCGATGCTGCGGCCCAGCGTGCCGGTCATCGCCATAACGCTGTCAACTTCCCCGATCAGCCAGTGCAGGCTGTCCACGTAATGGCTGGCCTGGTTCATGAATGCGCCTCCGTCGAATTCCCAGGTGCCACGCCACTTGGCCGTGTCGTAATATTCCTGTGGACGTTGCCAGAAAACATTCACGTGGGCGCCATAGATGCGCCCGAAGCGCCCCTTGTCCACCGCCTTTTTGAGCAGTTGCATGGTCGTGTTCAGCCGGTTCTGCTTCACGACGAAAAGCGACACCTGGTTCTGGTCGCAGGCGTTGATCATGCGGTCGCATCCTTCAAGGGTGATGCCCATCGGCTTTTCGGTGATCACATGTTTGCCCGCGTTGGCGACCGCGATCCCGTGTTCGGGATGCATCCCGGAGGGACTGCAGATCGCTACGGCATCCATTTCGACCGCTGCGAGCATCTGGTCAAGATCGTAAAAAGCGGGTACGCCGGTTTCTGCAGCCTTTTCGTCCGCACGTTCTTGAACGGTATCGCAGACGGCGGCGAGTTCACAGGCATCTCCGTGGTCCTGGATCGCCTGGATGTGGTTGCCGGATATTCGTCCGCATCCAACGAGCCCCATTCGTATTTTTTTATCAGCCATAATGTCTTTCCAGCATATTTTACCCCAAAGCTCAAACCTCGTTGGCGAGGATGGCTGCGATCCGCGGTCCGGTTTTCCCGTCCCACCGTTCAGGAATCGATCCCTTTTTCCACTGGCCAGAAAAAAGCCGCTCGAGATAGGGGGGAAGGTTCGACGGATCAGTCCCCACGAGCTCGTTGGTGCCGACGTTGACCGTTTCGGGGCGCTCGGTGTTGTCGCGAAGGGTCAGGCAGGGAATGCCGAGTACCGTGGTCTCTTCCGTGATGCCACCGGAGTCGGTGATCACGGCCCGGGCATGCTCGACCAGGTAATTGAATTCAAGATAGGGTAAGGGATCCAGCAAATGAAGTTTCTCGAATGTCTGGTCCAGGCCGTCGAGTATCTTGCGCGTGCGGGGGTGGACGGGGAATACGATCGGACACGGGCAGCCGGCGACGATGGCGTCGAGCGTGGCGGCGAGGTGCTGCGTTTCGTCGACGTTGTCCGGACGGTGCAGGGTCAGCACGACGTATGCGCCATGGCTGAGCTTGAGCGCGTCCCAACAAGCCGGCGGGGTGAAATTGGGGCGCTGTTTCATCAGCGTATCAATCATGGTGTTGCCCACGAAATGAATCCGCTGATCCTCGATGCCGGCCCGGCGCAGGTTTTGGTTGGCGGTTTCACTCGTGGTGAAAAAGAGATCGCTAAGCGCGTCGGTCACCATGCGGTTGATCTCTTCCGGCATGGTGAGGTCCCCGGAGCGAATCCCGGCTTCCACGTGTCCGCAACGCACCTGCATCTTCTTCGCGGTGATGGTGCATGCCATGGTTGATGTCACATCGCCGACGACCAGGCAAAAATCGGTAGATGATTCCTGGAGCACCTTCTCGTAGCCGGTCATGATGGCCCCGGTCTGCTCGGCCTGGCTGCCCGATCCGACTTCGAGGTTTATGTCCGGGTTGGGGATGCCAAGTTGCTCGAAGAAGGTTGCGGAAAGGTTGCGATCGTAGTGCTGCCCGGTGTGGATGAGTCGAGCGTCCAGGTCGGTACTCCGGAGGGCCTCGAGGATCGGCGCGATCTTCATGAAGTTGGGTCGCGCACCGGCGATAATGTCGATCCGCTTGCTCACTTTAAATCATCGTAGCGAAGTTGCCCGGTCCGGAGTGATTCGGGCAGCGGCACTTCTTCGTCGAGATCCAGGCAGCGAATCAACCCCGCTTCGACTTCCTGGAAGCGTAGCTTGGATTCCGGGCAGGTGTAGATGCCCTCGGCATCCGGATCTTTCAGGCGATGCCCGTGCCTGCTCACCCAGCCTTGCTGGCGGGCGGGATTGCCGATGACCAGCGCGTAGTCCGGGAGGTCCCTGGTCACCACCGCCCCGGCACCGACGAAGGCGTAACGGCCAATGGTCACCCCGCATACGATGGTCGCGTTGGCCCCGATGCTTGCGCCGCGCCGGATGAGCGTTTCCTCATAAAGGCCCCGCCGGACAACCTGCGACCGCGGGTTCGTGACGTTGGTCAGCACACAGGAGGGGCCGAGGAAAACATCATCTTCGATGATGGTACCCGTGTATACCGATACATTGTTCTGGACCTTGACGTTGTTGCCGAGCCGAACGCCGGATGCGATCACGACGTTTTGTCCGAGATTGCAGCTCTCGCCCAGTTCAGCATCTTTCATCACATGTGAGAAGTGCCAGATCTTGCTTCCCGCTCCGATACGGGCGCCTTCATCGATCTGCGCGGTCTCATGGGAAAAAAAGTCGCTCATGCAGATTCCCGGTCTATCGGGTGATACGATTTATACCATTTGACAAAAGCGGGGATGCCGATCGAGATGGGCGTACTCGGCTCGTACCCGAGTTTGGCACGTGCCTTGTCGACATTGGCGTAGGTAGAGGGCACGTCGCCCGGCTGCATGGGCAGGAGGTTTAGCTGGGGCTCGATGCCCAGTGCCTCGGAAAGTGTCCGGATCATGTCCATGAGTTTTTCCGGATCGTTATTGCCGAGGTTGAAGATGTCGTAGGGGGGCAAATCTTCCGTGAAAATCGCGCCCTTGGTGCCCTCGACGATGTCATCGATGTAGGTGAAGTCGCGCTGCATATCGCCCTGGTTGAATACCGGGATCGCCTCCCCCGCAAGCATGGCTTTGGTGAACAGCCACAGTGCCATGTCCGGGCGACCCCAGGGCCCGTACACGGTAAAGAAGCGAAGCCCGATGGTCTGGAATTTGTACAGGTGACTGTAGGTGTGGGCCATCAACTCGTTGGCCTTTTTCGTGGCCGCATAAAGGCTGACCGGTGTGTCCACCCGGTCCTCCTCGCTGAAGGGCTGCTTTTCGTTTCCGCCGTAAACGCTGGAGCTGGAGGCGTAGACCAGGCGGGGAACCTTGCCATGTCGACAGGCTTCGAGGATGTTCAAAAAGCCCAGCAGGTTGGCCTGCTCATAGGCGTGAGGATGTTCCAGGCTGTAGCGGACCCCTGCCTGGGCGGCAAGGTTGACCACCACGTCCTGGCCTGCGACCAGGTCCATGACCGTATCGCGGTCGGTGAGATCGCCCTCGATCCCGGTATAGCCCGCAAGCGGTTCCAGGGTCGCATGCCGATCCCGTTTCAACTGGACGCTGTAGTAATCGTTAAAATTGTCGAAGCCGGTCACCTCGTGCCCATCGGCAAGCAGTGAGCGACTGAGATGGGACCCGATGAATCCTGCGGAACCTGTTACAAATATCTTCATATACCTCACTACGTTTAGCGCAGTTAGCACCGGCGGTCGATGGGAAAATGGGGGATTAAAGACGTGCAGATGCGATGTGGATGGGGGGTCGTGCTAGTTCCCGGATGTGCGTTCACTCGCCTTCGTCCCGAGTCGGCTGTGCCGGGGCAGGTCCCATGTGGCGGGCTTGTTCCGGCGTTGATGAGCCAGCCAGTTGAGGGCGGCCTCGTGCAGGATCTCATGCCGCCCGTCGAAGATGGTGACACGGGTGTTGCTCGACACTTTCCGGAATATCGGCTGCTTCTCCCCGTAGAGTGGATCCGGGTTCGCTTTCGACAGGCCCTTGGGCAGCGCCTGTGTTTTGTAAAACGCTTCGATGTGTTCGAGGGCGATGCGGTCCCGTTCCGGCACAACCCGGTTGAAGGCGTGGAGTGAATGGGAAAAGGGTACGCTTCCGCCCTGGTGCCCGTCCGTAACGCCGGCATTGATATCCAGGTTTAGCCCCGCGGCCCGGTCGAGATAGCTGAGCGGGGAGCGTTTGATGCATGCGGCTGCCGCACCCTTGTCGGTATCCGGGTTTCCTCCCACGGCTCTTTCGATATGTGCAGCATATTTGCGTGTCCCTTTGCATTCCCTCCACCATGCATGCAGATCGCTGATCGGCACCCAGGCTGATACCCCGGCCCAGGTAGTTGGTGAGCGACCGGCGAGAAGCAGTGCGGCGTGGCCTCCGCCCGAGACTCCGACCAGGTAGATCCGGTCGGCATCGACCGCAGCGGTCTCCTGCATGAAGGCCACTGCATCGAGAATATCCTGCACCGCCTGTTCCGATCCGCAGGCCTCGGCGGTCCAGTTAGGACCCCGGAAATGCGGATGAATAAAGTGCCAGTCCTTCTCGATGCACCAGCGGGCATAGACCGTTTCGCCACCCGCCTGTTTGTACCCGCCCGACCAGGTGTGGAGCCCCACCAGCAGGGGGCGTTTCTCGCGGTTTTTGGCCGTGTAAACCAGCATGGGCTGACGCGATGCGTCTGCGCGTGCCGGGTACTCGGTGGTCTTGACCGCATCGGGCCAACCCTTGGGCGCCGGCGTCAAGGGGGGTCCTTCTACTGCAGGCAGCGTGTACGCCCCGCAGGTAATGGCGAGTATGTTTGCCATGCGGAGAAATGTGCTGGTATGGAAAAGTTGTATCATGCGTTTTTCTTTTCCGCGTGGCCCTTGCCGTTCTGGGAATGTGCTCGGGGTCTCCCTCGATATCGGGTTGGCGCTGAGGATGCTCCACAGCTACCGTTTTTGGCCAGGATTATGGAGAACTATTTGCGTTATTCGGCTGAACCATGGTCTTCATGCTGAGCGCTCGATGATTAAACATTCGACAATGGTGAGCTTGATAGATGCTCCTTGGCGAGCCTAAGGTCTGCCATGCGCGCCCTGTTCTATATGCTGTTGAGTGCAGGCTTGAGCCAGGCAGCCAATCCTTTGTACCAGGTCGACTTTGACCAGCGGCGTTCCTCCATTGCGTCGAAGATCACCGCCCACCGGTATATCCAACTTGTCCCCACCGGTGGCGTGAACGGAACGCCCGGCATCCGGGTTGCCTATGTCGGTTCGATGCGCGGCTCCGAGCGGGTGGTGATGCAGTTTGGACTGGCGAAGCCGGTGAAGGAGGCCTACCTGAGTTATGATGTACTCTTCGAGCAGGATTTCCAGTTTGTGCGCGGTGGCAAGCTGCACGGCCTCGGCCCGGCGGATCCCGCGGTCGGGGGGGAGAAGGTGG
>JAPYUI010000220.1:0-1432 GCA_029936175.1 Kiritimatiellia bacterium
TTTGCGGCATATACGGCCTGGGCGATGAGCAAAACAACCGGGAGCACTTTCATGGGCGCATAGTGGGCGATGCCCGGTCCTTGTCAAACCGATATGCATCCGGGCTAAATGAACCGGGTTACCCGCGGGGCGATCACGCGTATCAGGCCCTTGGCCGGTATATTCGTGGCCAAATAGACTCGCGCAGCCCGCGATTTGCCGATAATCTGGCTTCCGCTATGAAAAAGATACTTCCCTTTCTCGTCGTCCTGCTCGGGTGTGCAAGCGCTTCCGGAAACATGATTATCACCGCGGTGTTTGACGGACCGCTTTCAGGCGGCACGCCCAAGGGCTTCGAGCTCTACGTGCTCGATGACATCCCGGACCTGACCCTCTACGGGATCGGCTCCGCCAACAACGGTGGCGGATCGGATGGACAGGAATTCACCTTCCCCGCCGGGTCGGCGACGGCCGGGGACTTCCTCTACGTTGCCAGCGAGGCTCCCCAGTTTACCGTTTTCTTCGGCTTCGCCCCCTCGTTCACCGGTGGTGCCGCCAACGTCAACGGGGATGACGCGATTGAGTTGTTTAATAACGGGAGCGTGGTGGATACCTACGGCGATATCAATATCGACGGGAGCGGTCAGCCCTGGGACCACCTGGATGGCTGGGCCTACCGGAACAACGGCACCGCCGCGGCGGGCCTCGCCTGGCAGGTGGGTGACTGGACCTACAGCGGAATCAATGCCCTCGACGGCGAGACGTCCAATGCAACCGCCGCGAACCCGGTCCCGCTTGGGACCTTCGTGAGTATCCCGGAACCGTCCGCTGCCGCCCTGCTCCTGCTCGGCTGCGCCCTGCTCGGCCTGCGCCGTCGCTAGACGCCCCCGGGCCTGGATCCTCGGCGGTACAACCCGGAAATCATCATGGCATCCAACAAGGTCCTCATCATCATCGGCGACGCGAGTGAAACCCTCGACACGCTGTATCCCTATCATCGCCTGATCGAAGGCGGCTACGAGCCCGTCGTCGCCGCCCCGGAGAAGCGCCTCTACCAACTGGTCATGCACGAGGTGAAGCCCGGCTGGACCATTACCAAGGAATGGGAAGGCTACACCCTGCAGGCCGATATTGCGTTTAAGGATATTGAGCCCGGGGACTACGCCGGGATTTTCTTCTCCGGCGGCCGCGCCCCGGAATACATCCGCGAGGACGAGGACCTGATCCGCGTCACCCAATATTTCTTTGACCAGAACCTGCCGGTGGCGAGCGTGTGTCACGGCGTGGAGATCCCGGCGCGGGCGGATCGCGTGCGCGGACGCCGGATGGCCACGGTACCCAAGTGCCGGTTTGACCTCGAGGTCTGCGGGGGCACCTTCGTGGATGAACCGTGTGTCATCGATGGAAACCTGGTCAGTGGCCGGACCTTCCATGACAACGGCCATTACTTCGG